>NZ_JAGIYX010000007.1:0-295307 GCF_017813315.1 Kitasatospora sp. RG8
TGCCGGCCGTGCTGCTGCTGCCGATCGCCGGCGCACTGGCCGACCGGGTCGACCGCCGGAAGATCATGATCGTCACCGACACCGTGGCGGCGGCCGGCATGCTCGCGCTCGGCGGGCTTCTCTGGGCCGACCTGCTGGAGGTCTGGCACATCTACCTGGTGGCCTGCACCGGCGCGGTCTGCTCGGCCTTCCAACGCCCGGCCTACCTGGCCGCGATCACCCAGCTGGTACCGAAGCGCTACCTCGGCCAGGCCAACGGCCTGGCCCAACTCGGCACCGGTGCGGGCGACATGATGGCCGTCCTGGCCGGCGGCGTGCTGGTCTCGCTGATCGGCCTGCACGGCGTGGTGCTCTTCGACATGGCGACCTTCCTGACCGGCGTCACCTGCCTGCTGCTGGTCCGCTTCCCGGACGCGATGTTCGACAAGCAGGAGGAGCCGCTGCTGCGCGAGGTGGTCACCGGCTGGCGCTACATCGTGCGCCGGCACAGCCTGGTGGCGATGGTGGTCTTCTTCGTGGTGTTCAACTACCTCTTCGCGGTGGCCACCGTGCTGGTCACCCCGATGGTGCTGGCCGGCGGCTCGGCCGTGCAGCTCGGTGTGATCACCGCGGTGGGCGGCGTCGGCGCCATGACCGGCGCCCTGGTGATGGCCCTGTGGGGCGGCACCCGGCGGCGCGCGACCGGCATGATCGGCTTCACCTCGGTGGTCGGCCTGGCCGCGATCGTGACCGGCAGCCGCCCGCAGGCCGCCCTCACCGCCTGCGGGCTCTTCGTCCTCTGGGCGGCGCTGATGATCCTCAACTCGCACTGGATGGCACTGATCCAGACCAAGGTCGGGATGGAGCTCCAGGGCCGCGTACTGGCCACCAACCAGATGCTGGCGATGTCGATGATGCCGCTCGGCTTCCTCACCGCCGGCCCGCTCTCCGACCACGTCTTCGAGCCGCTGATGCGCCCCGGCGGCGCGCTCGCCGACTCGGTCGGGATGGTCCTCGGCACCGGACCGGGCCGCGGCGCCGGCCTGCTGCTCGTCGTGGTCGGCGCGGTGCTGGCGCTCTGGGGCCTGCTCGGCCTCGCCTACCGGCCGCTGCGGCTGATCGAGGACCTGCTGCCGGACGCGCTGCCGGACGCCGAGATCGGTGACAAGGACGCCATCCAGGCCGCGGCCGACCGGCAGCTGGCGCTCGCCGAGGCCGCCCGCACGGGCCGCGCCGTGCTCCCGGGCCCGGCCCGGGGCGGCGGCGCCCCCGAACCGGTCGAGGACGAGCCCGTCGCGCGCGTCCCCGCCTCCACCGGCCGCCGGTAGGCACGACGCCGAACGCCCCCGCCCCTCCACCGGACCGACGGAGGGGCGGGGGCGCTGCGCTTCCCCGGCGCTCGCTACTCGGCGCGCTTGAAGGAGTAGTTGAAGTCGGTCGTGCCGAAGGCGCGCATCAGCTGGATCCAGAACGGCATCAGCATCTCCATGCCCCGGGCGGAGGAGATCCCCCCGAGGTCGATCACCGACCCGGCCGGCCAGCCGAACTCCTGCAGCAGGGACACCACTTCGGCCTTCGCACCGGCGTCGTCCCCGGCCACGAACAGGTTGTGCTCGCCCGGCACCCGGCCCGGGTCGACCATCACCGGCGCGGACAGCGTGTTCAGCGCCTTCACCACCCGGGCCTGCGGGAACTCCCGCTGGATCTGCTCGCCCACGCTGTCGGTGTTCACCGGGTTCAGGCTGAGCTCGCCCTCCGCCGAGAAGACCAGCGGGTTGGAGACGTCCACGAGGACCTTCCCGGCCAGCCGATCGGCGCCCGCCGCCCGAAGGGCCGCCAGCGAGACCGTCCCGGAGGTCGCGTTCAGCACCACCTCCCCGAACCCGGCGGCGTCCGCGAAGGTGCCGTGGTGCCCGTTCGGGCCGGCCTGCTCCGCCCAGGCGACGGCCTTCTCGTTGTCCTTGGTCCGGGAACCCAGCATCACCTCGTGGCCCAGCGCCACCAGTTTGTCCGCGAGCGTCTGCCCGACCATGCCTGTGCCGATGACTGCGAATCGCACTGTTCGTCCGCCTCTCCCGTCGCGCGCCCGGTGGCGCGTGCCGCGACGACCATAGATCAACAGACCCCCGCCGGAGGGCGGAACGCGTCGAACGGCCGACGGCCGAGTGGACCACCCCGCTGGTGGCCCCGACCCCGCCACCGAACCATGGGCGCCATGAACCGAACCAACAGACGCCCCGCCCGGGCCGCAGCCCTGCTCACGGGCCTCGCCCTGCTGGCCCCGGCAGCCACCGCCCGCGCCGACGTCACCACCGTCTCCGTCACCACCGAGCGCACCGCCTGGGACCGCGACGAACCCGGACTCGGGCCCGACGAGGTCGCCAAGTCCGACTTCGGCGTCCGCTTCTCCACCGCCCTCGACGGCCAGGTCTTCGCCCAGCCGCTGGTCATCGGCCCGACCGTGGTCGTCGCCACCGAGACCAACCACGTCTACGGGATCAACGCCAACACCGGGAAGATCACCTGGCACCGGGAGAACGGCCCGGCCTGGCCCTCCGCCGCCATCGGCTGCTCCGACCCCGGTCCCAACGTCGGCACCACCTCCACCCCGGTGTACGACCCGGCCACCGGCACCGTCTACCTCACCAGCAAGGTCAACGACGGGCCCGACGACAAGCACCCGCACTACTACGTGCACGCCGTCGACGCCCGGAGCGGCGCCGAGCGCAGCGGCTGGCCGGTCACCGTCCAGGGCGACCCGGTCAACGCCCCCGGAAAGCCGTTCAACGCCTACCGCTCGCTCCAGCGCCCCGGGCTGCTGCTCCTCGACGGCCACCTCTACTTCGGCTTCGGCTCGCTCTGCGGCATCGGCGACTACATCGGCACCCTGGCCGGCCTGGACACCGCGACCCGCAAACTCACCCTCTGGTCCACGGTGGCCGGTTCCGACACCCAGCGGGCCTCCATCTGGATGGCCGGCAGCGGCCTCGTCTCCGACGGCCCCGGCCGGATCATCCTCGCCACCGCCAACGGCCAGGGCGCCGGCGCCTCACCCGCCCAGGGCCCCGGCAACAAGCCGCCCGGCGGACTCGGCGAATCGGTGATCCGCTTCGCCGTCAACGGCGACGGCACCTTCACCCCGAAGGACTTCTTCAGCCCCTCCAACAACGCCACCCTCGACAAGAAGGACACCGACCTCGGCTCCGGCGGCCCGGTCGCCCTCCCCACCGACGTCTTCGGCACCCCCGCCCACCCCCGGCTGCTCGTCCAGGTCGGCAAGGACGGCCGGATCTTCCTGCTCGACCGCGACGACCTCGGCGGCATGGGCCAGGGCCCCGGCGGCACCGACAAGGCCGTCGGCATCACCGGTCCCCACGGCGGGGTCTGGGGCCACCCGGCGGTCTGGGGCGGCGACGGCGGCTACGTCTACACCGTCGAGAACTTCGGCAAACTGCGCGCCCTCAAGTACTCCGTCACCGCCTCCGGCACCCCGCAGCTGACCAGCGCCGGCACCAGTGCCGAGGACTTCCTCAAGATGTCCGGCTCACCCGTCGTCACCTCCGACGGCACCCGGTCCGGCTCCGCCCTGGTCTGGGTCATCTGGTCCGGCACCGGCCAGTACGGCGAGGGCGGCGAACTGCGCGCCTACGACCCGGTGCCGGTGGGCGGCACACTCAGGCTGCGCCGCTCCTTCCCGCTCGGCACGGTCAGCAAGTTCTCCGTCCCGGCCACCGACAAGGGCCGGATCTACGTCGGCACCAAGGACCACCACCTGGTCGCCCTCGGACGTCCCTCGGCCTTCGCCTGACCCCGCACGAGACCGTCGGCGCACGCCACCGCTCCGGGTGGCGCCGGGAAGCGGCCTCGGTCACGCCTCTCTCCTCGCCGCCAGGCGCCGCGCGGCTCAGCGGACGGATGCTCAGGTCCCGCGCTGGGCAGCGTACTCGGACCGGAGGTCAGCTCGCCCGAGCTACCACGAAGGCGGGCAGGGCGAGCAGGAAGTCCCGGGCCTCGGCGGCCTCCCCGGACGGAACGTCCGGCGGGGGAGCGGCTGCCAGCACCTCGGCGATCTCCCGGTCGGCGGCGGCGACCAGCCCGGCGGCGGCCTCCCGGGCGCTCTCCACGCAGTCGTACGCCGACATCCGGTCGAGCAGCCAGCGGACGTCCTCCGCGGCGCCGGGGCCGCGCTGTGCCCGGGTGCCGTGCAGGTAGTGCTCGGCGCGGGCGCGTTCGGCGGGGGTGCAGCGCTCCAGCAGGTGGATCAGCATCAGGGTGCGCTTGCCCTCCCAGAGGTCCCCGGCGATCTCCTTGCCGTAGTCGGCCAGGGTACCGACCAGGTTGAGCACGTCGTCCTGGATCTGGTAGGCCGCACCGAGGTACCAGCCGAACCGGTCCAGCCGGGCGGCGTCGGTTTCCGCGCCCTCGGCGACCAGCAGGCCGGTCCGGCACGGGTAGAGGAAGGTGTACCAGGACGTCTTCTTGAGGCACATCCGGTAGTAGTCGGCGGGCGCCAGCGTGCAGGCGTTGTCGCGGATCCAGGCGATCTCCATCGCCTGGCCCTCCAGCGACTGGCGGCACATCAGCTCGGTCTCCTCGAACAACCGCCAGGCCAGCTCGCCGCCCAGCTCCCGCCGGTTGGCCATCAGCCGTTGCAGCCCGAGCAGGTTGGTCGCGTTGCCGACGTTCAGCGCGACCTCGACCCCGTAGGCGGCGGAGAGCGTGGGCTCGCCGCGGCGCAGCTCGCTGCCGTCCTGGATGTCGTCGTGGATCAGGAACGCGTTGTGGAACAGCTCGACCGTCACCGCCGGGTTGAGCGCGCGCTGCGGGCGGCCGCCGAACGCGGCGCAGGTGGCCAGACAGAGCGCGGACCGCAGCCCTTTGCACGGCCGGGCCGGGTAGTCGGCGGCCAGCTCGTACAGGTACGGCGGGCTCTGCTCGGGGATGTGGCGCAGCAGCGCCGCCACCGTCCGCTCCCGGTACCGGGCCAGGACCCGTTCGACCAGCTCTTCCCCGCCGGGGAGCGGTGGCGCCGGGGCCGTCACCCCTGGTGGCCTTCGGCCCCGTCGGGGTGCTCGGCCGGGCTCTGCCGCGGGCCGAAGGTCTCCTGCATCGACCGGTTGGCGAAGCCGGGGGCGAGGGTGCTCAGGTTGAGCAGCAGGTCGATGACGTCGTGCGCGTTGTCGGCGAGCCGCCGGGTGTGCTCCGCAGCCTCGCCGCCGGTGTTGCCGAGCAGCCGGTCACTGACGGCGTCGATCAGCTGGTGGGTGTTCTCCGACACCCGCTGCACCAGGCGGCCGAACTCCTCCGGATCGACCCGGTGTTCGCCGGTGAGCCGGTCGCCGGTCGCCTTGGCGTCGGCCAGCCCGGCGGCCAGCTCCCGCTCCAGCACCGCGGCCGCCTCCATGACGGCCTGCGAGCCCTGCTCGCCCAACTCGCTGAACCGACCGGCGTCGGGCATGGCTGACCTCCTGGTTCGCGCCCCGGGGGACCGGGGCAGGCCGGGCCGGCGGCCGGGCAGAGCGCCGCCTCGGTCGCCGATCGTACAGGCTCGTGCGCGGAGCGTGCCGACGATCTTGCAGGGTGTCACCGCTCCGGCGGGGCGCCTTCCGTCCGGCGGGCGCCCCCTGTCCGGGCGGTGCGCCGAGCCGTTCGCGCGCGCCGCGCCCCGGGGTGGCCGGCGCCTCGTTCCCGCAGGTCGGAGCCGTTCCGGAGGCCGCGGTCCGGCGAGTCGGCCCATGCTTCCCGGGTGGTCACTGATAGTAGTTGCGTGGTTGCGCTGCGGGCCCCCTGGGCGGGTCCGGCCGGCCGATCTCGACAGGTGCGCGCCGCTGCCGCAGTGCTGCTCGCCGCGGTGCCCGGGTGCTGGACAAGGAGCGGTCATGGGTGGCAGACAGCGCCCGCCGAGGGCACGGGGCGCCCGGTCGGGCAAGGGCGCCGGAGCGGCGCGGGCCCGGGTGGGCGGCCGGGCGGACGGCGGAGCCGGGCGGGCCGTAGAGAAGGCCCGGCGGCTCAACGGCCGGGCGAGGGGCCGGGTGGACGCCAAGCTGGAGATCGCCCGCCTGGAGGGCTATCTCGCCTGGGAGGCCGAGGTGTCGGCCGCCGAACGGGACGCCCGGGCCTTCGCCGACCGGTTCCCCTGGCTCTCGCCCGGCGAGCGGGAGGGCCTCGAACAGGCCTACACGGCGGACCGCCTGCGCTACGCCGAGGACGTGGTCGACCGGGCCGTGGAGCGGTGCCAACAGCTGGCGGCCCGCTACCGCAGCGAATGCCGCCGGATCTGTGCGCGCTGGGCCGCCGTCTGCGTCGGTGTGACCCTCGCGGCCGCGCTCTGCGCGGCGGTGCCCGCAGCCCTGCGCGGCTGACCGGGCGGGAACGGGACCCGCCGGGGCGACCCGGGCGGAACGGCCGGAGACCGGACAGGGCCCGCCACGCGCGATGCGGCGTGGCGGGCCCTGTTTGCGTCCTGCGGGCGGCCGTGGATCAGCGGATCGACGGATCGACGGATCGGTGGATCGGCCGATCGGTGGATCGGCGGATCAGTGGTGGCCGTGGCCGCTGGTGATCTCCTCGTGCTCCTCGGCGGTGGGCTTGGAGATCTGGCTGCCCTGGCCGTAGAAGCCGCGCGAGAGCTGGGCCCGAATGCGCGTGAACAGGCCGACCTTGCGGGCCACCCCGTTCTCGTCCACCTCGGCCGGCAGTTCGATCGGCTGCGGCTGCGCGTGCGAGGTGAGCGTGTACAACCGCTCCTGCGGCAGCGGCGCGTGCACCTCGACGAACTCGCCGTGCTGCAGCCGGTTGATGACACCGGTCTCCCGGCCGTGCAGCACCTTCTCCTTGTCGCGCCGCTGGAGGCCCAGGCACCACCGCTTGGTGATCACGAAGACCACCACCGGAACGACGAAGAAGCCGACCCGGACGGCATTGGTGATCGTGTTGATCGACAGCTCGAAGTGCGTGGCGAGCAGGTCGTTGCCGCCGCCGGCCAGCAGGAGCAGGTAGAGGCCGACCCAGGCGGCGCCGTAGGCGGTCCGCACCGGCGCGTTGCGCGGGCGGTCCGCGATGTGGTGCTCGCCCCGGTCCCCGGTGACCCAGGCCTCGATGAACGGGTAGCCCCAGACCGCCACCAGTACCAGCGGGAAGATCATCAGCGGGATGAAGACCCCGAGGTTCAGGGTGTGGCCCCACAGGCCGATCTCCCAGCCCGGCATGATCCGGATCAGGCCCTCGGAGAAGCCCATGTACCAGTCGGGCTGCGCGTCCGTCGTGACCTGGTCCGGGCGGTACGGGCCGTACAGCCAGATCGGGTTGACGGTGGCGATCGCCGACATCACGGCGACGACGCCGAACACCAGGAAGAAGAACCCGCCCGCCTTCGCCATGTAGACCGGCATCAACGGCATGCCGACGACGTTCTGCTCGGTGCGCCCGGGCCCCGAGAACTGGGTGTGCTTGTGGTAGAAGACCAGGATCAGGTGGGCCACCAGCAGGCCCAGCATGATCCCCGGGATCAGCAGGACGTGCACGGTGAACAGCCGCGGCACGATGTCGACGCCGGGGAACTGGCTGCCGAAGAGGAAGAACATCAGGTACGTGCCGACGATCGGCACGGCCAGGATCGCGCCCTCCATGAACCGGATGCCGGTGCCGGAGAGCAGGTCGTCGGGCAGCGAGTAGCCCATGAAGCCGTCGAACATGCCGAGGATGAGCAGACCGGCACCGAAGAGCCAGTTGATCTCGCGGGGCTTGCGGAACGCGCCGGTGAAGAAGACGCGCATCATGTGCACCAGCATGGCCGCGACGAACACGATCGCGGACCAGTGGTGGATCTGCCGCATCAGCAGTCCGCCGCGGATGTCGAAGCTGATGTTGACCGTCGAGCGGTAGGCCTCGGACATCTGGATGCCCCGGAGCGGGAGGTACTGCCCCTCGTAGATCACCTCGCCCATGGAGGGCTTGAAGAAGAGGGTCAGCCAGACGCCCGTCAGGATGATGATGATGAAGGTGTACAGGCAGATCTCGCCCAGCATGAAGGACCAGTGGTCCGGGAAGATCTTGCGGATGTTGGACTTGGCCAGCGCGTAGATGCCGAGCCGGCCGTCGGCCCAGTCGGCGAGGGCCTCGGCCTTGTTCGCGGGCGCCGCACGCGTGCTGGTGCTCGGTCCCCGGCGCGACTGCTGGTCGGCTGTCACGACGGGCTCCCCGGCGTCCGCTGCGTACCGACCGCGGAGCCCGCCTGCGGAGCTGCCGGCCGGCGGATTGATGTGATCATGGGACCTCTCGATACGGGGCCGCCGGGTTCGCCGGCGCGCGGATCCGCCGATCCGCTGGCCACGTTGCTCAAAGTGATGGGGCGCTTACTCTGTCATGCTGTCGGCAGGGGGCCGCCTGTGCACGTCCATCGGCCCTGACGGCCGCTCGTGTCGGGCCGTCCGGGGGGTGTGGGGGCCGATCGGCCGCCGGTGGGACCGGCTGTGGTGCGCCCGGGTGCTGTTGACGGGGCGCTGAACCGTTTCGGCGCGCGCCGTGCGCCGGGAGGGCGCGTTCGCAGGCCTACGCTGCGCCAATGGTGGATCACCGGGAACTCTTCGAGGACGTGACCGCGACCCTGGCCCGCGCCGGGTTCGACACCGGGAAGGGCCCGTCGGGCCTGCGGATCGGCCACCGGCCACAGGGTGTGGTGGTCGGCTGGACCCCCGCGCCGACGCCCGCCCGTTCGCCCGGGCCTTCGCCCGTGCCCGTTGACGGGCAGTCGCCCGACGACGGCATCCGGGCGGCGGTGAGCGGGGCGGTCGCCGTGGTGCTGCGCGAGTCCGGCTACCAGGTCGCCGAGGCCGGGAGGGACGGGCTGCTGGTGACGTCCGGTCCCGGCCCGGCCCCGGCGGCGGCCGCCCGGGCGGACGAGGGGGACGTCGTCCCCGAACAGTGGTGGGGCTGACGGGCAGCGGTGGGGCCGGCGTCGGGCAGGGGGTCAGGGCCGGTGGTGACCGCGGTCCTGCCCGTTCGCGTTCGCGTGGCCGTGTCCGTGTCCGTTCGCGCTCGCGTTCGCGTGCCCGCTCGTGTTCCCGTGGCCGTTCGCGAGGTAGTGGCGCAGCGCGTGGACGGGAAGGAACAGCCAACAGGTGGCGAACCACAGCATCACGCCCGCGGCGATCCCCGCGGCGGCCGCCGCGCCGGTGGCGACCCGCAGCAGGAGCAGCAGGGCGGAGCCGACGGCGAGGGCCAGCAACACCAGCCCGGCCCCGACCAGCCGTGCCGCGCCGTCCACCAGCTGGGGCTTGAGCCGGCGGCCGGCCAGCACCCGGTGGTACGAGACGGGCGCGGTCAGCGCGGCCGTGGCCAGGGCGCCCAGGACGACCGCCACCACGTAGAGCCCGCGGTCGAAGGCGCCGAGTTCGGCGAAACGGGGCATGAAGGCGACGCTCAGCAGGAAGCCGAACAGGATCTGCGAGCCGGTCTGCGCCACCCGGACCTCCTGGAGCATTTCGCTCCAGCGCCGGTCGGCCCGCTCCTCCGGCGATTCCTGCCGGCCCGTCCGGGGCTGTGTCCGGGTCTGCTCGGGGGTGGCGGCCGGGCCGCCGGACTCCTGGGTCGTCATGGCCATCGCCTCCCGTGCGCGGCGCGTCCGTGCCGGTCGCTCCGGTGTCCCGGACGGATCCGGCCGCTCCGGCGACGGGAACGCGGGCTTGCTGACCCGGCGTGTATCCGGGCAGGGCCCGGGCAAACGCCGACGCAGGGCGACGCGCGGGCCGGGACCGTCCGGCCGGTCGGGCGTCCGGCGTGGGTCCGAGTGTCCGGCGTGCTGCTTCAGGCGTGGGTCAGCGTCCCAGGGCGTGCTCCAGCTCGCGCTTGTTCATCTTCGAACGGCCCTTGATGTTGCGGTGCTTGGCCTCGTTGTACAGCTGGTCGTAAGTGGGCCCCTGGGCGCCCTGGTGCGAGCGCCGGCCGCCCCGCCGCCCGGAGGAGACGTCGTGCGTGGAGGAGCGGCTGGCGGTCTTCGACTCGCCGTGGCGGGCCCGTTCCTTGTTCACCGTCCGGGCGGCGATCTCCTCGGCCCGCTCCCTGCTCTCGCCGCGGTCGAGCGCGCTCTCCTTGATGTGTTCGTACTGCCGTTCCCGCTTGGGGCTCGATCCTCGGGGCATGGCGGTCTCCTCCCGGGGTTCCCGGCCCGCCGGCCCTTCCGGTCGCGGGTACGGCCGGGCCGGATCTCCCTGCGTCGCGTCTACCCGGGTGACCGGCGGCGAACCACGGCGAAACCGGACGGACCGTGCGGCGGTCGTCGCAGGGCCGGTCCGGCGACTCCTCGGGGTCGGGGCGTCACCGCGGTCGGTGCCCTGCGGCGACCGGCCGCCGGACCGGCCGAACGGGCCTATCGTGGAAGGATCCGGCAGGCGCGGGCGGGAGGAGCCGAGCCCATGAACCGTCACACGCCGAAGAACACCGGCCCGGCGGTCGAACCGGGCGGGATCACGATCGAGACGCGGCCGTGGGCCGAAGGGACGGTGCTCACCCTCCGTGGTGAGCTTGACCTGGACACCGCCGGTTCGGTGGAGGCCGCCCTCGACGCCGCGCTGGCCGGTCCCGCCACCGTCGTCGTGCTCGACTGCGGGGGCCTGGAGTTCTGCGACTCGACCGGTCTGAACGCGATGCTGCGCGCCAGGGCCCGGGCCGAGGCCGTCGGCAGCCGGATCGAACTGGCCCGGCCCCGCCCCCTGGTGCTGCGGATGCTCGAACTCACCGGCGCCACCGAAGCGTTCCGGATCAGGGACGGGACGCCGCCGTAGCGGCCGCCCCGTCGAGGGTGCCCGCCCCGCGCTGGGGGCGCGTCGGCGCCGGGGCTCCGGGGATGCTCCGTGGAGTCTCCGTGCAGGCTCCGGAGATGACAACTGTCACAGGAATGGCGGGCCCTGACGCACTTCCGGGCCTGGTGGCGGGGGCCCTAGCGTATGGGGCATGACGAAGAGCATCGAGCAGGACCGCGACCGCACCGACCTCCGGGTGAGCATCATCGGCGGCCACAAGCTGGCCGGGGCGACCGTCCACGAGCGGACGGTGACGGCCTCGCTGATCGGCGGCGCCGACATCGACCTGACCGACGTGGACCTCCCGGACGGCGCCGAGCTGCGGATCACCAAGCTGAGCCTGATCGGTGGCGTGCACCTCACCGTCCGGCCGAACGTGCGCGTGCAGGTGGGCGGCCTGCGACTGGGCGGGGTCAGCGACGACGGGCCGACCGAGCCCGGCGGCCCGACCGTCCGGGTGGACGCCTGGGGTCTGCTCGGCGGGGTACGCGTGGACCGGGCGTAGCCGGACTTCGCGCAGTCGGCGGCCGGCCCGGTCGGGAGGCCGCCGCCGACGGGCCGCTCACGCCACCCGGGGCAGCGGTGCTTGTCCCGGGGCGCTCAGAACGGAACGGCGGGACCGGACGGGGCCTGCCGTCGCGAGAGGACCACTCTCCGCCGCCGGACCCGGCCCTCGTCCGGGTCGACGGCGATCACCTCGGCGGTGATCCGCCGGCCGACCTCCACGTCCTCGGTCCGTGCCCGCCCCCAGGGCAGATCCGAGGGGCCGACCGATCCCAGTGGTTTCGTGGGGAACCCGTCCAACGTCACCGCCACCCCGTGAGAGCGGGAGATCTCCGTCGCCACCCCGCTGCAGAGGTCACCGACCCGGATCGTCGACAGAAAGCTCCGCACGGCCTGATCGTTCGACGCTGCGTCCATGCCGGTCAGCGTTTCACGGAGGCCGCGCCGACTTGAAGGTCTGCTCACCCGGACCCGCGCCGGTCGAGGCCCGGCCTCACCGCGGTTTCGCCGCCTGCGGGGTTGCTGCCGGCGGGGGCGCTGCCTCCGCCGCCGTTCGGAGCAGGTCGAGGAAGGCGGCGGCGGCCGGTGGTACGGACTGGCCGCGACGGGTGGCGGTCTGCACCAGACGGACGGGGGTGTCCTCGGGGTGCAGGGCGACGAGGGCCACGTCGGGTCGCGCGGCGCGGGCGGCCAGCGAGGGGATGAGCGTCGGCCCGAGCCCGGCGGAGACCAGGCCCAGCTTGGCCGTCCAGCCCGCCACCTCGTACTCGACGCGCGGCCGGAAGCCGCTGCGGAGACAGGCGGACAGCAGGGTGGATTCGGCCTGTCGGCTGCCGGCGATCCAGCTCTCCCCGGCCAGTTCGGACAGCCGCAGCCGGCTCCGGGCGGCCAGCGGATGGTCGTGGGGGAGGGCCACCAGGACGGCGTCCTCGGCCAGCGGCCGGAGGTCGAACGCATCGCCGTCGTAAGGCTGTTCGGGATACCCGACGACCACGGCGAGATCGATCTCGCCGTCCCGCAGCCGGTCGAGCAGCGCGGCCGAGAGCCCTTCCGTGAGCGAGATCGAGACCCGGGGGTGTGCGTCCCTGAAGGCCGCCAGTGTGCCCGGGACCAGGGCGGCGTTGGCACTGTCGAAGGCGCCGACCCGCAGCCGGCCGTGGTTCAGCCCGGCCAGGGCGGCCAGCTCGCGCCGGGTGCCGTCGAGCCGGTCGAGCATCGCGTCCGCGTGCGGCAGCAGGGTGCGGCCCTGCTCGGTGAGGCGGACGCCGCGCGCCAGCCGGTCGAACAGCACCACCCCGAGCTCGGCCTCCAGGGTGGAGATCTGACGGGAGATCGCCGACTGCGTGAACCCGAGTCGCTCCCCGGCGGCGGTGAACGAGCCCGAGCGGGCGGCGGTGCGGAAGACTTCGAACCAGGCCATGTCCATTCCGCATGGCTACCATGCGAGACATTCGCTTGTCGCCTGGATGATCCCTTTCTAGCGTGGACGGCATGGAAAAGATCGCATTTCTCGGGCTGGGCCGGATGGGCCTGCCGATGGCCCGTCGACTCGCCGCCGCCGGACACCCGTTGACGGTGTGGAACCGCAGTCCCGCCAGGACCGAGGGTCTGGACGCCGCATCCTCCCCCGCCGAGGCCGTGCAGGGGGCCGGCCTCGTCATCACCATGCTGGCCGACCCGGCGGCGGTCGAGTCGGTGGCCGACCGGTTCGCGGCGGAGCTGGCGGCCGGGGCACTCTGGACCGACATGTCGTCCATCGGCCCGGACGCCACCGCCGCCCTGCGCCGCCGGCTTCCGGACGGTGTGGCCATGGTGGACGCCCCGGTGCTGGGCAGTGTCGGCCCGGCGGCCTCCGGTCAGCTGACCGTGCTGGCCGGTGGGCGGCCGGAGGACCTCGACCGGGTGCAGCCCGTGCTCGACGTCCTCGGCACCGTGGTCCGCTGCGGCGGCCCCGGTGCGGGTGCCGCCCTCAAGCTCGTACTGATCAGCGCGATGGTCGGGGGAGTCGCGGTGATCGGCGAGGCGCTCGCGCTCGCCGACTCCCTGGGCCTGCCGGAGGAGCTGACGCTCGGTGCGCTCTCCCGGGGGCCGCTGGGTGGTGCGGTGGCACGCGCCCGGAGCACGGACTCCGACTTCCCCGTCCGGCTGGCGGCGAAGGACCTCGCCCTGGCGGGCGGCGGCCCGGTCCTCGGTGCCGTCCGGGACGTCCTGCTCGCCCACCCGGACGTCGCCGAGCAGGACCTCGCCCGGGTGGTCGACGCGATGCGGCGGCGGTAGTAGGGGGACGGCCCGGCCCGGACCCCCGTGCCGGGCCGGGCCGCCCCGATCCGGCCGCCCCGGCGTCGGCCGCCACGATCTCGCAGCCCCGGGGCCGGCCGGTTGCGGGGGTCAGGCCGCCCAGCGGGAGACGGCGAACCCTGAACCGGTGCGCCGGACTTCGGCGGCCCCGGAGCCTCCGAAGTGTGCCGGGATGACCAACTCCCGCTCGTCGGACGCCCGTTCGAGGACGCGCAGTCGGCTGGCGGCGGCCTGCGCCGGGTCCTCGCAGAAGCAGCTGTTGCTGGAGGGGTGCAGGAGCTGCACCGGGCTGTGCAGCAAGTCGCCGACGAAGACGGCCCGTTCGCCGTGCGAGGCGAGCCGCAGCACCGAGGATCCGGGGCTGTGGCCGGGCGCCGTCTCCAGGGTCAGCCCGTCGTCGATCCGGTGGGTGTCCTCCCACAGCACCGCCTGCCCGGCCCGCTCGACCGGGAGGATGCTGTCGGCGTACATCAGCCGGCGGTCCTCCCTGCGGCCGCGTTCGGCCTCGGTGCCGGCCGCCGGGAGCGGGGCGCCGTCGGCCGCGTCGGCGGCCAGTGCGGCGTGGTCGGCGGCCGGCATGAGGTACACGGCGTTGGGGAAGGCCGGCACCCAGGCGCCGTCCCGGTCAACGGTGTTCCAGCCGACGTGGTCGGCGTGCAGGTGGGTGTTGACCACCACGTCGACCTCCTCCGGCCGCACGCCCGCCGCGGCGAGCCGGGCGGGGAAGTCGCCCTGCCGCTGGTGGAACTGCGGGGTGTGCGGGCGCTCGCGCCCGTTGCCGACGCCGGTGTCCACCAGGACGGTACGGCCCTTGTGGCGGATCACCCAGGTCTGCAGCGCGGCCACGTAGCTGTCGGTCGACGGATCCCAGTGGTCGGGCGCCAGCCAGTCCTCGTTCTCCTTCCAGGCGGTCGCCGCCAACCCGGGCACGATGGCCTGGGCCGGCGCGAACGGCCCCTGCCACTCCACGACCCTGATGATCTCGGCGTCCCCGAGCACGATCCGTTCCATGATCCCTCTCCCCACAAGCTCCGGCGGCGCTCTCTCGTCCCCCGCTGCTCCAGAGCCTAGGAGGAGCAGATTGAGTGGCTCAATACCTGTTCTGCTCACTTCGATACGCGATCGGCTCAGTGCCGCTCCGCGCGGGCTAGCATGGGCTCATGGACGTGGTCAGTGACGCGATTTCGGCCGTGCGGATCGGACGGCCCTCCTCCAACCGGCTGCGGGTGGCGGGCCGGTGGTGCACCCGGATTCCCGGGTACGACGGGGCGGGGTTCCACGTCGTACTGGAGGGCGGCTGCTGGCTGCTGCCGGACGGCGGCGCGCCCGTCAGCCTCGGTGCCGGTGACGCGGTGCTGCTGCCGCACGGCACGGGCCACGTGATCGCGAGCGAGCCGCTGGAGCCGGCCGAGGCCGAGCGGGCGGTGCCGATCGACCGTCTCCTCGGACCCGGCCGGCCGGTGCCGCCCCCGGCGTCGCCACCCATGGGCAGTGCCGAACCGGGTGCTCCCGTGGCCGAGTTGCTCTGTGGGAAGTACCGGCTGGACCACAGCCGCACGCACCCGCTGATGCGCGAGCTGCCGGATGTCGTCCATCTGCCGAACCGGGTCGGAAGCCACCCTCAACTGCGCTCGGCCGTCGACCTGTTGGGCGGCGAGCTGGGAGCGGACCAGGCCGGCGCGGCGCTGGCGGTGCCGAGCCTGATCGACCTGCTGTTGGTGTACATGGTGCGGGCCTGGCTGACGCGGGAGCCGGGCCCGGACGCTGTCCCGGCCTCGGCCGGCCCGCCGGGGCCTGCGACCGGGGCGCCGGAGCCGCCGACCGGCGCCCGCTGGCCGGCGGCCCTCGGCGACCCGGTGGTGGCCGCCGCTCTGCGCGCGGTGCACGAGGACCCGGCCCGCGCCTGGAGCGCCGACGACCTCGCCGCCGAGGCCGGGGTGTCGCGCGCGACGCTCACCCGCCGCTTCACCGCCCTGGTCGGCCGGCCGCCGATGGCCTACCTCACCTGGTGGCGGATGACCCGTGCCGCCTCCCTGCTCCGGCAGACCGACGACCCGCTGGACGCGATCGCCCGCCGGGTCGGCTACAGCACGCCGTACGCCCTCTCGCACGCTTTCAGCCGTCTCTTCGGCACGACCCCGGGCCGTTACCGTGCCCGCGGGGCGCGCGAGATCGCCGTCGGCTGAGGCGGTTGCGCCGCCATTCACCGCCCTCCGATCAAACTCTTGAACACAAGATCCGACTTGCCCTGTCCGTGTCAAGAAATTGTGGAGGCGGTGCGGGGGTGATGTGATGCTCCGGTTCTGCTTCGACCTGTTCGGGTCCGCTCAGGTCCGTACCAGGTCACGACCGTTTGGCGTGTCGATTCGTCCGTTCTGTCATGCACTGCCAGTTTGGTACTCGGAGGTTCCTCCAAGTTTCAATCGCGGATAGGTGTTCATGAAGATAACGAATAGCCCTCGACTGGCCAGGTCTTGGATTTACTTATTGACGTCATGCCGCGGCGACGGATTAACTCCTCCCACCCCGCCGCAGTGTTGCGGCACCGTCAGGGAGGCACCCCCCACATGAACGCAATGACGCGTCGCCTCGTCATCGGCACCGCCGCGGTCTCGATGGCCCTGTCCATGGCCGCCTGTGGCAAGGCCGGCGGCGACAAGAAGGACAGCGCGAGCTCCGGCGACACCAAGTCCATCGGCCTGCTGCTTCCGGAGAACGCCTCCTCCACGCGTTACGAGTCCTTCGACCGGCCGTTCATCGAGGCGAAGGTCAAGTCCCTCTGCCCGGACTGCAAGGTGCAGTACAGCAACGCCGAGGGCAGCGCCGCCAAGCAGAAGCAGCAGTTCGACACCCTGATCGCCCAGGGCGTGAAGGTGATCGTGCTGGACGCCTTCGACGCCAAGTCCACCCAGTCCTGGGTGAAGGAGGCGGCCGACAAGGGCGTCAAGGTCATCGCCTACGACCGCCTGGCCACCGGCCCGGTCTCGGCCTACGTCTCGTTCGACAACGAGAAGGTCGGCGAGCTCCAGGGTCAGGCCCTGCTGGACGCGCTCGGCGCCAAGGCCGCGGACGCCAACATCGTCATGATCAACGGTGACGAGGCCGACCCGAACGCCGCCAAGTTCAAGTCGGGTGCGCACAAGGCGCTGGACGGCAAGGTCAAGAAGGTCGTCTACGAGCAGTCCGGTGAGTGGAAGCCCACCGTGGCGGGCCAGAAGATCGGCGCCGCCATCACCCAGTTCGGCAAGGACGGCTTCCAGGCCGTTTACTCCGCCAACGACGGCATGGCGGGCGCCATCGTCACCCAGCTGAAGTCCGCCGGCATCAGCGTGCCGGTCGGCGGCCAGGACGCCGGCCTCGACGCCGTGCAGCGCATCGTGGCGGGCGACCAGGCCTACACCATCTACAAGGCGTACAAGCCGCTCGCCGAGAGCGCCGCCGAACTCGCCGTCAACCTGCTCCAGGGCAAGGACATCAAGGGCGTCGCCTCCGCCACCGTGGACAGCGACACCGACAAGGGCATCCCGGCCAAGCTGCTGGAGCCCAAGGTCGTCACCAAGGCGAACATCAACGACACCGTGATCGCCGACGGCCTCTACAAGGCCGCGGACATCTGCACCGCGGACTTCGCCGCCGCCTGCACCGCCGCCGGCATCAAGTAACGCGCCGGCCGGGCGAAGTGGCCACGGCGCTCCCCGTTCACCCGGGGAGCGCCGGCCCACGGCCCCGCTCGACCCCACCCACCCCACGCACTACCCCGCAGGAGATGGTTCACGTGACGGGCGCACCCGTACTGGCGCTGCGCGAGGTCTCCAAGCGCTTCGGCGCCGTCCAGGCACTCACCGACGTCGACCTCGACGTCCACGCCGGCGAAGTCGTCGCGCTGGTCGGCGACAACGGCGCCGGCAAGTCGACCCTGGTCAAGACGATCGCCGGCGTCCACCCGATCGACGAGGGCACCATCAGCTGGGAGGGCCGTGCCGTGCGCATCGGCCGCCCCCAGGACGCCCAGGCACTCGGTGTCGCCACCGTCTACCAGGACCTCGCGCTCTGCGACAACCTCGACGTCGTCGCCAACCTCTTCCTCGGCCGTGAGCTGCGCCGCCACGGCACGCTGGACGAGGTCGCCATGGAGCGGCGCGCCAAGGAGCTGCTGGACACCCTCTCGATCCGGATCCCCAGCGTGCGGATCCCGATCGCCGCGCTGTCCGGCGGTCAGCGCCAGGTCGTCGCCATCGCCCGTGCGCTGGTCGGCGACCCCAAGATCGTCATCCTCGACGAGCCGACCGCCGCCCTCGGTGTCGAGCAGACCGCGCAGGTCCTCGACCTGGTCGAGCGGCTGCGCGAGCGCGGCCTCGGCGTGATCCTGATCAGCCACAACATGGCGGACGTCAAGGCGGTCGCCGACACCGTCGCCGTCCTGCGCCTGGGCCGCAACAACGGGGTCTTCCCGGTGGCCGGGACCTCGCACGAGGAGATCATCTCCGCCATCACCGGCGCCACCGACAACGCCGTCACCCGGCGCCAGGCACGCATCGCGGAGGAAGCGAAGTGAGCACCAGCCAGACCACCCCGACCCAGCCCGCCGCACCGGCCACGGATCCCCGGCTCCTGGTCCGCCAGGGAGGCCTCGCCGGCTACCTGGAGGAGTTCCAGCGCAAGATCAAGAGCGGTGACCTGGGCTCGCTCCCGGTCGTCATCGGCCTGATCCTGATCGCCGCCATCTTCCAGAGCGTCACCGGCCACTTCCTCCAGGCCGACAACCTGACCAACATCACCAAGTGGATCGCCGGTCCCGGCCTCATCGCCGTCGGCGTGGTGTTCGTCCTGCTGCTCGGCGAGATCGACCTCTCGCTCGGCTCCGTCGCCGGCGTCTGTGCGGCCGTCACCTCCGTCCTGGCGGTGCGCGAAGGCCTCAACGAGGGCCTGGCGGTCCTGCTCGCCATCGGCGTCGCGGTCGCCATGGGCGCCCTGCACGGCTTCTTCTTCGCCAAGATCGGCGTGCCCGCCTTCGTCGTCACCCTCGCCGGCATGCTCGCCTGGAGCGGTCTGCAGGACTACGTGCTCGGCAAGCTCGGCACCGTCAACAACATCAACGACGGCCTCGTCGCCAACCTCGACACGTACTTCATCGGCGACGGCGACATCCTCTACGCCTGGCTGCTCGCCCTCGTCGCGATAGCCGTCTTCCTGGCCGGGCAGCTCCTGGACGCCCGCCGCCGCACCGAGGCCGGCCTGCCCGCCCGCAGCACCAGCGAGATCGCGCTGCGCACCGGCGCCCTCGCCGTGCTCGCCCTGGCCGGCGCCTACACGCTCAACCAGGACCGCGGCCTGCCGCTGCCCCTGGTCATCCTGCTGGGCGTGGTCGTGCTGACCGACTTCGTGCTGCGCCGCACCTCGTACGGCCGTCAGATCTTCGCCGTCGGCGGCGGCATCGAGGCGGCCCGCCGGGCTGGCATCAACGTCGCCCGGGTCCGCATCTCGGTGTTCATGATCTCGGCCGGTCTGGCCGGCCTCGGCGGCCTCTTCATCGCCTCGCAGCAGGGCTCCGCCGACAAGACGCTCGGTGGCGGCAACGTCCTGATGAGCGCCATCGCGGCGGCCGTCATCGGCGGCACCAGCCTCTTCGGCGGGCGCGGCAAGACCTGGTCGGCGCTGCTCGGCATCCTGGTCATCCAGTCGATCACCACCGGTCTGGACATGGTCCACGCCGCGCAGGCCATCCAGTACATGATCACCGGCGCGGTCCTGCTCGCCGCCGTGGTGCTCGACTCGGTCTCCCGCCGCACCCAGAAGTCCTCCGGACGCGGCTGACCCCAGACGGGCGGCGGCCGACCCCGCGCCCACGAACGGCCCGGTACCCACCCCCACGGGTACCGGGCCTCCGCCGTGCCCGGGGGCTCCGCCGTTCTCGGGGCCGGGGGTTTCCGGGTCGGGGCTTCCCGGGTGCGGCACGGGCCGACCGGGACCTTGGTCCCGTTCGTACGGGCCGTTCGCACCGCCTGTTGCGGCGACCGGACCACGCACCCTGGAAAGGAGCCCGCCGCCGGGCCGGAGCAGGCCGGCGGTCCGCATCCGGAGAGTGAGGAAGTGCCCCGTCCATGTCCGACGAGATCGTGTACCGCATGGTGGACGCCTTCTTCACCCACTGCCAGGACTGCGAGGAGCCGAGTCACCCGAACTGCCATCCGTACGCGCACTGGCGGCTCTACCTGGACCTCGACCACGAGACCGTGCAGCGGATCCGCCGGTGGGCGCGGGACCCGGCCACCGTGTCGGGCACACCGGCCGATCGGGCCGTCCTGCTGAGCTGGCTCGACGCCCAGGAAGCGTGACCGGCCCCGCCGACACGGCCGTCCGGCCCCCGGACGGCCGTGTCGGCGGGGGCGCCGGGGAACCGGGCCTCCAGCCGGCCGTCGCGCACCCGGGTCTCGAACACCGGCTGCGCGGGGGTGGCCGGCCCGTGCACGACCTCGCCGTCGGCCTGCCGGAACGTGCTGTCGTGCATGTGAGCGCCCGTCGTGCCCGCGCGGGCGTCGTGCCCGTCGTGCCCGTCGTGCCCGTCGTGCCCGTGCGGGCGTCGTGCGCGCGAGGCCGGGAGCCCGAAACGGCGGGCGCGGCCGGATCGTTCTCCTTGTCGACTGCTCTGCCCAGCCCGGAAGGAGATCCGCCATGGCGGTACACGAATCGGTGGTCGACGCGATCGGTGGCACGCCGCTGTTCCGGCTCGCCCGGCTCGGCGCGGGGATCGCCGCCCCCGTGTACGCCAAGGCTGAGTTCCTCAACATCGGTGGGAGCGTCAAGGACCGGGCCGCCCTGTCCATGGTGCTGGCGGCCGAGCGGGACGGCCTGCTGCGCCCCGGCGGGACGATCGTCGAGGCGACGTCCGGCAACACCGGGATCGGTCTGACGATCGTCGGCCGCCGGCGCGGCTACCGCGTGATCGCCGGAGTGTCGGACCGTTCCGCGCCGGAGAAGTCGGACATCCTCCGGGCCTACGGCGCGGAGGTCGTGACGGCGCCGACCACCGTGCCCCGCGAGCACCCGGACCACCTCTTCAACGTGGTGAGCCGGCTCGCGGAGGAGATCCCCGGTGCCTGGCTCGCCAACCAGTACGACAATCCCGCCAATCCCGACGCGCACGTCCGGACCACCGGCCCCGAGATCTGGGAGCAGACCGCCGGCCGGGTCACCCACTTCGTGGCGGGGGTCGGCACCGGCGGCACCATCAGCGGCACCGGCGCCCACCTCAAGCAGGTCTCGGGCGGCGCCGTCACCGTGGTCGGGGCGGACCCGGAGGCCTCGCTCTACGCCGGGGGCGACGGCAGCCCGTACTTCGTCGAGAGCATCGGCCACTTCCTCCACCCGGGCACGGCGGAGGACCTCTGGCCGGACTCCTTCCACCGCGAGGTCGTGGACCGCTTCGAACGGATCCCGGACCGGGAGTCCCTGCTGACCGCCCGCCGCCTCGCCCGCGAGGAGGGACTGCTGGCCGGCCCGTCCTCGGGCACGGCGGTGGCGGCCGCCCTGCGGGTGGCGCGCGGCCTCGGCCCGGAGGACCTGGTCGTGGTGCTGCTTCCCGACTCCGGCCGGTCCTACCTCTCCAAGGTGTTCAGCGACGACTGGCTGCGGCAGTGGGGCTTCCTGGAGGAGCCGAGGACGGCCACCGACAGCGAGCGGACGGTGCGCGCGGTGCTGGACGCCGTCCCCCGTACGGTCGGACGGCTGCCCACCGTCGCCGCGGACGCCCCGCTCGCCGACGCCCTTCCGGTGCTGCGCGCCGTGCCCGGTGGCGTCGCGCCCGTGGTGCTGCCCCGCCGGGCGCGCCCGTACGGGGTCAGCGCCACGGAGGTCGTCGGCTCGCTCTCCACGGCGGCCGTCGAGGGCGCGCTCGCCGACGGCCGCGCCAAGCCGGACAGCCTGGTGGGCCAGGTCGGCGGACTGCTGGCCCCGCCCCTGCCGACCGTCGGCATCGGCCAGCCGCTGTCCGTCGCCCGGGCCTCCGTCGGCGCCGGCCACGACGCGGCGCTGGTCCTTCTGGACGGCCGGGCCGTCGCGCTGGTGCACCGGACGGAACTCGTCGAGCATCCCGGGCGGTAGGGCGGTAGGGCGGTAGGGCGGTGGGGCGGTGGGGCGGTGGGGCGGCAGGGCGGTCGCAGGGCGGAGCGGTGCCGCGCCGGCCGAGGCCGTGCAGGACACCCCTCCGGCGCGGGGTTCGCGGCTACGCTGCTGGGAGTACGGCCATGGGCCGCCGCGGTGGAGGGGGAATCGTCGTGCCCGAGGGGGATGGGCTGTCCGGAGCGGGGCCGCGATGAGCCAGGCGGTGCCGGGGCCCGGCATCCGCGTGGTCGCCGCAGGCGCCAGGTCGGTGGCGGTCGGCGGGCCGAACTACGGGCAGATCACCACGGGGGACCATTCGCCGATCACCGTCACGCGGTTCCCCGCGCTGCGCGCGGTGGCCGAAGTCCCGCCGACCGCGGCGCCGGTGGGGATGCCCGGACCGGTGCCGCTGTTCGTCGGACGCGCCGGGGAGCTGTCCCGGATCGAGCGCGCCCTGGCCGCCGGGCCGGGGGCCGTGGTGCACGTGGTGCACGGGCTCGGCGGGGTGGGCAAGAGCGCCCTGGCCGCGCACCACGCGCTGACGTCCGCGCACCGGTACCGCCAGATCGTGTGGATCACGGCCGACGATCCGGCGGGGATCGCGGCGGGCCTGCGCAGGTTCGCCCTCGCACTCGAACCCTCGCTGGCCGTCCTGCCGTCCGAGGCGCTGGTCGAGCGGGCCGTCGCCTGGCTGTCGGAACACCGGGACTGGCTGGTGGTGCTCGACAACGCGGAGACCGCCGAGGACGTCGCCCCGCTGCTGGCCGCGGTCGGGGGCGGGGGCCGGATCCTGGTCACCAGCCGCAGCACGGTCGGCTGGCACCGGATCGGGGCGGGCGAGCAGTCCCTCGGGTCGTTGACGGCCGAGGACGCGATCCGGCTGCTCGGCGCGAGCGCGAAGGCCGGGCCGGGCGGCCCGGACGGCGGTCGGGAGGTGTGCGCGGCGCTGGGCTTCCTCCCGCTGGCCGTCGTCCAGGCGGGTGCCTACCTCGCGCAGACCGGCCTGTCCGGCCGCGACTACGTCCGTCTGATCGCCGAACACCCGGCCGCGGTGTACGCCCGGGGCGACGAGGGCACCGACCCGGGGCGCACGATCGCCCGGGTGTGGCGCGTCACGCTCGACCGCCTCGCCGGCACCCCGCTGGCCGCGGAGGTCCTGCGGGTGCTGGCCTGGTTCGCCCCGGACGCGATCGACCGTGGACTGCTCGACGGCCTGGCGGACGAGGCGGAGCTGACGCACGCACTCGGCCGCCTCGCGGCCTACAGCATGATCACGCGCGAGCCCGGGGACCACGCCGGTGGTGGGTCCGAGCCCCGCCTGACGGTCCACCGGCTGGTCCAGGCACTCGCCCGGACGCCCGACCCCGAGGATCCGCACCGCACGCCGGACGCGGTCGCCAGGGCGCGCACGCAGGCCACCGCACTGCTGGTCGCGGCGATGCCCGGCACGCCGACGGAGGTGCGCACCTGGGCGGGGTGGCAGCGCCTGTCCGGCCACGTCGCCGCCCTGGCCGAGCACGCCGCGGCCGACACCGACAACCTGCACACCGCAGGCCTCCTCAACCAGGCCGGCGTCTTCGCCCGCCTCCGCGGCGACCTCGGGACCGGGATCGCCCACCTGCGCCGGGCCGGCGACGGCTTCCGGCGCCTGGCCGGGCCGGACGACCCCAGCACCCTGATCTGCACCCACAACCTCGCCGACGCCCTGCGCGTGGCAGGTGACGCGGGCCAGGCCGTGCCCCTGTTCGAGCAGACCGTCGCCGCCATGCGCCGCGTCCTCGGCGAGGACCACGTGGCGACCCTGCGGGCGCGGACCAACCTCGCGCTCACCTGGTTGAAGAACACAGGTGAGGTCGAGCGGGCCGTCGCCCTCCTCGAACGCAACCTCGCCGACTACCAGCGGGTCCTCGGCCGGGACCACCCGAACACGATGGTCTGCGGTGAGGCCCTCGCCTCCGCCTACTCCGACTCCGGCGACGTGCTCCGGGCGATCGCGCTCCTGGAGCAGAACCTCGCCGGCCTGCTGGTGGCCCTCGGTCCGGATCATCCGAACACCCTGCACAACCGGAACAACCTGGCCGTCGCCTGCGGGCTGGTCGGCGACACCCGGCGGGCGTGCGCCCTGCTGGAACAGACCCTGGACATCAGCCTCCGCGTGCTGGGTGAGGACCACCCGACCACGCTGTCCACGCGGAACAACCTCGCCTGCGCGGTGGGTGAGGCGGGCGACTCCGAGCGGGCGGTCGCCCTGCTGGAGCGGAACCTCGACGACCGCCGCCGGGTCCTCGGCGAGGACCACCCGGACACCCTGGCGTCCCGTCACAACCTCGCGGCCGCCCACCTCGCGTCGCACGACACCCTGCGGGCCCTCCCCCTGGCCGAGCGGGCCGCCGCCGATGCCCGGCGCCTCCTCGGCCCCGGCCACCCCGGCGCGGTGCCCGTGGTCCGGCTGCTCGCCGACGCCCGTGCCGAGATCGGCGACCTCGAACGGGCGGTTCCCCTGTACACGCAGGTGCTGTCCGACGCCCGGCGCGTCCTCGGGGACGACCACGGGGAGACGATCGCCCTCCAGCGAGGCCTGGGCTGCGCGTACCTCCAGGCCGGTGATGTCAGGGCGGCGGAGGCGCCGCTCGCGGAGGCACTGGCCGGGTGCCGGCGGGTCCTCGGGGAGGACGACCTGGACTCCCAGGGGTTCCACGCCGACCTGACGCTGGCGCGCGCGGTGAGGATGGCCGCCGAGCACGCCGCCGTCTACGAGGTGCTGGACGGGCTCTTCCTCGCCGCGAGGTGGACCTTCGGCGAGGACCACCCCCGGTACCTGCTGCACTGCGAGGTCCTCGCGGCCGCGTACCACCGGCTGGGGGACGCCGAACGGGCGGTGCCGGCCGGACGCACGGCCCTCGCGCTCGCCCGGCGGATCTTCGGTGACGACCACCCGAGGACCGGAGCGGCCGCCGCCGCCCTGGCGGCGATGGCGGCGGGCCCGCCCGGTCCGGTGGACGCGTCCGGCCCGGCGGGGTGACCGCGGCTCCCCTCCGGCCGGTTCTCAGCGGGCCCGGTAGCAGACCGTGTAGCCGAGGTTGGGGTACTCGGGGGGCTGCCACCAGGTTGCGCCGTCCCCGCGGCAGAAGGCGATGTCGTGGTACGTCGGGGTCCGGCCCGTCACCACGACGTTGGCCTGACCGCAGGAGACGGCGGTGAAGGTCACCTGGCTGCCCGAGCCGCTCTTGCTCATGCACTGGTTCACGACGGCCCGCCCCATCGCGTCGGGGTAGTTCATCGAGAGGCAGAGCCGCATGCTCTGGCCGGGCCACCGGGGGACGGTGAAGTACTCGCTCAGCTGGTAGCCCTCCGTCGAGTTGCACCAGCTGCCGGCGCTCTCCCCCTGGGTGCGGGACAGGACGGTGAAGGTGCCCGGCCGGCAGGTCTGAAGGCTCCAGGGGGAGTTGGCGGGGCCGCCGTAGACGCATTGCCCGGGCTTGGCGTAGTAGGCGGTGTTCCGGTTCTGGTAGCTCAGGCAGAGGACGCGGTTGTACTGCGGGTACGTGATGCTCCCCGTCCCGTTGACGGCACTGTCGCAGCCGCTCTTGTCCGTGGTGCCCGCGAGGACCTTGACCACTTTGAAGACGCCGTCACCGCAGTCCACCGGTTTGAGCTTGGTCTGCTGTTCGGTCCCGGTGTTGTCGAAGCAGTCGCCGGCCCGGGCGGTCTCCACCGGGTCCGGCGGAGGGGGCGGAGGGGGCGGCGGGGGCGCGGGTTGCGGCGGTGGCTCCGGTGCGGGCGGTGGCGTGGGTACGGGGGAGGGGACGGGTGGCGGGGTGGGTACGGGAGGCTTCGGAACGGGCGGCAGGGTGGGGGGAGGCTTCGGGTCGGTCCCGCCGATGGCGGCCGTCACAGGGGTCGGCGGTTCCGGGGAAGGGCTGCTGGACTGGTGGGAGTTGACCCACGCGAACAGCAGGATGATCCCGAGGACGATCGCGACGGCCTTGCCGGCCGCGGAGCCGGATCCGCCTCCACCGCCCGGTGAACCGCCCGCCGAGCCGGCTGCCGAGCCGCCTGCCGATCCGCCGGGGGTGGTGCCCGGGGAGGTGCCCGACGAGCCGTGTGACGGACCGGCGGGAGCCGGTGGGCCGACCGGGCTGCCCAGGCCGGGTACGCCCGGGCCGGGCAGCCCGGGGGAGGCCGTCCCACTCGGCGGTCGCGGGATCGGCCGTGACGTGGTGGCCGGCCTGGTCGAGGCGCGCACCGCGGCGCGCCTGAGTGGGAGGACCCACTCACCGGGTGCCGGCCGGCCGGACGGTGTGACCAGCTGACTCCTCCGTGCCAGATCGGCCAGTTCGCGGTCGACGCGGGCCAGCACCTGTGGGTCGGTCGCGCCCTGCTCCCGGGCGATCAGCCGGATGGCCAGCAGGCCGAACTTGAAGGCGTCACCGTGCCGGGTCGCCTTCTCCTCGCCCGGGGGAAGCTGCCATCCGGGCGTCTCGGCCTGGGGCAGCGCGCTCCGGCCGTGGACCCTCATGGCGTCGCAGTCGATGAGGAACGAGGCCGCGCCGGCTCCGTTCGTGAACAGCACGTTCCGCGGGGAGAGGTCGCCGACCGCGATGCCGAGCCCGTGCAGCCGGTCCAGCGTCTCGGCGAGGCCCGCGAGCAGGTTCAGCCGATGACGTGGGGTGATCTTCAGACCGATCCCGGCCACGTAGTCGTCGCGGTTCAGCAGGAACTCGAAGTTCGCCAGCCTGCGGCCCGAGCCGCTCGGGCTCAGCCCCTGGTAGTCGAACGCGAACTCGTCGGGGACCTTCCGCATCAGGAACCCCGTGGCAGCCCCGTGCCTCGTCACCAGCGCGGCGGGCCACGCCGTGCGCTGGAGCAGCCAGCGGGTGTCCTCACCGGCCAGCCCGACCGGCAGGTCCACCATCGCGCGCAGGGCCGCCACGTCCAGCGAGGGCAGCACCTCCGGCAGGTACTCCTTGTAGACGGCCGGCTCCCCGTCGACCGTGCGTCCCTGGACCAGGCGCACGGTGCCCTGGCCGCCCTTGCCCAGGCTCGTGCCGAGGGTGAGGTCGTTGAGGTCGACGGTTCGACCGGGGTCCGTCATGCGGGCCGCCCCGCCCCTGCGCCCGGCCAGATCGCGATCAGCGTCCGGTCGTCGTCGAAGGTCTGGCGGGAGAAGTCCAGGACGTGTGCCAGCCAGGCGGCCGAGGGCGGCTCGGCCAGCTCCCGGGCGAAGAGCGCGCCCACCTGACCGTCCCCGTCGCCCAACGGGTCGCCGAAGCCGTCGGTGCCCACCAGCAACACCTGTCCCGCGACGAGCAGGCACCCGCCCAGCTCCGCCGGGTCCGGGCACCGGGGGAGCGGGACCACGGCGTTGGAGACGATGACGGCGTCCGGGTCGTACTTCGGTGCGAAGAGCGGACGGTACGCGGCCCGGTCGAGGTCGAGGACCCACGCCCCGGAGTCGCCGGCCCTGGACAGCCGGACCTCCAGCCCGCCGGGGACCGGCCGTGCCGTCCCGACGACGAGGGTGGTGGCGAGCAACCGTTCCACCTGGGCCGGATCGGGGGCGGGATGTGCTGCCGGCGCGGGAGCGAGGTGCGGTGCGGGGGCGAGGGGTGGCTCGGGTACGGCTGCGGGATGTGGTGCGGGCCTCGCTGCGGGTGCGGGTGCGGGTCCGGGCGTGGGTGGGGGGCTTGCCGCGGGTGCGGCGCCGGGCCCCGGGCCGGTGCCGGCCAGGATCGCCGTGGCTCGCACCGTCAGCGCCGCCGCCGCCTGCCGCACCACGGCGGCCCAGTCGAACTCGCCCTGACCGGCGTCCAGTTGCCGGAGTACGGCCCCGATCGCCGCCTCACAGGCCAGCATCGAGCCGAGCTCGGGGAGGCTCGCCGCCGACACGCCGTCGGCGACGGCGAACACGATCGTCTCCGAAGCGGCGTGGAAGGTCGCGGCGGCGGAGTCCTGGCGGGGCTTGCGGTAGTAGCGGTGGGAGTTGCCGCGGACGGACGCCAGTCGCAGCCGGGCGTGATCCGTCGACCACCCGTCGGACTCGGTGTCCGCCCGGAAGTACCGTCCCACCGGCGGCCGGGGTTCGAAGACCGGACCCGCGCGGTCGACGACGATCGGGGACCACCGGTCCGGATCGGGCCGGGGCCCGCCCGGGAACGGCGTGCGGGTGTTCGGCGCGGTGTGTGCGCCGGGAGCGTAGGGCGGCGGCGGAGGTGTCGTCGGACGGGCGGGGTCGCCCGGTGAGGTGTCCCGCCAATGAGGGGTGATCGGCCGTTCCACGGTCACACCATGTCGATCGCCACGCGCATCAGGTTCGGGTCGGGCTTTTGGATGATCAGCTCTGGCCTGTTGGCCACCAGGGAGTTGCCCGACTGGATGAGGCTCTCCGTCAGCATCTCGAAGAACACCGTGATGGAGCGGCCGACGTCGGCCCCGGGTACGGAGACGAAGGCGAACTCCGGGCGGGTGGCGACCTCCACCATCGTCCGGGCCTCGGCATGGCCCACACCGACCGCGATGATGTTCGGGGCTGCCTTGGTGACGCCCTTGTCGGTGAGCTGCCGATGGGGCGTGCGCCAGGCCTCGCCGTCGGTGGGGGCGCCGTCGCTCAGGAAGAAGACGACCGGGCGGTGCACGAGGTACCCCTCCCGCTTCAGTCGGGCCACGTCGTCGGGGATCCGCCGGAGCAGGTCGTGGAACGCGGACCCGTAGCTGGTCAGGCCCCGGATGACGAACTGGGGCAGGCGCACCTCGTTGCGGACGTCGGTCAGTGCCAGGCGCTCCTCCACGTCGTCCGCGAATCCCACGATCGCCAACCGGACCTTGTCCGCGAGCATCGGCGCGGCCCGGAGCGACTCGTGGAGGGAGACCAGGCCGTCGGTGAGCTCCCGCTCGCAGACCGCCATCGACCCGGACTCGTCGGCCACCACGTAGGCGGGCAGCAGCACACCCTTGACGTCAGCCACCGGTTCTCCTTCGCTTCCTCACCGTGGCGGACCCTGCTGGTTCGGCCGACCGTCCCGGTCCGCACCCCCGTGAGGACGATCGTCGTCAAGCGCTTCGACAGTAGCCGCACCAACGCGGTCGGTCTACGGATTGTGACGGGTGATCTGCCGGAACTCTTGGTTCCGCGTTGGTTATTGAAGATCAGTTAGCTCGTGCGTTCGCGTGCGGCGTGTCTGTGCACGGTGTGTCCGCGCATTCGTATGTCCGTGTGCCGGTGCCTCGGTTCGTCCGTGTCTCAACGTCGCGGTGCCTCGGTTCGTCGATGGGGCTGGGCCTCGGTGCGTGGCCCCCTGCATCACGCCGCCGGCTCACCGGCCTCCCTCCGGGGTCGGGCGTCCTCCTGCGCGGCGCGGACCGCCGCCGCGTGCGGGTCGGTGCGCTGGTCGTAGTGCCAGAGGGCGGGCAGTGCGGCGGTCAGTACCCCGGTGGATGCGAGGCAGGCCAGTCCACCGGTGCGGAGGGCGGCGCGGATGCCGTAACCGGCGGCGAGCCCGCCGGCCCGGATGTCGCCGAGGGCGGGTCCCGCGGAGCCGATCAGCATCTCCAACCCGGCTGCGCGCCCGCGGAGTTCGTCCGGGATCGACTGGTTCCAGATCGCGGTGCGGAAGGTGTCGCCGACCCAGTTGGCGGCGCCTGCGACCGCGAGGCAGGCCAGCACCGCCCAGACGGTCCCATGAGCGCCACCGCGCGCGCCCCCGCAGAAGGCGGCCGCGACCATCGCGGCGCCGACCAGCGCGCCGGAGGCCAGGACGAGCCGGCCGTGCCGGTGCACCCGCTCGGTCCAGCCGCTGGTCGCGGCGGCCAGCAGGGCCCCCGCCGCCGAGGCCGAGTAGAGCAGTCCGAGGGCCCAGAGGGCGTCCAACTCCTGTGCGAGGAAAGGGAACAGCGCCGTGGGCAGGGCGAACACCGTGGCCGCGAGGTCGACCAGGTAGGTGCCGACCAGGTCCGGCCGCCGCCCCGCGTACCGCAGCCCCTCGGCGAACTCGCGCAGCTGCGGGGCCTCGGCGTCGCGCTCCGACGGGACGGGGCGGACGCGGGCGAGCAGGGCGATCGAGACCAGGAAGGTGGTCAGGTCGATCAGGTAGGCGCACGGCACCCCCGCCGTCGCGATGACGACGCCGGCCGCGGCCGGGGCGGCCAGCCCGGCGATGCTCCACCGCAGTGAGAGCAGCGCGCCGGCCGCGACCAGCTGGTCGTGCGGCACCAGGCGCGGGATCATCGCCTCCACCGAGGGCTGCTGGATCCCCTGAAGCGCCGCCGCGCAGCCGGCCGCGGCGTAGAGCGGCCACAGCATCGGTTTACCGAGCATCGCGTTGACCAGTAGCAACGAGGTCAGTGCGGCCAGCGCGAGCTCGGTCACCAGGGCGACCGTCCGCCGGTCGGCCCGGTCGGCGAGCACCCCGCCGTACAGCCCCAGCACGATCGTCGGGAGCAACTCCACCGCACCGACCGCGCCGACGGCCAACGGCGAGCCGGTGAGGTCGGCGATCTGCAAGGGGATCGCGGTCATCGTGAAGACCGATCCCAGCAGGGTGACGGTGCCGGAGGTCCAGGTCAGCCGGAAGTCGCGGGACGACCGCCACGGGGCGGTGTTCGGCAGTAGCCGGGACGCGAGGCGGCGGACGCGGGAGGGGTGTTCGTGGGGGAGGTGGTCGTCCTGGGCATTCGTCCGCGTGCTCATCGCGGCATCGGTCCCTTCGTCCTTATCACCGATAGATTCCGAGCACGGAACTTAGCAGCGATAAGGTGGCGGTCCAAGCGATTAACGGCGGAAGCGGCAGGCGCCGGAGGCGCGGTCGTCGCGCCCGAAGTGGCGCACGGCGCCTGCGGCGGAAGCGGCGGATGCGGCGGGCATGGCGGACGTGGCGCACGCCGCGGACGTGGCACAGGTGGACGGGAGGCAGGAGCGGCATGGCACTGCAACGCGAAGAGGTGGTCCGGACCGCCCTGCGCCTGCTCAACGAGGTCGGCATCGACGGGCTCACCACACGCCGCCTCGCGCGCGAACTCGGCGTCCAGTCACCGGCGTTGTACTGGCACTTCAAGAACAAGCGGGAGCTGCTCGACCTGATGGCGGAGGCCATGCTGGCCGACGCCCTGCCACCCGACCGCGCGCCGGCGCCGGAGGACTGGCCGCGCTGGCTCGCCGAGGACGCCCGCGCCAAGCGGCGCGCCCTCCTCGCCTACCGGGACGGCGCCCGCGTGCACGCGGGAACCTTGCCCACGGCGGATGAACTGCCCGCGGTGGAAGCACAGTTGAGCGCACTCTGTCAGGCCGGGCTGCGCCCGCGAACGGCCCTGCGGCTGCTGCTCACGATCGACCGGTACGTCATGGGCTGGGTCGCCGAGGAACAGGCCTGGCGTCAGGACGCCGAAGAACGCGCCCAACCGGCTTTCCCGGACGAGGCGTTGAGTGACCTGCCGCTGCTGCGGGAGGCCGCCGACACCCTGCGGATGACCGACCACGACGCCGACTTCGAGTACGGGCTGAGCGTGCTGATCGAGGGCTTCCGCTGCGCAATTGCCGCAGAGGAGGCGGCCGGCAAGGGCCCGACCGGCAGCGGCCCTACCGGCAAGGGCCCGACCAGCAAGGGTTCGACCGGCTCGGGCGGGCGTGAGGCGTGACCGGGTTCGACGGCCCGCGGATCCGCTAGCGTGAACGGCCATGCGAACCCTTGACCCCTCCCGGACCGCACTCGTCCTGGTCGACCTGATGGACCGGATCGTCGCCGCCCCCCTGGCCCCGCGCCCGGGTGCCGACGCGCTCGCCGTCTCGTTGGACCTCGCCGCCGCCTTCCGCAGCGCCGGGGCTCCCGTGGTGGCCGTCCGGGTCGAGCGCCCGAACGTCACCGAGCAGCCACCCGGAAGTGAGCTGGCCGCCGAGGTCGCGGCGGCCGCCGACGCCGTCGTGGTCAAGCGCACCATCGGCGGCTTCCAGGGCACCGGACTGCACGAACTGCTCCAGGCGCGCGGCGTGGACACGCTGGTGTTCGGGGGCATCGCGACCAACCTCGGCGTCGAGTCGACCGCCCGGGCGGCCGCCGACCTCGGCTACGAGCTGGTGTTCGTCGAGGAGGCCATGACCGCCCTGACGGAGGCGGAGCACCGGGCGGCCGTCGACCTGAACCTGCCGCGGTTCGGCGAGGTGGCCGGGCGCGCGGACGTCCGTCTCGGCTGACCCGGGGCCGTCCCGCACCCTGGCCGACCCGGGTGCGGCGCCGCCCGGCGACCGCCGAGGGCCTGCCGGGGTGTGCGTGGCCGCCTCGGTTCAGGCCCTCGGCGGCAGGGATTCGAGTGCCTCGCGCAGCCGGCCGTCGGAGGCGGCGAGCAGCCGGGCGGCGGTCGGCGCGTCCACCCCGGCGAGGATCACCAGCACCGCGTCCTTCGCCCGGCCGCCGGTCGCCGACAGTGCGGCACGGACAGTGGCCTCGTCGGCGCCGGTGGCCTGCGCGACGATGCGGTGTGCCCGGCCGCGCAGCTTCTCGTTCCCGACGCGTACGTCGACCATCAGATTTCCGTACGTCTTGCCGAGCCGGACCATGACGGCGGTCGAGAGCAGGTTCAGCACCAGCTTCTGCGCGGTGCCCGCCTTGAGCCGGGTGGAGCCCGCCACCACCTCGGGCCCGACCTCGGTCTCGACGCCCAGCTCGGCGGCCGCCACCAGGGCGGATCCCCGGGTGCAGGCCAGTCCCACGGTCAGCGCCCCGGCCCCGCGGGCCTGTCGGACGGCCGCGACCGTGTAGGGCGTCCGGCCCGAGGCGGAGACGCCCACGACGGTGTCGGCCGGCGTCAGGGCCAGCGCGGCGAGGTCGGCGACGGCGAGGTCGGCGCGGTCCTCGGCGCCCTCGACGGCGCTCAGCAGGGCGGGCTGCCCGCCCGCGATCAGGCCGACGATCTGACCCGGCGCGGTCCCGAAGGTCGGCGGGCACTCGCTCGCGTCCAGCACCCCGAGCCGTCCGGCCGTGCCCGCGCCGACGTACACCAGCCGGCCGCCCCGGCCCATCCGGGCGGCGACAGCGTCGACCACGGCCGCGATGGCGGGCAGTTGGCCGGCGACCGTCGCGGCGACGGTGCGGTCCTCGGCGTTCATCAGCCGGAGCAGGTCGAGCGTCGCCATCCGGTCGATCCCGGCCCACTCGGGGCGGACCGCCTCCGTCGCCGGTCCGGGTGCGGCCCCGGGCGCGGGCGCTGCCCAGGGCGGGTCCGTCGGCCCGGCGGGTGGTCCGGGTGCTGGACCCGTTGCCGGGTCGGCAGGTGCCCACGGTGCGGGTGCGGGTCTTGGTGCGGGCGTCGGCCCGGGTGGAGCGTTCTCCATGGGGGCACCCTCCCCGCGCATGGGCGGCGCCAACCCGGGCAGGTGCCGGGGGAGGGAGGTGCGTCGTGGACCAGGACCGGATCGTCGCAGTCCTGCTGGAGCGGTACGGCCGCACCTACGCCGAGGAGGCCGGTATCGCCCTGCGCAACACCCCGGCACCGCTCTACCAACTGCTCGTGCTCACCGTGCTCTGCTCGGTCCGGATCGGCGCCGCCACCGCCGTGGCCGCCGCCCGGGAACTGTTTGCGGCAGGCCTCCGGACGCCGCGCGCGATGGCGACGGCGAGCTGGCAGTCCCGGGTGGACGCCCTCGGGCGCGCCCACTACGTCCGGTACGACGAGAGCACCGCGACCGCCCTCGGCCGGGGCGCCGACCTCCTGCTCGACCGCTGGCACGGCGACCTCCGGAGGCTGCGGACCGAGGCGGGCGGCACGTCGGGGAAGGTCGAGGAGCTGCTCCGGGAGTTCCCGCGGATCGGGCCGGTCGGCGCCGGGATCTTCTGTCGCGAGGCCCAGGCCGTCTGGCCGGAGCTGCGGCCCTTCTTCGACGGCCGCGCCCGCGCCGTGGCCGCCGATCTCGGCCTTCCGCGCACCGCGGTGCGACTCGCGGAGCTGGTCCCGCCCGAGGACCTGGGCCGCCTGGCCGCTGCGCTGACCCGGCTCGCCCTGGCGCACGGCGAGCCGAGCGAGCTGCTGTCGGCCACTCCGGACGGGACGGGGGACGAGCAGCCTGCACGTACGCGGGCGACCCAGGCGGCCCGGGCTCCGTCCGGAGGATCGTGACGTCGCCGGTCGGAGACCGCTCGCACCTGACAGCTGTGGCCGGCCCTGACCGTGGGCGGGGTCGGGGGAACCGGGAGGCCGGGGCCACCCGGTCCGCCCTACCGCCCGGCGGCGTGGTGGAGGATGCGGTCGGTCACCAGGCCCGGTTGGTCGGTCGGCAGCGAGTGGCCGGCGTCGGGCACGATCTCCACCCGGGCCGAGGGCACCAGCCTGCCGATGCGGTCGGCGACCTCGCGCGAGTCGTGGATGGCGCTGCGCGCGCCGAGCAGGAACAGCGCGGGCGCGTGCAGACGGCGCAGTTCCTCGTCGGGGAAGACCGGGGGCGCCGGGAGCGCGCGGCGGAATCCCATCGATGCGCGCATCAGACTCATCAGTTCGGCCTCCAGAATGGCGCTGTTGCCCACCAGCCGGGCCAGCCGGGGGCGGACCCGGCGGGGCGCGGCCGAGGCGAGTCCGCCGGCGATCAGCCAGGCGTAGAACCGGGGTCCGAGGTCGGCGAACCCCGCGGGATCCACCAGCGTGAGGGAGGCGGTGCGGCCCGGGTGGTGGATCTGGTGGTTGAGCGCCAGCCAGCCGCCGTAGGAGCAGCCGACGACATGGGCGGCCGGCACCTCCAGTGCGGCCAGGACCTCGTCCAGCCAGGCGGCGCCGTCCCGGCCGTCGCGGATCGGGGTGGTCTGCACGCTCGCGCCGGGCTCGCCGATCGTGTCGACGGCGATGACCGGACGGTGCCGGGCCAGCTCGTCGACGTACCGGTGCCACATCAGCGCGTTTCCGCCCGAGCCGGGCAGCAGCACGATCGGCTCACCGCTGGGCGGGCCGGTCCGGTAGACGCGAGTGGTCCCGAACGCGCTCGGGAGGTCGAGCGCCGTCCGCTGCCCGGGCCACAGTTCCGCAAGCGTGCGCGCGTAGGCGGTGCGGAACCGGTCCTCGGCCTGATCGTTCTTGAACTGGCTGATTCGCATGATACATGTGTATCACAGCATGATACGGGTGTACCACGAGAGGGAGATCCATGAGCGTGCTGGTCGATCACGAGGAACGTCGACGACAGATCGCCGAGGCGCTGCTGCGCATTGCCGACACCCAGGGACTGCAGTCGGCCAGCATGCGGGCGGTCGCCGCCGAGGCCGGCGTCTCCCTGCGCCTCGTGCAGTACTACTTCACGACCAAGGAAGGGCTGCTGCTGGACGCCTTGGCCAGGCTCGGCACCCAGCTCCAGGCCCGCATGGAGCAGTGGATCAGTGCGGCGGGCTCCCCGCCCACGCCGCGCGGCGTCGTGACGGCGATCCTGTCGTGCATCCTGCCGACCGATCCGGAAAGCCGCCGGATCACCAGGACCTACGCCGCCTACTACACGCTGGTGCTCAGCGACCCCGAGGTGCTGGAGAAGCACGGCGCGCGACAGCCGGAGGTGCTGGAGGGCTTCCTCGCTAAGCAGCTCCGCGCGGCCCAGCAGGCCGGGGAGATCGCTTCCGGCAAGGATCCCGAGATGACCGCGGCCGGCCTGCTGGCCATGGTCAACGGCCTCGGCTCAAGCGTGTTGGGAGGTCAGCGCACCGGGGAGGCCGCGCTGGCGGTCCTCACCCATCACCTGGACGAGCTGTTCATCTCGCCGTGAGGGGCGGAGAGGACCGGTGCCGGGGCCTTCGCGACCACGGGGCCCGCAGGGGTCGGGTAGGACGATGAGCAACCGGACCGCCTGCGTCGCCCCACTCCGGCATCGACTGCGGCTCCGGCCACGGCCCTCGCCGTGTGGATAGATCAAGTATCCCAGCATCCGAACGCGGCTGTCACCGTCCTCCGGCAGGAGATTTTGCCGCGATTCGCACATTTAGGGTTGCGGATGACCAGCGAAAACCTCGATCTGACGTGGAGTGGGAATGGCATCCGAACTTGCCGAACTGGCCGGGGAGCTCACCGCCATGGCTGTGGCGGACCATCAGGCCGCGCGCCAGGCGAACAGCAGTGACCCGGCGGAGCAGTTGGCGTGGCGTCGCTTGACCGCGCAGCACGCCGATCGCCTCAACGTGATCATGGACGCGTACGGTTGGCCCACCGCGGAACTGGTCGGTGAGGACGCGGCCCGGGCCGCCTGGCTGATCGCGCAGCACGCCGACCGGCAGCTCGACGTCCAGCGGCGTGCGCTGCGGCTGATGGAGCAGGCGGTGGCCGACGGCCTTGCCGTCCCGCGCGATCTGGCCTTCCTGCGCGACCGCACCCTCGTGAACGAAGGGCGGAAGCAGGTCTACGGCACGCAGATCGCCGGAGTGGAGGACGGGTCGCCGATCCCGTGGCCCTGCGAGGATCCCGAGCGCATGGACGAGCGCCGTGCAGAAGTCGGCATCCCGCCGTTCGACGAGTACGTCGCTCAGTTCTCGCAGTTCCCGGCGGCCTGACCCGTCCCTGGTATCCGGATGATCACCCCCGAGGGCCGGGCCGCCGGACGGATCCCGGCGATCCGGTCCCCTCGGGCGACCCGGGATGCTCCGGCGCTCCGGGGCGCCCCGCAGGCCGGGGCGCCCTGCGGGGCGGGGCGATGCGCAGGCCGGGGTGCTTCGAGGGGCGGGTGCTCCGCGCGCCGAGGTGCTTACGCCATCCAGAAGAAGACCGCCGTCATCCGCCGCTCCTCCAGCTCGGTGCCGTAGTACGTGGTGGCGCTGTGGATCAGGTTGGCGTGGTAGAGCAGCAGTTGGTTGTAGCGGTTGGGGACGCGGACGTCCTCGGTGAACGCGTCGCCGGGGACGTGCCGGGTGCCGAGCGCCTCCACCAGGTTGTTGTGCGGCGCGTTGACCAGGTTGCCACCGAGTCGGCCGCCCGGGAACTGCTGGCGGTAGAAGCTGGTTCCGGCCTCCTTGGGGGCGTTGGGGCTGAGGTAGAGGACGGCGGCGTAGCGGCAGAGCGCCCGGGAGTCGGTGTGCGGGCGGGAGGTCGACTCCCCGGCGCCGACGACCTGGACGCAGTTGTGGTTGAGCGTCCCGCCGCCGGGCGTGCTCTGCACCCAGAGCCGGGAGGCGCCGGTCGCCTTGCGGACCAGCGCCTCCACCCGGGCCAGCTCGTCCGGCTCCAGCCCGGGCATGGTCCGCAGCCCGGGCCAGGCCTCGGGCCGGTAGGGGTAGCCCTCGGTCCATTCGCCGCGGGCCAGTACGCGCTCGCGGACGGCGTCGGGATCGGGTAGGACGTCGTTGATCACCCAGTAGTCCCGGCCGGGCGTGGGTTTGCGGTAGGGCAGGACCGGAAGAGCGGGTCGCCTGATGGGCTGTGAGGGCATGCGCCGACCATAGGGTCGGTGCTCCCCAACAATCTGCCGTGAGCAGGTCAACCTTTCGTCAAGCGACGCGCCCGTGGCGCGGCCTTTCGTCGCTGCTCAGGCCGCTGGTCGGACCGCGTATCCGCCCAGTGCGCCCTCCAGCTGGTCGAAGGCGCGGACCGCGGCCGGACGGATGGCGTCGGCTGTCGATCCGTGTTCCTCCCCGGCCAGCGTGCGGCGGAACACCTCGGCGAAGAGCGTCCGGTGGATCGCGGCGAGCAGGCCGGCGGCGAGCCGGGCGGTGAGGTCGGCGGGCGGGGAGTCGGTGGCTTCGGCGAGGGCGGCGCCGAGGGCGTCCTCGCTCTGCTCGTGGATCTCGCGCAGCCTCGCGACCAGCGCGGGGCTCTCGGTGACGGTGCGGGCGAAGGCGGGGCCGGAGAACCCGAGCGCGGCATCGTGGCGGTCGATCGCGGCCAGGCACTCCCGGCGCAGCGCGGCCAGCGCGGACTCGCCCGGCGCGCGCCCGGCGACCGTCCGGGCGAGCCCGGCGACGATCTCCTCGTGCAGGTCGAGGACCAGGTCCTCCTTGCGCGGGAAGTGGTTGGTGACGGTCATCTTGGCGACGCCGGCGGCCACCGCGACCTCGGCGATCGTCGTCCGGTCGAAGCCCCGCTCGATGAACAGCCGGGTCGCGGCGTGCGAGATCGCCTCGCGGGTGCGGCGCTTGTTGAGCTCGCGCAGGTTGGGGGTGCCGTCGGTCATGGGTGTGAGCCTAGCGCAGATTCGCTGGGTCGGACACAGGAAATAGGCTTGACCCAATCAGTGGGTCGGACCTAAGTTCTTCATCGGCGGCCGGAGCGGTCGCCGGACGGGACGACTCCGGGGAGGGGCCATGGCCGGATCGGCCGCCAGTACGCGCACTTCGGGATCACCGGGTCCGTCCGGCACTTCGGGTCGGTCCCGCCCGTCCCGGCGGTCGGACTCCTCCCGCCCGTCGGACTCCTCCCGCCCGTCGGACTCCTCCCGCAGGCCGTCGGCGGGGAGCGGCCGCGAGCCGTTGCCACCCGGGCTGCTCAGGACGGGCGCCGTGCTCGCGCTGGGCCCGGTGCTGGCCCTGCTCGACACCACGATCGTCAACGTCGGGATCGACTCCGTCGCCCGCGATCTGCACAGTTCGATGGCGGCCGTGCAGTGGGTGTCCACCGGCTACCTGCTGGCCATGTCGCTCGCCATGCCGCTCTCCGGCTGGGCCGCGGGGCGGTTCGGCGCCCGCCGGACGTGGCTGGTCTCGGTCGCGCTCTTCGTCGCGGGCTCCGCCCTCTGCGGCCTGGCCTGGTCCACGGGCAGCCTGATCGCCTTCCGGGTCCTGCAGGGCATCGGCGGCGGCCTGATCCAGCCGCTCGGGCAGACGATCATGGTTCAGGCGGCCGGCCCGTCCCGGATCGGCCGGGTGATGGGCACGCTGATGTTCCCGATAAGCCTGGCGCCGGTCCTCGGGCCGGTCCTCGGCGGCCTCGTCCTGGAGCACCTGGCCTGGCGGTGGATGTTCCTGCTGAACGTCCCGGTCGGTCTGGCAACCCTGCTGCTCGCCGCCCGCCTGGTCCCCTCCGACGGGCAGCGCGCGGAGCCGCGCCCCCGGTTGGACGTCACCGGGCTCGCCCTACTCTCACCGGGCCTGACATTGCTGGTCTACGGGCTCGCCACGATCGGTGGCGCCGCGGGGGCGGGCAGCGGCGCGGCCGTGACGCTCGGCTGCGCGCTGCTGCTCGGGTACGGCGTGCACGCGCGGCGCACCCCGGTCGAGGGCCGCCCGCCGCTGATCGACCTTCGGCTGTTCACCAGGCGCGGCTTCGCGGTGGCCACCGCCAACTCCTTCCTCCAGGGCGCCGCGCTCTACAGCTCGATGTTCCTGGTGCCGCTCTACTACCAACAGGTCGAGCAACGCGGAGCCGTCGAGGCCGGGTTGTTGCTGGCTCCGCAGGCGCTCGGCACGGCGGTGACCTCACTGCTGGCCGCCCGGATCGCCGACCGGATGGCCCCGCGTCCGCTGATCCTGATCGGCATCGCCTGCTCGCTGCTCGGCACGCTGGCCTTCACCCGGCTCGGCGCCGGCACCGGTCCCGCGGACGGCCTGTTGGCCGCTTCACTGGCACTGCGCGGAGCCGGCATGGGCATCATCGTCATCCCCGGGATGGCGGCGGTGTACGGGAGTGTGGCGCGGGTGCAGGTCCCGGCGGCCGCCGGGGCGGTGAACGTGCTCAACCGGGTGGGCGGCGCGCTCGGTACCGCGGTCCTCACGCTGGTCCTCCAGCGCTCGCTGGCCGGTCACCCGGGGCACCCGGCCGTCGCCTTCGGATCCACCTTCTGGTGGGTGCTCGGCCTCTCCGCCCTCGCGATCGCGCCCGCCCTGCTCTACCCGGCCGGCCGCAAGCGCCCCTGACCGGCCGCCGCCGGCGACTTCCGCCGACGACTTCCCGGACCGACGGGCAGCCGACTCACGCCGATAGCCGACTCACGCCGGTGGCCGACTCGGACCGGCCGCCGACGCACTGACCGTCCAGTCTCGAGAGAGGAACCATCCGTGTTCACCAAGCACCCCGGACTTCGCCTGCTCACCGTCCACGCCCACCCCGACGACGAATCGAGCAAGGGCGCGGCCACCCTTGCCCGGTACGCAGCCGAGGGCGTGGAGGTCATCGTCGCGACCTGTACCGGCGGCGAGCGCGGATCCGTCCTCAACCCGGCGCTCGACCGTCCCGAGGTCCGCGCCGATCTCGCCCGGGTCCGGCGTGAGGAGATGGCGGCGGCCCGCGGGATCCTCGGGGTCGACCAGCGGTTCCTGGGATTCACGGATTCCGGCCTGCTTGGCCCGGACGAGCCGCTGGCCGACGGCTGCTTCGCCGGCCAGCCGGTCGAGACCGCCGCGGCGCCACTGGTCGCCCTGATCCGCGAGTTCCGCCCGCATGTCGTCATCACCTACGACGAGACCGGCGGCTACCCGCACCCCGACCATGTGATGACCCACCAGGTCACCGTCGAGGCCTTCGAGGCGGCCGGCGACGCGCACCGCTACCCGGAGGAGGGGGAGCCCTGGCAGCCGTCCAAGCTCTACTACCACCTGGCGCTCTCCAGGGCCTGGTTCCAGACCCTGCACGACGCGATGACGGCGCACGGCGTCGACTCGGCCATGGGCGGGCTGCTCGCGGACTGGCCGGACACCCCGCCCGCGCTCGCCACCACCACACGGATCCGGTGCGCCGAGTGGTTCGCGGTCCGGGACGCCGCACTGCTGGCGCACGCCACCCAGGTCGAGCCGGGCGCCGGGTTCATGGCACACCCGCGCGACATCGAGCGCGAGGCCTGGCCGACCGAGGACTACCACCTCGCCCGGAGCCGGGTACGGACGGCGCTCCCCGAGGCCGACCTGTTCGCCGGCCTGCGCCCCGGGGAGTCGGGCGGATGAGGCGTCTCAGCACCACGGTCCGTGGCGGTCACCCGGGCCGCCCGGACCGGCCAAGCAGCCCGGACTGCCTGAACCGCCCGGGCGGCCCGGACCGTCCGAACCGCCCGAGCCGGCCGGTTCCGCCGGTCCCGCAGGTAGGGTCCGGCCGAGCGGTCTCGACGGCTCCCGCTGCTTGGTCAGCACTGGCCGTCGGCGAGGACGAAGTAGCCGGGGCCGGTCTGCTTCAGGGTGTGGGTGGTGAAGGTGTTCCAGAGCCCCATGGCCTGGCCGGATCCGAGGGCGTAGGTGAGACCACCGCTCTGCGTCGCGCGTCCCGCCTTCACCTGGTTGTAGTTGTTGTCCGTGAAGCACTGCGGTGCGCTGCCGCCGGTGCTCGCCGTCACCGTGACCGAGCGGGCGCCCTCGGTGCCCGCAGCGTCGACGGCGGCCACGGTGTAGGTGTAGGTCGTCCCGGCGCTCAGCCCGGTGTCGGTGAACGAGGCCGTGCTCGGGCCCGCCACCGGGAGGCCGTCCCGGTACACCGCGTACGAGGCGGCGCCGGTGACGGCCTGCCAGGTGAGGGCCACGGTGTCAGGGCCGGTGACGGTCGCGTTGAGCCCGGTGGGCGCGGGCAGCGACGGCGTGGTGGAGCCGCCGCCGTCCAGGCCCCAGAACTGCGCGGTGTAGTAGCTGGAGCAGATCGTGTTGAGGAAGTAGCTGCCGGTGGCCCCGCACTGGTCGGTGCCAGACCCCGGGCTGACCGCGAGACCGTGGCCCATCCCCGCGACCGAGTAGAGCGCCACGGCGGCACGGCCGTTCGCATCGTTGTAGACGGACTGGGTGGTGCTGCCGGGAAGGCTCCGGGTGGCGGACGCGTTCTGTCCGATCCCCCACACGTCCGTCCACTGGTCCCGCAGCTCGGTGGCGTTCACCGGCTTCACGGTCGTGTCGGCGCTGCCCTGCCAGATCGCGACACGCGGCCACGGCCCGGCGTAACCGGGGTCCGCCCGGCGGACCTTGTCACCCCACTGGGCCGGGGTGAGCCGCTGGTCGGTGTTCTGGCAGCCGGACGCGGCGCTCTGGGTGGTGGCGCAGTGGGCGGGCAGACCGGAGTCGATGGCGCCGCCGGCGAACACGTCCGGGTAGTCGGCCAGGAGGTCGGCCGCCATGCCGCCGCCCGCCGAGAGACCGGTGACGAACACCCGGTGGCCGTCCGAGCCGTACAGCGACCGGGCCTTGGCGACCATCTCGACCACCGACGCGGCCTCGCCCGAGCCCCGGCCGTCCTTGCTCGCGTCGAACCAACTGAAGCAGGAGAGGCTGTTGTTGGCGGAGCCGGTCTGCGGGAACACCACGGCAAAGCCGTAGAGGTCGGCGAACTTCGTCCAACCGGAGTTCCGGTAGTAGTCGTTGGCGGTCTGCACACAGCCGTGCAGTGCGACCACCAGCGGTGCCCCGGTCGGCAGACCGGCGGGAGTGTACGCGTACATCGCCAGGTTGCCCGGGTTGGCGCCGAAGCCGGTGACCTGCTGGTACGTTCCGCCGGGGGCGGCGTCGGCCGCGGTTGCAGCGGGGCCTGCGGTGGCGGGCGAGGCGGTGGCCGCGAGCGCGCCCGCCGCCAGCACCGCGGCGGCCGCGCAGCGCGCGAGCCGCCCGCCGCGCCGGGGTGGTAGGGCGCTGGAAGCCGCGGGAGGGGTGGACGCACCGGTGGTCGACAGCACAGTCACGGGGGACTCCAGGGTGGGGGAGGAGTTCGGGCGGGACGTCGTGCAGCGTGGCGCGTCCGTCGGCGGGGCGGTATGTAGCGGGCCTCCGACCTCGGGCGGCCCGTCATGGCCGGGGCCGCCATGGCGCGGTCGTGGCCTTGGGGCCTGGTGTCCTGTCGCATCGGGGTCCGGCTGCTGAGCCCCCGGCCTGCCGAGGAGTCGTGCCCGGCCTGCAGAGCCACTCGGCCCCGGCCCCGCCCCGTGACGGGCCGAGAGTCACCGGCTCCGGCCACCGGCCACAGGCCTGGCCAGAGCCCCGGCCACAGTCCCGACTTCGGCCCCCGGCCCGGTCACGTGACGGGCAAGGGCCGGTCAGGTGACGCACCGGGCCCCGGCTGCCGAAGCGGCCGGGGCCCGGAGAGAACGGAGGGAGGTGGGAGGTGGGGGCGGGCGGTGTCAGAGCGCGGCCAGCAGTCCGCACAGCGCGAGAAGCCCGCAGATGCCAAAGTTGATCAGCTTGTGCGAGAGGAAGACCGCGGCGAACTCGCGGATGGTTGCGCTCGGCCAGTAGTACGCGGCCGTTGGCGAGCCGAACACCTGCCCGTTGACGCCCGTCTTGCGGGCGGTCAGCGCGGCCCGGAAAGCGTGGAAGTTGTTGGTGACGATCACACAGCGGTAGTCGGGCTTGGCCTGTTCCATGATCACCTTGCTGAACAGCAGGTTCTCCTCCGTGGTGCGGGAGCGGTCCTCGCGCTCGATCCGCTCCGTCGGGAACCCGCGCTCGACGAGGTAGTCGGCCATCGCGTGGGCCTCCGGCAGCTTCTCGTCCGGCCCCTGGCCGCCCGAGGTGATCAGCATCGGCGGGTTGCCGCGCGCGGCCTGGTTCTCGAAGACCTCGCGGCCGCGGTTGAGCCGGCTTGCCAGCAGCGGCGGCACGCGGTCGCCGCCGAGCAGGCCGGAGCCGAGCACCACGACGAAGTCCACGTCCCGGCGGGGGCGGTGACGGCCGTACAGGAAGGCGTAGCCCACGAAGCAGACGAACAGGAAGGAGATGTACCCGACCACCAGCGCGGTGGTGCCCGCGAGGATGCCCAGCCGGTAGGAATGGGTGAACAGTGCTGCCACGAGCAGGATGATCACTGCGAGGATGCCGAGACCCGCAAGCAGGGAGAGCAGGTTGGCGGGCCGCCAGCCCTCCTTGCGGATCATCGTCAGACCGTTGGAGACCAGGAACCAGATCAGTGCGAGCGTGCCGATCGCCGGCAGCAGGATGATGGCGACCGCCGCCAGTTCGGCCACCAGCGTGGGCGCCTTGCGCACTTCGGCCAGCAGCGCCAGAGCGAGGAAGGAGACGGCAATGCCAAGCAGGACGGCGTTGCTGAACTGGCGTCGGTCGCGTAGGACCCCGATCCCGCACAGGACGAAGAAGAAGGCTGCTGGGGCGAAGGCGATCATATTTGTATCGTAGGGCCGGGCGGGGTGGTCAGGTGCCGGTCCGGTCGGCCTTGGCGAGGGCCTCGGAGGCCTTGGCGTGTTGGCGGCCCGTCGAGTCCGAACCGTCCTGCTGGTGCGTCGCGGTGGGCACCTGCACCCCGTCAGCCCCGTCAGCCCCGTCAGCCCCGTCGGTCCGGTCGGTCGCGTAAGCCGCGTCGACTTCGTCCGGCCCGTGGGCCGCGGCCGGCGCCGTCCCCCGCACTCCCCGCACTCCCTGTACTCGCCGCACGCCCGGTACCGCTGCCGCGCCCACGCAGGCGAGCGCGACCAGGGCGGCTGTGACCAGCAGCGGCCTGGTGCTGCCCCAGGCGTCGGCGGCCAGCGGTGCCAGCGTGTAGCCGAGCGGCGCGGCCGCCAGTGAGAGCAGCCAGTCGTAGGAGGTGACCCGGGCCAGGACCTGGGCGGGGAACTCCTGTTGCACGACCGTCTGCCAGACCGGGTTGAGGAACCCGAGCCCGGCCATCGCGACCGCGTACGCGGCGACGGTGAGCGGAGCCGGGGCGGTGGTGGCGAGGGCGAGCAACGGTAGTGCGTAGAGGGCGAGGCCGAGGTTGGCGACCATCACCGGGCGGCCCGGGCGGACGCGGCCGGCGATCAGCGATCCGGCGAGCACTCCGAATGCCCCGGCCTGGGTCATCGCGACCCAGACGCCGTCCCCGCCCAGGTCGCGGGCGGCCACCAGCGGGCCGAGGGTGAGCAGTACCGTGCTGGCGCCGTTCCATGCACCGTGGGCGATCAGGCTGGTCCAGTACCAGTCCCGGGAACGGAGTTCGGTCCAGCCCTCGGCCAGGTCGGCGAAGAACGGGCGGCGCTCGGCGGGGGTGTGCCGGACGGTGATGCGTGTCAGCAGGGCGGCGCTGACCGCGAAGGAGGCGGCGTCCAGGACGAAGGCCCAGCCCGCGCCCGCCGTGTACACCAGCACGCCGGCCAGCGCGGGGCCGCCGAGGCGGGCCGCGTTGCCGGTGGACGCCAGCAGGGCGTTGGCCCGCATCCGAAGCGGCCCCTCGACGGTGGCCGCGACGAGAGGGGAGGCCGTCGGCATGGCGAAGGCGGAGGCGGTGCCGCCGATCGCCTCGGCCACGGCGATGTGCAGCAGCCGCGGTTCGGCGCCGATCAGTTCGACGCCGACGGACAACTGCGCGGCGGCCCGGACCAGGTCGGTCACCAGCGCGACCACCCGGGGGTTGAAGCGGTCGCCGACCACCCCGCCCAGTGGGAGCAGGAGCAGCCGGGGCACCATCGCGCAGCCGAGCACGAGGGCCAGTGCGCCGGAGGAGCCGGTGGCCCGCGTGATCGCGATGGCCAGGGCGGCGGGGACGACGGCGTCGCCGAGGGTGGAGATGGTCCGGCCGGCGTAGAGCAACCGGAAGTCGCGGAGTCCCAGTGGATGAGTCACGCCGTGGACTATATTTCGGTGCCGAAATTTCGGCAACGAAATATAGGTTGACGATCAAGGGCGCCTAGACTCGACCCATGGAGCACCCCGAACAACGGTCCGACGAGCCCAGGGACTGGACCGACGGACACGTCGAGCGCTGGCAGCCGGTCCTGCCACACCTCGACCCGGACATCGAGGGCGCCGTCACCCGGATGAACAAGCTCACCCGCCACCTGCGGCGGGTGCGTGAACAGGGCGTTGCCGACTACGGCCTGCAGAAGCACGAGTTCGACACGCTCCACGAGCTGGCCGGGCGTGGCGGCCACGCCCTCCCGTCCGAGCTGCGGGCGGACCTCAACCTGGCGCCGGCCTCCGTGACCGGGCGTCTCGAAGCCCTGGAGCGCCGGGGCTTCGTCGTCCGCACCCCCTCCACCGAGGACCGCCGCCGCGTCGACGTCGAACTGACCGAGGCCGGCCTGGAGGCCTGGCGGCAGGCGCTGGACGTGGTCGGTCGCGAGGAGCAAAGGCTGCTCGGCGTCCTGGCACCCGAGGAGCGCCGGCTCCTCTCCGACCTGCTGCGCCGGGTCCTGCTTGCGGCGGAGGCCCCGGATCCGGCCGACGCACCCGGCCCGGGCGGGCAGCCGAAACCACGCCCCTGACCGCCAGGGCCCGGCCCCCTTCAGGTCCCGGCCGCGCCGTAGGCCGTAGGCCGCCGACGCCGGGCAGACCCGGTGCCCCGCCGTCCGCGCGGACCCGGTCCCGTAGCCCATGACCTCCCGATCACCGTCGCCCCGGCGGACGGTGGCCTCCCTACCACCGCCTCCCCGGCGGGCCCCGGACCGTCACGCGGCTCCGGCTAGTTCCAGGGGCTCACCGAGAGGCGGACGGCGGCATGCGGTCCGAGGAGCGGGGCGGCGGTCGCCGGCAGGTCGATGTGTCCGACCCAGGAGTCGGCGGCAGGGTCCTCGTCCGGGAGCGGGTCGCCCTCGGGGCGGAGGTCCTTGATGGCGCCGGTGATCCGGGAGTTCCAGTGCGCCCAGGCGGCCGGGCGCGGCCCGGACGGGTCCACGTCGACGACGAGGCTGTCGGCGAAGTCGGCGGTCCGCTCCAGATGGTCGCCGAAGCCGAAGAACCCGTGGTGCTCGCGCAGGGAGAACACCCGCAGGTCGAGCGCGTAGCGGAGTGGTCCGGTCTCATCGGGTCGCGGCAGGGCGCTGGAGAGGAAGGTGGTCGCCAGCCGGACGGCCCCGTTCCCCGCAGCCCTGCTCCCGTTCCCCGCGCCCCGGCCTCCGTTCCCCGTGACGCCGTCCCCGTCGTCGCCGTGATCACCGACGCCCCTGGCCGAGCCGTTGCCGTTCCCCACCGGGTCGGAGAGCTGGATGGGGCACCAGTGGGGTGCCACCCGCTCGTGCATCGTCACCGGCAGGCCGCGCACCGATAGGGCGACCTCGGCCTGCCAGGTCACGTCGGGGTCGTCGGCAGGCAGGTCCACCCCCACCAGGTCGGCGCGGACCTGGAGGTCGCCGAAGAGGAAGCGGCGCAGGTTCTGGTATCCCTCCTCGGAGTTGACCAGTCCGTACGGCCCGCTGTGGCTGCGGTGGACGAAGGCCTGCTGGGCGCCGGTGATCTGGGCGTTGGCGATCTGCACCAGCCCGTCACTGCGCGGCCCGACCGTCGCCGCCGAGGCCCCGTGGGCCACGTCGTAGTCGGCCGGGTCGGTGCCCACCAGGCAGAACACCCGCTGCAGCGGGAAGCCGCCGGCGGCCGACTCGGCCGGGCCGGTGCCGTCGTCGTCCGGCATGTCGACGGCCCGCCAGTCGTCGGGCGGTCCGTCCGGGTCGAGGCGGGCCGTCGGTGTCAGGTACCGGTACATGTGGTCCGGCCCGAAGATGTCCGAACCGTTGATGTTGAGGGCGTCGCGCAGTGCTTCGGGGACGCCGAAGCCGACGTCGAAGGTGATCCCGCCGTGCGGCGTGCCGTAGGTGAAGAGTTTGGCCACGTAGTCGGCGGCCCGGCGGCCCGGGCGGCGGTCCGGGATGATCTTCTGCAGCAGGCAGCGGCAGATCAGCCCGCCCATCGAGTGGGCGACCAGGTACACGCTCGGCGCGCCGGTCTTGGCCTGGAGCTTCTCGATCAGGGCCAGCAGGTCGACGGCGGCCGACTCCAGGTCGAAGCGTTGCGGTTTGGCGCCCCAGGAGCTGGAGGAGAGGTCGTAGAAGCGGTGGATCCAGATGCTGTCCGGCGCGATGTTGTCGTGGGTTTCGAGGTACGTCCCCTGACCCCCCTCGACGAAGATGTGGTAGCCCTCGTCAAGGTGCAGCCGCAGTAAGGGACTCTCGAACTGGTAGAAGACGGGGGAGTCTTCGCGCCCGACGCGGATGTGCATCGAGCCCTCGTTGAACCCGTAGAACGGATCCGTGACGGCTTTCTCGATCCCCGAGGTGCCCCCGGCGTAACCCCGGACGTAGATGATCGGGAGCCTGGCGGACGGCGTGCTCATGGCCGGCCTGCCCTCTCCGCGGCCGGTACCGGCCGGCACCGGCCGACCCGTGGAAGTGGAAGTGGAAGTACTCCCTCCAGTGTCGGAGTCCGCACCCGGCCTGTCACCCCCCGGGTGCGGACCGTTGATGACGCGTCACTGCTCGTGTCGGTCCCGTGTCCGACCAGCCTCGGCCGGGCACGGACCGTTGATGGCACGTCACTGCTCGTGTCGCGGTCCGCGTTCCGGGTCCGGCCCCGCGAACCGCTCGACGGCCGCGAAGATCGCCTCCTGCATGGCGGGGCTGCCGGTGTGCCCGGAGTCGTGGATGACCGTCAGCTCCGCGTCCGGCCAGGCCTTGGCCAGTGCCCAGGCGCTGCCCAGCGGTGAGCCGAGGTCCAGTGCGCCGTGGATCAGCACGCCCGGGATTCCCGCCAGCCGTCCGGCGTCGCGCAGGAGTTGGCCGTCCTCCAGGAAGGCGGCATGCGAGAAGTAGTGTGCGGTGATCCGGGTGAAGGCCATCAGCGCGTCGTCCGGGCGGTCGGTGTAGGCGTTCGGCGAGCCGAGCGCCTCGTGCGCGATCACCGCGTCCTCCCACGTGGCCCAGTCGTGCGCGGCCTTGCGCCGGACGGTCTCGTCGGGGCTGTTCAGCAGACGGCTGTACGCGGCCACCAGGTCGCCGTCCCGGTCGGCGGGCGGCAGCGCGTCCCGGAACGCCTCCCAGGCGCCGGGCACGAATCGGGCGACACCGCGGTAGAGCCACTCGGTCTCCTCGGGCCGGGTCATGGTCACCCCGCAGATCACGATCTCCGAGACCCGCTCGGGGTGGGCCTGGGCGTAGGCGAGGATCAGGGTGGACCCCCACGACCCGCCGTAGAGCAGCCACTGCTCGATGCCGAGGTGTTCGCGCAGCCGCTCCATGTCGGCGATCAGGTGCGCGGTGGTGTTGTGCTCCAGGCCGGTGGTCGGGTCGGAGGCGTGCGGCAGGCTCTGCCCGCACCCGCGCTGGGAGAACTGGACCAGGTGGTAGCGCGCGGGGTCGAAGTACTTCCGCCTGCCCGCGTGGAGCCCGGACCCCGGCCCGCCGTGCACCGTCAGCGCGGGCTTGCCCTGCGGGTTGCCCGACGCCTGCCAGTGGATCCGCTGGCCGTCGCCGACGTCCAGCCGGCCCTGCGCGTACGGTTCGCTGAGCGGGTAGAACTCGGTCACTTCGGAGTACCTCCTGGGCGAACGGGCAGGAGATCGCGAGGCTACCCGCCCTCCGCAGCGCCCGTCGAGGCCATTGATCCCGCAGGTGCCGCGGCGGCGGGGGAGCGGGTGCCGGCCGGGCCGGCCTGGCCCGACGGACTGTCAAAAGCCTTGCAGGTCAAGGACTCAGTGCTTTGCCGCCGGGGCAGTGCTTCTCCGGGGTCGGCGCTTCTCCGTAGGCTCGGCGCTCTTCCGCGGGGTCGGCGCTTCTCCGTAGGCTCAGGGCTTCTCCGTGGGGCCGGTGCTTCTCTGCGGGGTCAGCGCTTCTCCGGCGGTAGCAGTGCGGCGAGCCCGTCGAGGATCCGTTCGAGGCCGAAGTCGAACCGGGCGTCCATGGCCGGCTGGGTGAGGTCGTCGGCGAGGGCGACGATGTTGGGGAACTCCTCGACCGGCAGGGCGCGGAAGCGGTCGCCGGCGGCCGCGGCGATCTCGCCGCGGCTCGCGCCCCTGGCCTCGTCGGCGGAGATGGGGGACTGCTCCTGGAGGACGAAGCCCTGGACGTAGGCGCCCAGCAGATAGGTGGTCATGGCGGCGTCGGCGTCGGAGAAGCCAGCCTCGCGCAGCCGGTCCAGCTGCTCCTCCAGCAGTCGCAGCAGGTGCGGGCCGGGGGCGAGCCGCCCGGCGACCACCTTGGCGGCGTCGCGCTTGTCCAGCAGCAGGCGGCGGTAGCGGCGGCCGTAGTCGAGGAACTGGCTGCGCCAGCCGCCCTCGCGCGGGGGTGCGACGGCGTCGGCCATGATCGCGTCGTTGAGCAGGTCGAGCAGCTCGTCCTTGTTGCGGACGTGCCAGTACAGCGAGGCGGCCTTCACGCCCACCTCGGCCGCGACCTTCCGCATGGACAGGCCTGCCAGGCCGTCCCGCTCCAGTACTCGCAGGGCTGCCACGACGAGGGCGTCCCTGGTCAGCGCGGGCTGGGTGTCGGTCTCGTCGTGCGTCGGCATGGGTCTCCGCCCGCCTTCCGTGCCTCCGCGGGTGCTGCCGCCTCCGGCCCCCGCGCCTCGCCGGATTCCAGCGGCCGCGGGAATCCCACTTGCAATCTAACACCGTTAGGGGCACTCTTTCGGTGCCGGTTCATCCCTAACACTGTTAGGGACTTGGAGAATGGAGAAATCCCCATGGGGGAGTCGAGCGCCCTGCGGAAGAGACTCGCGCTGGCGACGCTGTGCATCACCATGTTCATGTCCATGCTGGACAACGTCATCGTCAACATCGCCCTGCCCCGCATCGGGCACGACCTGGACGCCGGGATCGGCGGGCTGGAGTGGGTGGTCGAGGGGTACAGCCTGGTCTACGCCGCGCTGCTGCTCACCGGCGGCGCGCTCGGTGACCGGTACGGCCGCACCCGGGTGTTCCGGCTCGGGCTCGCGCTGTTCACGGCCGGGTCGGCGCTGGCCGCGCTCGCCGGGACCACGGGTGTGCTGGTCACGGCCAGGATGCTCCAGGGCGTCGGCGCCGCGTTGCTCACCCCGGGGAGCCTGGCCATCCTGCGGCACGTCTTCACCGACGAGCGCGAGCGGGCCCGTGCGATCGGGCTCTGGTCGGCGGTCTCCGCACTCGGCCTCTCGGTCGGGCCGGTGATCGGCGGGCCGATGGTCGACCACCTCGGCTGGGCCAGTGTGTTCTGGATCAACGTGCCGATCGGGGTGGCGGGGTTCGTCCTGGCGAGCCGGGTGCTCCCGGTCATCGCCCCGCGGCAGCGGCGGATCGACCTCGGGGGACTGGCGCTTTCCGCGGCCGGCCTCGGCGCACTCGTCTACGCGCTGATCGCGGGCCCGTCCCGGGGCTGGACCGACGCCCGGGTGCTCGGCTGCGCGGTGGCGGCCGCCCTGCTGCTGGCCTGCTTCCTCCTGCTGGAGCGGCGCCTGGCCGAACCCATGCTGGACCTCGGTCTCTTCCGCGACGGCATCCTCGGCGGCGCCCTGCTGAGCGGGTTCATGGTGAGCTTCGGAATGTTCGGCGTGATGTTCTTCCTGCCGCTGCTGATGCAGGGCGTGCTGCGGTGGGCACCGACCGACGCCGGGTACGCGGGCCTGCCGATGGCGGTGATGATCGTCGCGGGTGCCCCGGTCGCGGGGCGGCTGACCGGCCGTCACGGCCCCGGACTGCCGCTGGTTCTGGGTCTGTTGCTCTGCGCCGCAGGGCTCGGCGGGCTCTCCTTCCAGGGCGCCGACGCGCGTTACCCCGAGTACCTGTGGACGCTGTTCACCATGGGCCTCGGCATGGGAATGACGTTCACCCCCGTCTCCATCGCGGTGCTCCAGCGGGTCGGGCCCGCGCAGACCGGGATGGCCTCGGCGACCATCAACACCCTGCGCGAACTGGGCGGCGTGATCGGCGTCGCCGCCCTCGGCGCCGTCCTGACCCACCGCATGACCGGAACTCTCACCGGCTCGCTGGAGCGGCTGGGCGTGGCGCCGGAGTCGGTCGGACGGGCCGCCGACGCCCTGGCCGGCGCGGGCTCCGGGCACGGGAGCGGCTCGGGGGCGGCGCTGTCCGGGCCGGTCCAGGCCGCGGTGGACGGTGCGTTCGTCGACGGGGTGCACCTCGCGGTGCGCTGCGGTTCGGCGGGACTGGCGGCCACCGCCGTCCTGGTCGCCGTCCTGCTCCGACGGAGCGCCCGAGTGGAGCGGCAGGCGGAGAGCGGGCAGACGGCGGCCGGGCAGGTGGAGGACGGGCGGGCGGAGGACGGGCGGGCCGACGGACTGGCGAACGGCCGGCCGGGCGGTCAGGAGCAGCCGGTGCCGTCGGCCGGAGGTAGGCCGGTGGGCGTGAGCGATGCGGTCTGACGAGCTGTCACGGGCGGCTGGCGACCAGTCGGCGAGCACCTGTCGGCGAGTATCTGTCGGCAGTCGGCTTGCGGAGGTCGCCTTCGCGAGGTCACCGTCCGGAGGTCGCCGGTCCGGGGGCCCGGACCGGCGCTCACCGCAGGATGCTCACCGCCAGGCAGCCTCCACTGCGGCCTGGGCGGCGCGGGCCAGCTCGTGCCGCGCCCGCGACCGTCCCAGCCCCCGCGGTCCGGTGAGCCGGGTGAGCCCGCTGGGTCCGGTCGGCCTGGTCGGTCCGTTGGGTCCGGTCGGCCTGGTCGGGGCCATTGACGCCACCGGGGCCGGGATCAGTGGCAGAAACGTCACCTCCGCCACCAGCCCGCGGACCGCGACCACCCGCGCGAGGGAGCTGACCAGGTCGTCCTCGCCGACGAACGCGGCCACGCTGGTCGGCCGCCCGTCCGCCAGCCGGTAGCGGATCGCGACCGGTTGGACGGGGGCACCCGCCCGGGCCGCGGCCTCGAAGAAGGCCGGGCGGAACCGTCCGCTCTCCCGCCCGCACCAGGTCGACCCCTCCGGGAAGACGACCACCGGACGGCCTGCCCGGAGCAGTGCGGCGACGGCGTCGACCGCCGCCGGGAGGGCGCGCAGCCGGTCCCGCTCGATGAGCACCGTGCCGCCCGAGGAGATCAGGGGTCCGAAGACGGGCCACCTGCCCAGCTCGGCCTTCGCGACGGCCCGGCCGGGGCGGCCCGCCGCGATCAGCGGGATGTCCAGCCAGGAGACGTGGTTGGCCACCACCAGCACCCCGCCCTCGGCGGCAGGGCGTGGCGCGAGTCGGACGGCGACCCCGAGGGAGCCGAGCAGGGTGCGCGCCCAGAGCCGGACCAGCCGGTCGCGCACCTCCCGTGGGAGGGCGCGCACCGGCGGGATGAGCACGATGCCCGTCACCAGTACCGGCAGGAAGACGGCGAGCCGGAGCGCCCGGCGGGGGAGCGCCACCGTCGGGACCGGCTCGGTCAGGCACGTCGTGGGCGTGCAGGGAGCCGTGGGCAGCCAGACGCTCACTCGGTTGCGGTTGCGGTTGCGGTTGCGGTTGCTGCGGCAGCGGCTGCGGCTGCGGCAGCGGCTGCGGCAGCGGTTGCGCTGGTTGCGCTGGTTGTGGCAGGGGCGACGGAGGTGCCGGGGCCGGTGGGTGCCGGCACGCCGGAGAGGAAGTGCCGCAGGTAGCGCGGGTCGGTGCGCTCCAGCGACAGCAGCACGTACAGGTCGGCGGTGGCGAAGTCCGGGTCGTGCGCGGGTGCGCCGCAGACCCAGGCGCCCAGCCGCAGGTAGCCGCGGAGCAGCGGCGGCAGGGCGGCTCGTCCGGCACGCGGTACGCCGGTCGCGTCCCACGACCGGTGCGGGGCGACCCGGTACTGCTCGGGCGCCAGGTGCTTGGCGCTGACGGTGTCCCAGACCCGGGCCGCGGTGCCGCCGCCGTCGTCCAACGGGATCGAGCAGCAGCCGCCGACCCAGGTGTTGCCGGTCTCGGCGAGGTAGCGGGCGATGCCGCCCCACATCAGGTTGATCACGGCGCCGTTGCCCCGGTGGCCGGCATCGATGCAGGAGCGGCCCAGCTCCACCAGGCCGTCACGGAGCGGGGCCAGGTTGGACAGGTCGAACTCGCCGTCGGAGTAGAGCCGGCCGGCCCGCCGGGCGGCTTCGGGACGGAGCAGCCGGTAGGTGCCGACGACCGGGCCGTCCTCACCCTCGCGCACCAGCAAGTGGTCGCAGTACTCGTCGAACGGGTCGACGTCCAGGCCGGGCACCGGGCTGTGCAGTACGGCACCGAGTTCGTCGGCGAAGACCTGGTGGCGCAGCCGTTGGGCGGCGCGCAGGTCGTCCTCGTCCCTGGCCAGGGTGACGGTGTAGGCGGCGGCCTCGACGGCGGTGGGCGCAGTGGAGATGGGCGCAGTGGAGATGGGTGGCGTGGTGACGATCGGCGTGGCGGGGGCCGGAGTGGTGGCGGGCCGGGACTGACGCGGGGCGGGCACCGCGGCGGTGAGGCCGGCGGTGTCGCCGGGGAGGACTGCGGGAGGAGTGTACGTGGGGACGGTGGTCATGGCGGACCCTCCAGGGCAGCACGGACGACGGCGGCCACGGATCGCCGTGGCACCGGCCCGGCCCGCTCGAACATCGGGCCTGCGGGCCGGTATCCGTATGTTTTTCCGAGCCGACTGGCGTCCACGTTGCTGTTCGGCGGAGCGCAGATGTGCACCTGCTGAATGCGGGCACCCGGCGCCTTCCGGTCACCCGCCGGGCGCCCGGTCGTCGCCCTGTGCTCCGCTCCACGGGGTGGAAGGCGCGGCCCGGGCGTGCCCCACCGTCAAGGCCCCGAGGACGCTGCTCCCGCGAGCGGTACCCCCGCGAGCGTCGCCCCCGAGGCCGGGGCCCGGCCTCGGGGGCGACGCCTCAGAAGGCCCGCCACCCCTGCGGGTCGACCCCGCCGGGCACGGCGTCGGCCGGTCCGTAGGGCTCGCGGGTGAGGACGAAGGAGCCGAGGTCCAGGTGGCTCACCGAGCCGTCGGCGCGCCGCACCACCCGCAGCGTCTCGCCCGCGTAGTAGTTGTCCAGGCCCGTCCAGGTGCCGTCGGCCTCGGCGCGGAACCGGGAGCTGCGCGGGCTGTTGGTCAACGTGGCCAGCTCCAGCCCGCGGTCGGCCTTGAGCCGCAGGGTGTGCGCGGCGGCGCCCCAGTACCAGGGGCCGGTGAGCGCGAGCAGCTCCTCGTCGACGGAGGTCAGCGGGCGCCAGGGCTCGGGGATGCGGGGCTCGTGCTCGGCGGTGAGCGCGATGAGGTCCGCGGCGATCGGCGCGGAACTGGGATTGCTGGTCGCGTTGGAGAGCACGACGGCGGCCAGGCCGTCCGCCTCGCTGACCCAGAGCCCGGCGGTGAACCCCGGCATCGATCCGGTGTGCCCGTGGAGCACTCGGCCGTCGTGGCGCAGCAGTTGGAGGCCGAGCCCGTAGCCGCTGGTCCAGTCGGCGCCCTCCGGGCCGGTGGAGGCCTGCCGCATCTCGGCGAGGGTGCCGGCGGAGAGCACCTTGTCGTCCCCGCGGGCCAGGAAGGCGGCCCAGCGGGCGAGGTCGGCGGCGGTGGACCAGAGCTGCCCGGCCGGGCCCATAAGGCCGGTGTCGGTGGGCGGCTCCGGCAGCATGACGTCCGCCCAGGGGTGGACGGCGAAGCCTCCGGCGTGCGGGTGCTGGGGGAGCAGGGTGGTGCGGTCCATGCCGAGCGGTTCGAGGATCTCGCGGCGCAGCACCTCGCCCCAGGGTTCGCCGCGCAGTCGCTCGACCAGCGCGCCGAGCAGGGCGTAGCCGGGGTTGGAGTAGTGGTAGCGACGCCCGGCAGGGTGCTTCTGCGGGCGCTCGTCCTCCAGGAGGTCGGCGACGGCCGGGCGCAGCGCACCGTCGGTCCGCTCCCACCAGGGCCCGGGTGTCTCGGCGGCGAGGCCGGCCGAGTGGGCGAGCAGCTGGGCGATGGTGGCGTCGTCGGCCGGGGTGCCGGGCAGGTGACGTCCGAGCGGGTCGGCGAGGTCGAGCAGGCCCTGGTCGCGCAGCCGGAGCACGAGTACGGCGACGAAGGTCTTGGTGAGCGAGCCGATCCGGTACTGGACACCGGCGTCAGGGGCGTGTCCGTCGACCATGCTGCGGGCGCCGCTCCAGACCAGCCGGCCGTCCCGCACCACCGCGGCGACCAGCGAGGGCGTGCGGCCCTCGGCCTGCGCCACCGCGATCCGGTGCAGCAGGGCGCGGCGGGTGGTGGGGAGCAACTCGTCGTACTGGTCGGTCATCTGATCCTCTGCATCCGGTGAGACGGCTGAACGGGTGGGTCGAGCACGGGTCGGGTGACGGCGGCGGGGGAGCGGCGACGACACAGACGGTGCTCTCAACCTATTCTCGTGACCGGCCCCGCTCCACCGGTTTTGCCAGGCACTCCATCACGGCCGGTTCCTCAGGCCGAGCCACCGTCCTCCGCCGACCCGCCGACCCGCCGACCCGCCGACCGCCGACCCACCGGCACACTGGCGGAACCGCCGGACGCCTGCGCGCGGTCTGGGCAGGCATGCGCGTGACGATGATCCTTCCCGCCCTGACGGAGGCGACCAGCCCGCTGTTCAGGCCGATCAAGTACTCCCTCTTCCCGCCGCTCGGCCTGGCCACGCTGGCCGGATACCTGAGCCCCGACGACGAGGTCGAGCTCCACGACGAGCACGTGGAGCGGATCGACCTCGAAACGCTGCCGACCCCCGACCTGCTGGTCGTCCAGCCCTACATCACCTCCGCCAGGCGCAGCTACGAGATCGCCGACCACTTCCGGGCCCGGGGCGTGCACGTGGCGATGGGCGGGCTGCACGTCACCTCGCTCCCCGACGAGGCCGCGGCGCACGCGGACACGGTGTTCACCGGCCCGGGCGAGGACACCTGGCCGCAGTTCCTCCAGGACTTCCGGGCAGGCCGGCCCCTGCGCCGCTACGACTCCCGGCTGCGGACCCTCGCCGGACTCCCGCCGGTGCGGCGGGACCTGATCAAGCGCCACCGCTACCTCGTGCCCAACTCGATCGTGGTCTCGCGCGGCTGTCCGCACCACTGCGACTTCTGCTACAAGGACGCCTTCTTCGAAGGCGGCAAGTCGTTCTACACCCAGGCCGTCGACGGCGCGCTCGCGGAGATCGACCGGCTCCCCGGCAAGCACCTCTACTTCCTCGACGACCACCTGCTGGGCAACCGGCGCTTCGCCGAGGCCCTGTTCGACGGGATGGCCGGGACGGGTCGGCTCTGGCAGGCGGCGGGCACGGTCGAGTCGGTACTCAGGCCCGGTCTGCTGGAGCGGGCCGTGGACGCCGGGCTGCGCAGCCTGTTCGTCGGCTTCGAGACGGTCAACGACGCCAACCTCGCCGAGCGCAGGAAGAACCAGAACATCGGCCGCGACTACGCCGCCGTCGTCCGACGCCTCCACGACTCAGGGGTCATGGTCAACGCCAGCTTCGTCTTCGGCCTGGACCAGGACGGCCCGGACGTCTTCGACCGGACCGTGGAGTGGGCCGTCGAGCAGGGCATCGAGACGGCGACCTTCCACATCATGACGCCGTACCCGTCGACCGGCCTGTGGAAGCAGCTGGAGGCCGAGGACCGCATCGTCCACCGGGACTGGGACCTCTACGACACCCGGCACGTCGTTTACCGGCCGAAGGGAATGACGGCGCGCCAGCTGGAGGACGGCTACTGGCGGGCCTACCGCGACTTCTACCGCTGGTCGAACATCTGGCGCGGCTCCGCCGCCCAGCCGGGCCCGCACGAACGGCTGCGGCACCTCGCCTACGCCGGGGGCTGGAAGAAGTTCGAGCCGGCCTGGGACCTGCTGATCCGTTCCGGCCGGACCGTCGGCGCCCTGCCACTGCTGGAGAGGACGCTGGAGGCCTTCGGCGGCCACCGCCCGACCGGCGGGCGCCCGGTTGTCAGTGGGTCGGGGCAGACTGTCCGGGCAGGGACCACCGGAGAGGGCGGGCATGTTCGACACACTGCATGAGATCGACTGGGCGGCCCTCGGGCACGCCTACGGCCGCGCCGACGACGTGCCCGCGATGCTGATCGGCCTGGCCTCCCCCGATCCGGGCGAGCGCGAGGAGGCGCTGGACGACCTGTACGGCGCCGTCCACCACCAGGGCGACGTCTGCGACGCCACCCTCGCGTGCCTGCCCTTCCTCTTCGAGCTGATCGCCGACCAGGCCCTGCCGGACCGCGGGCCGGTGGTCGAACTGCTCACCAGCATCGGTGAGGCCGGCCGCCATCTGGTCGACGAGCAGGAGGCGGAGAGCACGGACGAGTCCACCTGGCGGGCCCTCCTTATTCGGGGCCGGGAAGCGATGACCGCGCGCGCCGACGCCTTCACGCCCCTTCTCGCCGACCCCGACCCGGCCGTGCGCTGCGCCGCACCCGGCGCGCTCGCCCGCCTGCACGCCGACGGGCCCGCCACCCTCGCGCTGCTGCGCGAGCGGCTGCCGCACGAACCCGACACCGAGGCGCGGACCGCCCTCGCCACCGCGGCCGCGGCACTCGCCGGGCGCTTCCCCGACCTCGCAGGGCCGGTCATCACCTGGCTCACCGCCCTGGCCGACGACCCGGACCAGCCCGCGGCCCTGCGCCTCGGCGCCTTCGCCCGGCGCGCCCGCCTCACCCCCGGCGCGCCGCCCGCCGACACCCTCCCCACCGCCGTCGGCCTGCTGCGCCGCATCCCCGCCGACCAGGACGGCCACGCGACCGACGTCGCCCTGCGGATCCTCCACCGCACCCTCGGTGACCGCCCCGCCGACCGGGCGGCGCTCTGCACCGAGCAGCTCACCGCAGCCGGCCCGGCGCCGCGCCGCGGCGGCTGCCGGGAGACCGGCCGGCTGCTCGGCGAGGTACGTGGCTCCTTCAGCGAGCTGGTCGCCCTGCTCGGCCGCCGGCTCGCCGACCCCGACCCGACCCTCGGCGAGGCCGTCCTTGCGGTTCTGCCGGACCTCTTCCGCCTCGCCGCCCCCGCCGCCGACGCCGTCGCCGACCGCCTGGCCACGGTCGCCGACCCCTGGGACGACACCCACCCCGACTCCGGGCCGGACGGTCGGCGCCTGGTCCAGACCCTCACCCGGCTCGGAGACCCGCGTGCCCTCCCGGCCCTGGCCGCCGCCCTCGACCGGCCCGTGCTCCCGCACGACCTCGGCTTCCTCGTCGCCGACCTCGGCCCCGCCGCCGCGCCGCTCGCCGTCCCGCTGCGCGAACGCCTCGCCGGCCTGCCGCTGGACGGCACCCCGCGCTTCGACCAGGCCGATCCCCTGCTCACCGCGCTGGGCGTGGTCGGCGACGCCGACGCCGTCCCCGCCGTCCTCCGTCTGTTGCGTGCCGCCCCGGCAGGCCCGTTGACCGACTCCGCCCTGCGCTCCCTTGCCAGGCTCGGCCCGGCCGCCGCCGAAGCCGCCCCCGAGTTGCGTACGCTGCTCGCCGCCCCGTGCTCGCCGCACGCCCTGCCCGCAGCCGCGGCCCTCTGGTCCGCCACCGGCGACACCGGCGCCGTCCTCCCGCTGCTCCTCGCCAAGGCCGCCGACCCAAGCCCCTGGGTCCGCCGCGATGCCGCCAAGGCCCTCGCCGCGATCGGCCCGGCCGCCGCCGACGCCGCCCCGGCCCTGCGCGCCATGCTCGCCGACCCCGAGGTCTGGGTGCGCGTCGACGGCGCCACCGCCCTCTGGCACACCGCCGCCGACGCCGAAGCCGTCCTCCCCGTCCTCACCGCCGCCTGGACGGAGAACGCCCACACCCGCGCCACCGCGGCCGCCTGCTTCACCGCGATGGGCCCGGCCGCCGCCGACGCCTTCCCCCTCGTCCGCACCGAACTCACCACCACCCGCCGCCACAACGCCGGCTTCGGCAGCAGCCACGCGATCCACGACGACGAACTCCTCCTCACCACCTGCCGGTCGGCCGCGGAGGCGATACCGACCGCCGGCTGAGCCGACTGTTCCGGTGTGCGGTGTGCGGTGTGCGGTGTGCGGTGTGTGAGGTCACTGTCCAAAGGGGGCCCGCGCAACCCTCGCCGTGGCCGGCTGGTCAACCGGGCAGGCGGAGACCGCTCATCATCCCGGCGATCTTGTGCAGTTCCGCCACGGCGGCGTTGACGAGGTGCTCCAGGACTTGGTCGTAGGGGTCTCCGCGGTCCGCCGCAGCCGCTTGCGCAGCCACGAGGACGGAAGGACCTTGTCCCGGTGCAGGACCGTCTGCAGCACCGTGGTGCTGCTCAACCAGAGCCGGAAGTGCCGCTGGACGACGGCGGGCCGGCTCCGGAGCTCCAGACCTCCAGACCTCCAGCGGGACTCCGAGGAGCTCGCCGAAGAGGTCACGGCAGACCGGTTCGAAGTCAGGGTCCGTCAGACGCCCCAGGTCGAAGGAATCCATGCCACCTTCACGGACAGGACCCGCCGGGACGTGTTGTCGCCGACGGGTCCCATCCTTCCCGAAGGGTCAGACACCCGGTGCCGGGAACGGGGGCAGCTCGGGGCGGTCGAGCCAGGCCGTGAACAGCCCTGCCAGCGGCCTGTCCGTGTAGCGGGCCGCGTGGGCCGTGAAGTCGGCGGTGGCGACGACGCCGTGCCGGTTGAGCGTCGCCCAGTCCATGAGCAGGCGGAAGAAGGCCGGGTCGCCGACGGCGGTCCGCAGCGCGTGCACGGTGAGCCCGCCGCGCTGGTACAGCCGGTCGTCGAACATCAGCTTGCGGCCCGGGTCGCCCAGCCGGAGGTCCTGCGGGCTGTCGGACAGCAGGGCGTGGGCGATGGCCGCGTGCGAGGCGGCGGACGGTCCACCGGTGTGCTCGGACCAGAGCCACTCCGCGTACTTGGCCAGGCCCTCGTTGAGCCAGATGTGACTCCAGTCGGCGATCGACACGCTGTTGCCGAACCACTGGTGGGCCAGCTCGTGGGCGATCAGACGCTCGTTCCCCCAGCCGCCGCCGAGGTGGTTGGTGCCGAAGGTCGCGACGCCCTGCGCCTCCACCGGGACGTCCAGCTCCTCGTCGGCCACCACCACCGCGTACTCGCCGAACGGGTACGGGCCGAAGACGTCCTCGAAGTACGCCATCATCTGCGGCTGCCGGGCGAAGTCCCTGGTGAACTCCGTGGCCAGCTGCTCCGGCACGTAGCCGGTCTGCCGGACGGCCGGGCGTTCGGCGAGCGCCACCGGCACGTAGTGGCCGATCGAGACGGTCACCAGGTAGGTCGAGGTCGGCGCGCTCTGCTCGTACACCCACGTCGTGCTGGACGCCCGGGTGGTGCGGGTGAGCATCCGGCCGCCGACGACCACCGTGTACGGGGAGGGCGTGGTGATCGCTATCTGGTAGGTCGCCTTGTCCGCCGGGCGGTCGTTGCACGGGAACCAGGAGGGCGCGCCGACGGGCTGGCTGGCGACCAGCGCGCCGTCGGTCAGCTCCTCCCAGCCGAGACCGCCCCAGGGGCTGCGGACCGGGCGCGGGTTCCCCGTGTAGTGCACCTCGACGGTGAACGCGGCCCCCGCCGCGAGTGCCTTGACCGGGCGGACCCGCAGCTTGCCCGCCCGGTGGGTGTAGCGGGCGGCCTTGCCGTCCACCAGGACCCGGCCGATCCGGAACTCGGCCAGGTCCAGCGCGAACTCGGGCAACGCGGTGACCGCGACGGCGCTGAGCCTGGCGGTGCCGCCGAGCCGGTTGGGCCCGGGCCGGTAGTCCAGGGCCAGTTCGTAGCGGTGGACCCGGTAGCGGTGGTCCCCGCTGTTCGGGAAGTACGGGTCGGGCGCGGCGGTGGGGGCCGCCGGGGCGTGCTGGTGGTTCACCGGACGGGATTTCACCGGGTCGTGCGCTCCCTGCGAACTGGGGGACGGGGACGCGTCCAGGAGGGACGTGAGGGATGTCGTGGACGTGGCGGATGTGGAGGATGTGGCGGACGGGCGGGACGTGGGGACGGGGGAGGCCGGCCCGGTCACGACGTCGTCTGCCACGCCTCGATCGGGTTGCCCAGCCACCGCGTGTCCGCGGGAACGGACTCGGCGCGCATCACCAGCGAGGCCGGGCCCAGTGTGCTGCGCGCGCCCACCGTACTGCCGGGCAGCACGATGCCGCCCGGGCCCAGGGTGGCGCCCTCGCGGAGGATGACAGTATCCATCCGCATGATCCGGTCATGGAAGAGGTGGGTTTGCACCACACAGCCCCGGTTGATGCTCACCCCGTCCCCGAGGGTGACCAGGTCCGCCTCCGGCAGCCAGTAGCTCTCGCACCAGACGCCCCGCCCGACACCCGCGCCCAGCGCCCGCAGCCAGAGGTTGAGCACCGGGGTGCCCGGCACCGCGCCCACCAGCCACGGCACCGCGAGCACCTCGACGAAGGTGTCGGCCAGCTCGTTGCGCCAGACGAAACCGCTCCACAGCGGGTGCTCCACCGCCCGGAACCGCCCGACCAGCAGCCACTTCGCCGCCACCGCGACCAGGCAGGCCGCCACACCCGCCGCCGCCAGCACCAGCCCGGAGAGCAAGGCCGCCGCCACCGGGGACCAGCCGGCCGCCAGCCAGGAGAGCGCCGCGAGCGTCAGAGCGCCGAGCGCGCCGGAGGCCAGTACCGGCAGCACCCGGGCCACCTCGACCAGCCCGCGCGCCCAGAGCAGCCGGGCCGGCGGCTCGTAGGTCAGGCTCTGGTCCGCCTTGTCCGCCGAACGCGGCAGCCGCATCGGGGGCATGCCCAGGTAGGACCCGCCCTTCTTGGCCTTCGCCGGGGTCGCCGACAGCACGCCCACCAGCCCCCGTTTGGGGACCGACCGGCCCGGCGCGGTCATCCCCGAGTTGCCGAGGAACGCCCGCTCGCCGACCTTCGCCTCGCCGAGCCGCACCCAGCCGCCGCCCAGCTCGTACGGGGCGATCAGGGTGTCGTCCGCCAGGAACGCGCCGTCCCCCACCGTGGTCAGGCTGGGCAGGGCCAGCACCGTGGACACCTCGGCGCCGCGGCCGACCTTCATCCCCAGCGCCCGCAGCCACAGCGGCGTCACCAGACCCGCGTACAGCGGGAAGAGGATCTCGCGCGCCTGGTCCATCAGCTGCGTCACGGTCCAGGCCTGCCAGCCGACCCGCCCGTGCAACGGGTGCGCCCCGGGCGTGAGCCCGATGCTGAGCAGCCGCACGGCCACGACCAGCTGCGCGGCGTACACCAGCCCGTACGCGAGGGTGGCCGGCAGCAGCCCGAGCAGGGCACCGCCGAGTGCGGCGCCGAGGCCCGTGCCGGGGTGGACGAAGCGGGCGAGCACGGTCAGACCGGCGAGCGCCGGCAGGACCGGCAGGAGGCTGAGCGCCGTGCCGCTGGCCCCGTAGAGCGCGGCCCAGCGGGCCCGGCGCGGCGGCCGCTCCTTGGGCCAGGCCCGCTCCGCCCGGCCCAGCTTGACGGCCGGCGCGCCGCCCCATCGCTGGCCGGTCGGCACCTGGCCGGTGACGCTGGAGCCGGGCACCACCTGGGCCTGCTTGCCGACCCGGGCCCCGGGCAGCAGCGTGGAGCGCGTCCCGACCACGGCGCCGGAGCCGACCTTTACCTGGCCGACCTCCAGCCGGTCGCCGTCCAGCCAGTAGCCGCAGAGGTCGACCTCGGCCTCCACCGCGCACCCTCGGCCCAGCTTGAGCATCCCGGTGACCGGCGGAAGCGAGTGGAGGTCCACCTCGGGGCCGACCTTCGCGCCGAGCGCCCGCGCGTAGCGGACCAGCCACGCCCCGGAGAGCGCGGTCGCGCCGGTCACCTCGGCGAGCCGCTCGGCCGCCCAGACCCGCAGATGGGTTGAGCCGCCGCGCGGGTAGCTGCCCGGGCGCAGACCGCGCAGCAGCAGCCGGGCGCCGCCGGCCGCGACAGCCAGCCGGCCCGCCGGGGTGTAGAGCACCAGCGCGCCCGCACCCACCGCCCACCAGGAGGCGGTCGGCGCCCACGGGTAGTCGCCGAGCCAGGTGAGCACGTTTCCGAGCGCCAGCAGCGCGACCGTCCAGCGCAGGCCGGCCACGGTGAACAGCGGGATCAGCAGGAGCAGCTGGAGCAGCTTGGCCCTGTTCGGCACCGGTGCGATCGTGCGGGTCTCGCCGCCGTCGGCCGCGCTGCGCTCCAGGTGCCGGGCGAGCTTGCGCAGGGTCGGCTGCTGGTAGATGTCCAGCACGGCGACGCTGGGGTAGCGGGTGCGCAGCAGGGTGGTGAGCCGGGCGGCCGCCAGGCTGCCGCCGCCGATGGCGAAGAAGTCCTCGCGCGGGCCGCTCACCGGTACGCCCAGGATCTCGGTCCACTGCTCGGCCAGCCAGGCCTCGGTGCCGTAGAGCTGTTCGGTGGGCCCGGCCGTTTCCAGGTCGGGCAGCGGCCAGGGCAGCGCGTTGCGGTCGACCTTGCCGGAGGTGCGGGTGGGCAGCGAGTCGACCGGCGCGAGCAGCGGCACCAGCGCGGCGGGCAGCTCGGCGCGCAGCCGCTCGACGGCCTGCTCGCGGTCCCAGCCGTCCTTGGTCACCAGGTAGCCGACCAGCAGCTGGTTGCCGCCGCGTGCGGTGCGGACGGCCGCGGCCGCACCGGCCACGCCCGGCAGGGCCTGGAGGGCGGCGTCGACCTCGCCGAGTTCGATCCGGCGGCCGCCGAGCTTGATCTGCTCGTCGGCGCGGCCGAGGAAGAGCAGCCCGGCGGGGTCTGCCTCGACGAGGTCGCCGCTGCGGTAGGCGCGCTCCCAGCCGAGCGAGGGCAGCGGCGCGTACTTCTCGGCGTCCTTGACCGGGTCCAGGTAGCGGGCCAGGCCGACGCCGCCGATCACCAGCTGGCCGGTGCCGCCCGGCGCGACCGGCTCGCCGGCCTCGTCCACCACGGCGAGGTCCCAGCCGTCGAGCGGCAGGCCGATCCGGACCGGGCCGTCGCCGGTCAGCAGCGCCGCACAGGCCACCACGGTCGCCTCGGTCGGCCCGTAGGTGTTCCACACCTCACGGCCCTCGGTGACCAGCCGCTGCACCAGCTCGGGCGGGCAGGCCTCGCCGCCGAAGATCAGCAGCCGGACCTCGTTCAGCGCCTCCGCCGGCCAGAGCGCGGCCAGGGTGGGGACGGTGGAGACCACGGTGATCTCCTGCTCGGCCAGCCACGGCCCGAGGTCGGCGCCGCTGCGGACCTGCGAGCGCGGGACGGGCACCAGGCAGGCGCCGTAGCGCCAGGCCAGCCACATCTCCTCGCAGGACGCGTCGAAGGCGACGGAGAGGCCGGCCATCACGCGGTCGCCCGGACCGATCGGCTCCTCCTGAAGGAAGAGCGCGGCCTCGGCGTCGACGAATGCCGCGGCGTTGCGGTGGGTGACGGCGACGCCCTTGGGGCGGCCGGTGGAGCCCGAGGTGAAGATGATCCAGGCGTCGTCCGCGGTGGTCGGGCGGCCTGGTGCGGCGGCCTCCCGCGGCGCGCCGGTGAGGGCCAGGGCGCGCTTCGCGCCGAGGACGGCGGCGACGGCCGCCTCCTCGAAGACCAGCTGCGCGCGCTCGTCCGGGTCCTCGGCGTCGACCGGGACGTAGGCGGCGCCGGCGGCGAGCACGGCGAGGATCGAGACGTAGAGGTCGTTGGTGCCGGAGGGGACGCGGATGCCCACCCGGTCGCCCGTGCCGATCCCGGCGGCGGCCAGTCGGCGGCGAAGCTGCTCGACCTCGGCGGCGAGCGCCCGGTAGCTGAGCACGGTCTGCCCGTCGTCCAGGGCCGGTTCGCCGGGGTGGGCGCGGACGGTGGCGTCCAGGAGGTCGACCAGGGTGCGCGGGGCGGGGGCCGGGCGGCCGGGGAAGAGGGCCCGGCCCGGGGCGGCCGGCGCGCTGGGGGCGGTGGCGGCCGTTTGGCTGGGGGGCGCAGTGGTCGGCTCGCCCGGGGCGGGGGCGGCCGTCTCGCCCGGGGAGTGTGCGGTCGTCTCGCCCGGGGCCGGAGTGGCCGGCTCGCCCGGGGCGGGGGGCTGTGGGGCGTGCGGGGCCTGCTCGATGTAACTCGGTTCAGCTGTCATGGCCCGTGCGCTCCTCGTCCTCGCCCCTGTCCCGACGGTACTCGGCCCTTGGGGGCGGTGGGAGAACACGCCTGATCGGGTGACCCCACTCCGGGGCCGGAGCGGACAACCCGACCGATGGTAGCCCCGGGTGATGAACGGCGTACTGTCCGACACTCCACTCAACTCGCGCTCAACTGGCCGAATCTGACGTCCAGTCAGTCAATAACTGAGCTTCTGTGAGCCGATTGTGACGAACTGTCAGTCACTTTGACGGAGCGTCAGACGATTTTTCACGCCGTGATCCACGCCACACCGGAAAATGCTCCCTTCGGGTGGTGGGAGGCAGGGCGGCCGCCGTATCGGCCGCCCTGCCACCCTTTCGGCCGCCGTGGTGACGATGGTGACGCCCGTTCCGGACCCTGTGCTGGACCCGTGTCGGATCCGGACCCAGTCGGACCGAGCCGGACCCGGGACCGGAGCCGAGCCGGACCCGGACCGGCCCCCGGGTGGGCGCGGAACCGCTCCGCGGCTGGCTCCGGAACCGGACCGTGGCGGGCCTCCGAGATGGGGTGGAGTCAGGGCCGGGTGGGCGCGGCGGCGATCCGAGGCGCGGTCCAGTCCGCGTGTCGCAGGACGGTGCGGATCATCGCGCCGGACGGGGTGAGGCGGATCGCCGTGTTGCGGGCGGCGACGGCCAGCGGGTGCGCGAGCTGCTGGCCCATCCGGCCGGCCCGCCGCGCGTCGCGGGCGACCGTCTGGCTGCGCGGGCGCCGCTCGGTGTCGTACCGGGTGAGGGCCGCCTCGACGGTCGGCTCCGAGCCGAGGGCGGAGGCAAGGGTCACCGCGTCCTCCAGCGCCTGGCAGGCACCCTGCCCGAGGTGGGGGGTCATGGCGTGAGCGGCGTCGCCGAGCAGTGCCACCCGGCCGGCCGTGTAGGAGGGGAGCGGGGTGGACAGCTCGTTGATGTCGTGGTGCAGGACGGCTCCCGGGCGGGTCGCGGCCAGGAGTGCCGGAATCGGCTCGTGCCAGCCGGCGAAGCGGCGCCGAAGCTCGGCCAGCGGGTCCGGGTAGCGCACCCCGGCAGGGGCGTTCAGCACCGCGTGCCACTCGGCCCGCCCGTCCGGGAAGGCGATGTGGCCGAACTCGGCGCCGTGCCCCCAGGTGAGCTCGAAGTCGGCGATCGGCTCGCCGGCCGGTCCCTCGACCGGCTGTGCGGTGATCGCCCGCAGCACCGTCGAGCCGCTGTAGGCCGGCCCGGGGTGACCGGGGAAGAGGTGGCGGCGCAGCCGGCTCCCGATCCCGTCGGCGGCCACCACCAGGTCGGCGTCGACCGCGGTGTCGCCGTACCGGACCCGCACGCGCGACGGCTGACGGGCGTCCGCGGGCCCCGCCGCCGTGTCCGGCCCCGTCTCCACTGCCGTGACCTCCGCGCCGATGACCAGCGACTGGGGCGGCAGTGCCTCGCGGAGGATCCGGTGCAGGTGGGCGCGGGGAATGCCGATGATCGGTGCGCCCAGCTCGCGTTCCAGCGCCCGGCCGTCCATCCGCGCCAGCCGGCGTCCGTCCGGGGTGCGGGTCCCGCCGGTGTACTGGCGGCGCGAGGCCATCTCCACCGCCTCGCCGACGCCGAGGGCGGTGAGCGCCCGCAGACCGTTGGCGGCCAGCGAGATGCCGGCGCCCGCGTCGTCCAGGACGGGTGCACGCTCGACCACCGTGACCTCCCACCCCGCCAGCCGGAGCCCGATCGCGGCCGCCAACCCGCCGATGCCGCCCCCGACCACCACTGCGCTGTTGCTGCTCATCCCCGGTCCCTCCCTGGGCTTCACGCCATCTTTCTACAGATGTAGAAGGAGCGTACTCCCCTCTTACTACGGGTGTAGAAAGGGGGGATGCAGGAAGCTGGGGCACACGGGCAGGAACAGTCGGACGGTCACGGCGGGGGCGCGGGCGGGAGTGCGGGCGCGCCCGGGGCGCAGGCACCCGGTGCCGCACCGCGCGGCGCCGGTCGGCGCACCCTGTTGGCGGACGCGGCGATCGGCGTCCTGGCCGACGCGGGCGTACGCGGGCTGACCCACCGCGCGGTGGACGCTGCGGCCGGACTGCCGGCCGGTACGACGTCGGCCTACCTGCGCACCCGGCAGGCGCTGCTCACCGCGCTGGTCCGACGCCTGGTCGAGCTCGACCAGGGCGAGCTCCAGGCCCTGGGCGAGCAGGTCGCGGTGCCGCGCTCGGCCGCCGAGCTGGCCGAGGGCATCGCCGTACTGACGGAACGCCGCCTGACCGGCGAGGGCCGGCGGCGGTCGCTCGCCCGCTACGCCTGCGCCGTGGAGAGCGTGCGCGACCCCGAACTGCGCGAGATCCTCGTCCCGCGCGAGAACGCGGGCCGCGCGGTCGTCCGTGCGTTCATCACCGCCCAGGGCGTGGCGGACCCGGAGGGGCGCACGACCACGCTGCTGGCCTGCATCGACGGGCTGGTCTTCGACCGGCTGGTCGGCGGCGGCCCGGTACGGGCCGACGAGATCGAGGGCCTCGTCGCGGCAGCCCTGCGCAGGCCGGATGCCGCCACCAACTGACCCGGTCGCGTCCGCGAGCGGGTGGGCTTGTGGACGATCACGCAATTCCGCGGTCACGTTGTTCGGCGCTGGCGCGCGCTCCCCAAGCCACTGGAAAGACCAGCCGTCTCGCGCGGCATCCTGCCAGGCCGATGTAGCGACGCCGAGGTGGTCGTACTCCCAGCAACGGGCCGTCTCGTGCCGCTCCCCACCCAGGGTCCAGCCGCGCCTCACCTGGTTTCGACGATCGTCCGGACTGCGGGGTGGAGGGTACGCGGTGGAGCCGTGGCGGCGAGTGTGGCATGGGGAGGGCATGGAGACCCGGCGCACGACAGGCCCGGCGACTGTGCGGAGGCCGTCGACGGATCAGGTCGCCTGGGCGGAGAACGAGTTGGGCGTGGACCGGACGCCGATAGCACCCCGCGGAGCTGCGGAAGCAGGAGGTCTGGCCCCGGGGAGAAGCACCGCAGCGGCGGCCCAGAGTCCAACTTGGCCTGACCAATCGTCACTGAGCGAGTGAAAAGCGCTACTTGACCAGGTGAAAACCTGGATGCTGAAGCCACGCCGAAAGGAACTCCACATCACCGACGTGCCGGAACCACCGCCCGCCACCCCAGGTGTCGTACGAGACTTCCGCGACTCTTCCCGGGAGGGAGCCGACCAGCGCTCTCGCGCGTTCCAGAAGCGCCTCGTCGCCGGTGTCCTCACGTGGGGTGGGGTAGCTCAGAAGGCCGTCGAAGTCGATCAGGGCGCCGAGGCGTTCGGCGAGCGCGAGTGTGAGATGACCGAGCACGAGGTGGTTCGTCGGGCCGGAGCAGCCGGCGCCGAGTATCAGCCCCTGCGCGGGTGGCTGCGAGAACGCGGAGTAGTCCTCGTCCTCTGCCGGTAGCTCCTCGTCCTCGGACAGGAAGAACACACCGGTGCTGTTGGGTTCGAAGGCCGGGAGCCCCACGGCCGAACCGTCTCGCACCCAGAAGTCCAGGTCTCCGCGGAGCCTCGTCTCGACCGGCTCGCAGAAGCCCTCCAGCCACGGGACCACATCGTCCACGATGTCCCCGAACTCGCGCGGTTCGAAGAGCCACAGCCCCACTGCCGGTCCCGCCATGTCGTCCCCCGGAAAGTTGTGGCCCAGTGCCATCCGGACCCGGTTCTACCAGGTGTGGATGGCGACCGCTTGACCATTCATGAGACACGGCCTTGGCGTTGGCATCATTCGGATCATCGTCGTTGCCGACTACGGCGGCGAACCCTGTTCCTGCGCTTCTGTCCAGGTCAAGGTGATCTCGGAGAAGCGGCAGCAGCGTCGGCGGGGCCACCGGTGCTGCCGCGCTCGGCGAGGGCGTGGGCGACGAGGGCTTTGGCGTGCCCGTGACCGAGGCCATGCTCGGCCTTGAGCCATGCGACGAGTTCCATGTGCTTGGTCAGGGAACGACCGAGACCGGCTCTCTGATCGACGACATCGTCCGCGAGGTGGATACTGGCCGCCGCTCTGGAGGCTGAAGTCAACTCCTGCATTGCCGAGTTGGCCAACCAGCGAGACGAGAGCGGGCGCCGCCGGGTGGTCCGCAACGGCTATCACCAGCCCAGGAGGGTCACCACTGCGGCCGGGGTGATCGAGGTGAAGGCTCCACGCGTCAACGACGAGCGCGTCAACGAGGCAATCGGCGAGTGCGAGCGGTTCGTGCTCCTCAAGCTCGTCGAGTCCGCCCAGGCCCGCTGGCGAGCCGTGAATGCGCCCCACCTCGTTGCCCTCGTCCGCGCCGGGGCCCGCTTCGAACGCGGCCAGCTCGTTGAACGGCTGCAGACGACCGCGGTGTGAATAGTGTGGCGGACCTGCCTCGAAGTTCGAGAATATCCGGTCATGTTGGATGGCACGGCAGGACAGGACCTTCCGGTCGGCTTCGCGTTCCGGCCGTATCGCGGCGACGAAGATCACGGCGCCATGGCCGCGGTGCGGCTGGGGTGTGCCGAACGGGACCGGGTCGATGCCCGTTCGGTTGTGGAGGGGATCCCGGCAGCGGCCGAGATCGCCGAAGCTTCTGCCAAGTTGGAGGAGCCGTCCAAGAACCAGATCCTGGTGGTGCTCGACGGGAGCGTCGTCGGCTACTCGACGATCCGCTGGTGGCAGGAGCGGAACGATACGTGGCTGTACCTGCACCGCGGCTACCTCTTGCCCAGGCATCGCGGCCAGGGCATCGGCTCAGCCATGCTGAGCTGGGCCGAGGAGCGGATCCGCCGGCTCGTCCAACAGCATGGAACGGCGCGGGCGGCAGTGATCGGCGCGAACGCCATGACCTCCGAGCAGGATGCCACAGCACTTCTCCGCGCGGCCGGCTACCGACGTGTCTTCAGCCTGGTCGAGCTGGAGCTGGGCGATCTGCAGCAGATGCCCGAGCCGGGCGGCGAACTGCCGGCCGGGATACGCACAGGGCCGATCGGGACGAGCCACTACCGTGAAGCCTGGAGGACGGTCGTCGATTCGTACGCGGACAGCGGCTTCACTCGGAGATGGCCGTTCCAGGAGTTCGTCGACACTGCCGACCCGGCATGCTGGAGGGCTGCCTGGAACGGGCAGGACATGGTCGGCGTCGCTCTCTGCTCCATCCGCCGTCACGACCACACCGTGGGCGAGGTGGAAGAGCTGAGTGTCCGGACGGACCAGCGACGTCTCGGAATCGGCCGGGCCCTGCTGCTGGACGGGCTGCAAAGCCTTCGCGAACAGGGCGCAACGACCGCCCGGCTGTTCACGGGCACGGCAAATCCGCACCGGTCCTACGACCTCTACGAGAGCGTGGGATTCCGGCGGCAGAACGAGTACGTCCGCTACCGCAAGCCGCTTGCTTGATCGACCGGTCATCGGGCTGTCCGGTCATCCACAGGATTTGGCAACAGCTCCTTCTCGATCGACGGGAAGTAGCTGCTGCACGGGGCCCTTCGCCGGTGCGGTCATGACGCGCCGTCCTGTCTGTTTGAGTGCGGCGGTCTCGGGATGTTGCAGTGCGTCCGGGATCTGGGCCGCTACTGCCGTGCGATCGGGGCCAGGCCAGCCAGCTGGGTTGTGGCTGCGGTGAGAAGCCGTATCTCAACCGAACGTGATTCGTTGATTTCTGCTGGTCAGGCATGGTGTAGCTCGGAATGAGAGAGACATCAGGCGTCTTGTTTCCGCTCCGTGAGCGTTGGGCTCGGCCTCGCGGCCCTCGCGCTCACGGACCGTCCCGTGCAGCCGGTCGTGGAACTCGGCGATCAGCCTGTGCTCGCGCCGGCGGTGGAAGAAGGCGTAGGCCCGGGCCCGTGCGGGGAAGTCCGAGGGCATCGCCCGACACGAGATCCCGCCCGCGACCCGGTGGCGGATCGTGTCCAACAGCTGCCGGTGACAGTAGCCCTCGGGCCGTCCACCCCGCCCCTGGAACCAGGCCGGCACGGGCAGCAACGGCGGGACGGCCGCCCATTGCGCGTCCGTCATGTCCGACGGATACCGCGCACCCGGGCCAGCAGTTCGGTCGCGTTGCCGTACACGTGCACGAGGCAATCGCACGACACGGAGGGCGAGTTGAGGTCAACTGCTCGGGAACGTACAACAACGACAACAGGGCCTCCGGGAACCACTCGGAATGGGATCGCACCCCCGAGCCGCCTGGAGGCCCTGCTTTCGCGCGCGGAAACCGCCGTAGTCACCCGATCGAGACTCCCGTTCGGTCGACAGCCTTCGGGATCGGTACGGGAAACACCCACTTACCTGTCGGGATGCTCCGGCAGGGCGAGCCAGTCCGACCAGGAGATCTCGCGGCCGAGGAAGCGCGGCTGCTCGAACGGCCAGTCGGCGGCGATCCACTGCGGCACCAGCGCGTCGAAGGCCTGCTCGACCTTGCTGCCCACCAGCTCGTCCACCACCCACCAGGAGATCTCGCCGTCCGCGCCGGCCCTCTCCGGTGGGTCGATGTAGACACAGCCGAGCAGGGCTGTCTCCGCCGCGTCGAACAGCGCGTAGTTGAAGGACTGGTGTGCGGCGATCTCCTTCTCGTGCCGCAACAGGTCGGCCTGGTCGGCCTCGTAGGTCATGGTGGCCGCGGGCCAGCCCCAGGCCGGGCCGAAGATGGTCCACAGCCGCTCGCGCGAACCCATCACAGCCGGATAGTCGAGCGGGGCGTCCGCCTCCCGGATCGGCCGCAGGTGATGGTCACCGCCCGGCAGCGGTACCAGGACGGGGTGGACGAAGTCATCGGGAAGCCAGCTCATGGCGCCTGACCGTAGCAGGGCACGGCCGTCCGCGCCCCTGGATTTTCCCGTATACCGCCAGGCCCTGCTCTCATGCCGGGCAGGGCCCGCGATCACCCGATCGAGACTCTCGTTCGATCGACGGACTCCGTGATCGGTATGGCAACGGCTTCGAGCTAATCGCGAGCGGTCCGAGGCCGGCGTCCTCGGCGCGCAACCTGACCAGATCGCCTTCGAGCAGGGCTTCGTCTCCTGTGGCGGATGGGGTGCGGGCCGGGGCTGGATCAGGCGAAGAACTTCAACAGGACGGGAGCCAAGACGTCGGCGGCCACGTCGTGGGTCTGGCCCGCCGGCGTCATGTGCTCGGCCCCCGGGACGGCCGCAGCGACCGCGCGGGCAGGGGCGCGCAGCAGTTCGGGGCTGGCGCCGCCGTCGACGACCAGAGTTGCCGCGGTGATCCGGGCGAGGGTGTCGACGGGGACCGTCGCACCCGTGCGGGCGTCCAGGGCCTCGGCGTCGTGCACCAGGGTGGGGGCCGCAGCCTCGAACAGCGGCCACACCGGGGCGGTGCGCATCTGGTCGACCATCTCGGTCGGCATGCCGGCGAAGGTCATGAACCGGGCGACGGCGTCACCGCGGCGGCCGTCGGCCACGGCCGCCGCCAGGTCCGCCGCGTACCGGGCGAAGTGCTCGCGCTGAGCGTCGTCGGTGCTGAACGGCGGCTCGTGGACGGCGAGTCGGGTGATGCCGATGTCGCGGGTGGCGGCGCTCAGGGCGAGAGCCGCGCCGGAGGAGAGGGCGGCGACGTGTGCGGAGCCGCCGGCGGCCGCGATCACCGCCGCGAGGTCCTCGATCTCCCGCTCGACGGAGAAGGGCGCGGTGTTGCTGCTGTCGCCGCGGCCGCGCCGGTCGTAGGTGTGGACGGTGTGGTGGGTGGCGAGTTGGTCGGCGATGGCGGCGCCGGGGCGAACGGCGCGGTGGCACAGTGCCCCGTCGACGAGGACGACGGCGGGTCCGATTCCGGTGATGGAGCAGGCGATTGCGGTGCCGTCGGCGGAGATGACGGTGGTCATGGCAGGGGTCTCCTCGTGTGATCGGATGCGGTGGGTGTCGATGGGGTGCGAGCCGGGTCCAGGTGGGCGAGGAAGCCGAACAGCAGGTGGTGAAGGTTGCCAGGTCGTTCCAGGTGGAGGTCGTGGCCGGCACCGGGGATGCTCGCGGCGACGGTGTCGGGGCGCAGGGTGAGCATGACCCTGGCGTCAGATCCAGGCCAGCCTGCCCCCGAGCCGAAGAAGTTCGCAGACCCCTCCGGCTCGCCCTGGCCGAGGGGACACCGCTTCGCCGACCGCACCCGTGCCAACCACGCGACCGTCCAGGAACTGCTGGCCGCCGGGCTCAGCCGGCGGGCGATCGGCCGCCAACTCCGGATGACCTCCCGCACCGTCAAGCTCCTCGCCGACGCAGCCTCCCCGGAGGACCTGTTCCAGGGGCAGTGGCAGGGCCGACCTTCCAAACTCGACGCCTTCAAGCCCTACCTGGATGACCGCTGGAACCAAGGCTGCACGAACGCCTGGAGAGTGTGGGAGGAGATCGTGCCGCTCGGCTATCAGGGCAGTTACCAGCGGGTCGCGCCTATTTCCGGGAGAAGCGGCTCTCGCCAGGGCCGTCACGGCTCGGCCACCGTCACCCCGGGTCGTCGCTGGATGGATCCTCCGCCGACCGGAGACCCTCACTGAGACGGAGCACCTTCGGCTCAAGGCCGTTCTGGTCCACTGCCCTGAACTGGACGCCCTCACCGGCCACGTCCGCGCCTTCGGGCAGATGCTCACCGAGCGCCAGGGCGAACGGCTGCCGCAGTGGCTCGATGCCGTCCGGCAAGATGACCTCCCCGGCCTCCATACCCTCGCCGCAGGCATCGACCGTGACCGCGATGCAGTCATCGCCGGCCTCACCCTGCCCTGGAACTCCGGGGTCGTCGAAGGCCACGTCAACCGGATCATTATGTGGAATCTGTTTTGTCAAGGTCTTCGGCGGTGCCAGCAGCCGCTGGCCCGCAGTTGTGGGGCAGATGGGCGACGACCAAGGCGACGGCGTCGTCAGGGGTGTCGGCTTCTCCGATGTCCGCCGGTCCGTGAGGTGACCGGGTGTGCCACCAGGTCACTCGGTAACTTCCGTTCGCGGGAGTGATCACCGGGATGTCGTGGGTGTAAGGGAATCCGGTGCAGCGGCTGAAGTTCAGCGTCCGGTGGCTGTGGAAGGGAAACAGGGCTCGCAGCTGCGGCTGGGCGTATGCAGCCTCGATGAGTTCATGGTCCACGTGCCGTGCTGTGGTGTGCCGATAGCTCGTCCATTGGGCCTCGACTGCGTCACCACGCTCGTGGGCCTCGGCGAGCGGACTGTAGTCGACGAACGGGCATGCGGACTTCAGGCGTGCCAAGGTGGCGCCGGACTGCCAAGCGCTGATGGCCGACACGACGGCGTCCAAGCTGGTCGTCGTGCCTTTGCCCATCCCAACGCCGCGTTCCCAGAAGTTCACGATGAAGGCGCGCTCCGCGATGCCGAGGAGAACGCTTGTCGTCCGACTGCCACCGTCTACGCGGGCTCCGGACCGCCACCAGCCTGGAGCGCGTTCGGGGAGCACGTCCAGCCCGTATCCAGCGTGATGAACAGCTGTCTGCAGGATGCTCTGGAGCGTTTCGTTCCCACCGAGTTCGGGATATAGGCAGACCAGGTTGTCCGTTGCGGGGGCAGGCCTCACGATTCCCCCTCTCGCCGATGCACTCCGAGTGCGGTCGGCCCTTTAACACTTCCCGACGGCGGCTCGCTACACTTCCCGACGGCGGCTCGCTGCGTCGGACTTCGACGAGAGGAAGCAGCCTGGAGTTTGCAGATATTCCGAGCTGGCGGGGCGTCGGACCTGCCGGGGTGGGGACATCGGCGAGGCGGTCAAGGAGCCTGTCCAAGGCGGTCTGGCCGTCATTGACGGCCAGGCGTTCGTCGTCGGTCAGCGGGATGGTGACGAGCATGCGCTGAAGATTGCCTTTGGCCTCCAGGATCTGACTCTTGGTGGACCCCTTCGGGGTGTAGAAGTCGCACTTGGCGCACGCCATGCGGTGCTGGCACTGCTCGAAGAAGGTGTAGGTGCAGTAGCCGTGGCCGAGGTCGTAGTGATGCCAAGGCTCACCGGCCGCGGCGGTGCCGGAAGCGACCGCGTCGCGGTCGACCAGGACCTCGATCGTGCGGACGTTCCGCTCGAAGTAGCCCGCCTCGGAATACGCTTTGGACAGGGTGTTCGGGGTGATCTTCGCGTAGTACTGGGTGGATTCCGGTCATCGGTGAACGAGCCAGGCTTGCAGTTCGAACAGCGTCATCGGTTCCTTGGCGTTGTAGAGCTGGCTGGCGATGGTGGACCGGGCTCGGTGGCTGGTGATGTTCCCGCGGACGTCCGCGTCCGGGACTCCGGCCTTGCGGCAGAGCATCGGGATGATCGTGTTGTTGATGTAGTGCGTGGAGACGCGGCGGGCCCGGATGGCGAACAGCAGGTCGACGCGCTCGCCGGTGCGGCGGTCGGTGAACTTCGGTTCATCCGGGCGGACGGCCTGCCAGGCATCGACGGCCTGGCCGAGGATCGGGTCGACCGGCTTGGTGAATGCTGTGCCGGTCTTTGTGGGGCGGGACGTCGAGGAGACAGACGGTGTCGCGGGCCAGGACCTGCTGGGAGTCACCGGTGATGGGGGTGCCGTCGTGCTGCCAGCGGATGCAGCCCACCCTCAATGAACAGGCGGACCGGCACCAGGCGCTGCTGGATTGTGGCGTTCGCCAGCCCCGACCCCGAGTCGATCGCCACCGTTCGCACCCCGAAAGTGCGGTCGTGACGTCAACTCTCGTACGTAGACGGCGATGTGGGCGCGGTTCGCGGTGACCGGGTCGACGTCCTCCCGCTCGCACATCACCAGGTACTCGGCCAGTCCGCGGGCGTAGGCGTCGATCGTCCTCGGCGCCCGACCGAGATCAGTCCAGATCTGCAGCCGCACCGCCGCCTGCTCATGCCGGCCCAGCACCGGCCACTTATCCGTCAGCACCATCGTGCCGCTCAAGCCATCTCCCAAGTCCGTGGTTGCACCGGGGAGACATGATCGCCCCGGACAGATTCCACGAAACTTTTAAGATGCTCAAACGCCAGATGTTCGGCCGAGCCGGCTTTCATCTTCTCCGCAAGCGAGTCCTTCTCTACTCGTGATGCACAGGACAGACTGCGTCATCAACGAGGCCGAAGCCTTCAGGAACCTTTCCAGGAACTCCCGCCGCACGGGGTCGGACTCGGCTTCGGCCATCGTCCCGAGCAGAGCGGGCGATCAACCGAGCCCTGTCAGTGGCACGAGCACCGGTCGAACGAAGCATCGCGTGACTCAAGTCCTGGCAGATCCTCCGCCGGGCCCGCTGCAGCCCCAACCTGATGACTTTCATCGCCGCAGCCATCCTCACCTTGGAACGTCAATGCTGCTGAATCCCATTGCCGTTCCAGGGTGGGGACGGATTGGCAATGGCCGTCATCCAGTTGGGAGCCGTCTCACGACCAGACAAGTCGACCTTCGGTGAACCGACAGACCGGTGAGCTTCCATCGGCGATCCTCGTCAGCGTCTCCGCCACGGAGTCGAAATACTGGGCCATCGATTCGTACTCGCCCGTGACCGTGGGGTCACCCACGAACCAGCTGCCGACGCGCCCGTCCCGCACATCGACGAACTTTCCCATCCAGCCGTCCTGGTCCGACAGGAACGGGATCCACTCATTCCGCCAGAACGGGGAGTCCGGCTGGTGCGGAGGGTCGAATCCGCAGGACGTGGAGCGGTTCGCGTGGAGCCTCTCCATCGCCCGGATGCCCAGAAAGAAGCTTCCCTCGTCGGGGAACCCGTCGAAGCCGCAGCATGCCACTTCGTCGTCGACGTCTCCCTCTGGCAGATCCAGATTGTTCTGCAACAGCCACGTCCGCAGGTCCCCATGCAGGGAGATCCCCATCCGTTCCTCGGCTGCCGCGAGCATCTGCTCCGTAGCGGGCCCCGGCAGATCTGCGTGATCGGCCGGTGCGTGCTCCCGGAGAAGAGTCATCACACGCGACCAACTCTCAGTCACACTCATCGCCCTTTGCCCTCCGTCCTCTCCCCATGATCATCTTCCCGCCCCGAAGTGCGGGGTCGGCCCCTCAGTGAAGTGACCGCCCGCGACTTTTCACAGACAACCCACTGTGTCCGGCGGGCCCAGCCGATGAGCTTCCAGGACTCAAGCGAGGGCCACGGCGTCACCCTGGGGTGGCGAAGCTGAAAACGCTCAGTCAGCCCTCCACGGAAAGTGAGCCAGAACCCGTTCTCGTGAACAGAGCCAAGGGATCGACGCTGTGGACGTCGCCGCCGAAGTCATTGGTCCACAGGGCCGGCGTGGCCGGTGCGAGGTCCAGGAGCAGGGTGAAGACGACACGGAAGGGGAAGCCGAGGGGATCGCGGTCGGTGAAGGAGAAGAACTGCTGGTCCGCGAAGTAGGTGAGCTCGTGCATGTCGCCACGGAACGGAACGTCGAGGGTGTAGACGGCGAAGCGGGGAGCAGGCCCGGCCATGCGGGCGTCCGGCCAGTTCCGCCGCAGGGCCTGGTCCAGTTGCTCGGGGGTGAACTCCCATGAGGCGCCCTGCCGCTGGTCCGGCATGACGAGGTACCTGCCGCTCACAGCCCTCCCCTCTCACTGCGGCCGCAGTCCGTCGAAGACCACGTCGAAGATCCGCTCCCGGGCGGCCGGGTCCGCGCCGAGCTGATCCATCGACGCGGTAGTGCCCACCAGGAGCGCCATCAGCTCCGGCACGCCCAGCTCCGGACGGACTGCGCCGGCGCGCTGCGCTCCGGCCAGTAGTTCGGCCAGCTGAGTCCGGATCACCGTGCTCGACTCCCGCAGGGACTCGTGCGCGTCCACCCCGGCCGCGGCGAGTGCCCGGGTGAACTCGTTCTTGCCCGCGGACTGGTCGATCACCAGACGGAAGGCGTCGAAGAAGGCGGTGGCGGGTTCGGTGTCGATGGTCAGCTCCGCGGTCCGGGCGGCGATGGCCTCCAGGCGGCGCACCATCACCGCCTCCAGGAGTGCCTCCTTGGTCGGGAAGTGCCGGAAGAGCGTCCCGACCCCGACCCCGGCCGCCCGGGCGATCTCCTCGGTCGGCGTGCCGACGCCGCGGGCGGTGAACACCTCCGTGGCGACGTCCAGCAGTCTGGCCCGGTTGCGGGCCGCGTCCGCCCGGAGCGGACGCCCCTGAGCGCCGTTCATCCCTCTCACCTCTTCCGTGCGTGGCGGAGCCACCCCTGGACAACCGGAGTCGCCAGTCCGTATCGTCTAATCGGAGTCGCTAGTCCGATTCTAGCGGCGGAGCCCACTGGAGGTTGATCATGTCTGAAACGCGGTCGCCGCGCGAGGTCTTCCAGGAACTGCTCAATGGCATCAGCGAGGGGCGGTTCTCGGAGCTGGCCGAGCTCTACGCCGAGGACGCGGTGGTGGAAACCGTCTTCCAGCCGGTCGGTCCGCGGCGGTTCGAGGGACGGAGTGTGCTCGCCGAGCGGTTCGCGGAGGTCGCCGCGCGCTCGCCGATCGAGCTGGCCTCGAAGAACGTGGTGATCCGGGAGACCGACGACCCGGAGGTGATCGTCGCCGAGTGGGACTACGAGGTGAACCACCGGGTCACCGGACGGACCGTCGAGGCCCCCAACATCCAGGTGTTGCGGGTCCGCGACGGCCTGATCGTCCACAGTCGGGACTTCCACGACCACCTGGCCCTCGCCGTGGTCGGCGGAAACCTGCCGGACCTGGTGGCGGCGCTGGCAGCCGAGTAGCGGACTGCCGGGACGCCGGGACGCCGGAGAGAAGCGTCCGGCCCGTGTCCCCGGTCAGGTTTCCGTCGCCGAGGCCCGCCTCCCGATCCGGGCGAGCAGGCGCCGGAACTTCCTGGCCGGGGCTGCGGGCGGCGACGCGCCATGGCCGCTGCACGGGTTGCCGGGCAGTTGCGGGGCCTTCCTGAAGTTCCTGGGGAGGACGCGCCGATGGAGTGGAAGGCGCCAGGGTGCTTTCCACGTGGAGACCCGGCAGTCGGCGGATCACCGTCGGGCCTTCTGCACCAGCCCCCGGTTCCGGTTGGCGAACGGGCGAGCCCCGTGGACCCCCATGAACTCGGCGATGAGTCCCGTCTCGGCGTCACCCGGGTCCTGTTCGGCCGTCGGCCGCCAGGCGACGAGCAGGGCCGCCGAGTCCCGCAACTGCCAGATGTAGCGCCCGCCCCAGTGGCCGACCGCCTGGCCGGCCCCGTGGCGGCGGTGCTCGTCGAGCCGTTTGCGGAGCCCGCGTCGGCCGGTACGGCCCGCCGACGCCTTGCCGGCGTACAGGATGCAGGCGTCCTCGACCCAGGCCGCCCTCAGCACCTCAATCGCTACGGACGGATCCCGCCCCTTGAAGTGGCCTGCGGTGCTCACGGGCAGGAACTCCGGGCGGGACGCCGTCGATCGGAGGACGACATAGATCCCGGCCTCCGTCGGCACCTCACTGTCGCCCAGCTCGCCAAAGGGCACGAACCCGCAGAACCCACGCTCGGCCAGCCCATCCCGCGTCAAATCCGCTCCGGGAATCATGCGCCGCATGGTGTCAGGCGGCCGGATGGCGGGGGAGATCAGTGTCGCGGCCTCGCGCCGTCCCCGGTGGTAGAACCCGCCTCTGAGGTGCCCGCCTCCTTGGGGCCTGTCTCGATCTCGGCGGCGAAGCCGGCGAGCAGGATGCGGAGCGTGCGGTGGAAGCGAAGCTCGGAGTCCAGGCCGGCACCGGTGGCGAAGGCCTGGGCCAACTGCGGGAAGACCGCCGGGTCCAGTGACCGGAACTGGTCGGGGTCGGGCTCCGTGCCCTCGTGGTGGGGGGTCTCGCCGACCTCCGCGAGGGTGTGGCCGAGGGTGTACGACACCACGGTGTTGAGGACGTCGAGCGCGTCCGCGAGTGGCACCCCGTCGGCGCGCAGGGCGTCGATTCCGCGCTCCAGCAGGTGGAGTGCGGCGGGGGTGGCGACCGGGCGGGTGGCCAGGACGGTGAGCATCGCCGGGTGGTCGAGCAGGATCCGGCGCAGGGCGACGGCGAAGTCGCCGACCACCGCCGTCCACGGCCGCCCGGCGGGGTCGGTGAAGAGGTCGCCGGCGGACAGCGTGAGCAGGCGCTCCACCATCCCGTCGAGCAGGGCTGCCTTGCTGGGCACGTAGTAGTAGAGCGTCATGCCCTCGACGCCGAGCGCCGCGCCGAGCTTGCGGGTGGAGAGGGTCGAGAGCCCGTGCTCGTCGACGAAGGCGAGGGCCGCGTCGATGATCTTCTCCCTGGTCAGACCGGTCCTCGGGCGCCCGCGTCCGCTCGCCATCGACTGTTCCTCCGCGTCTCGTCTTGACATGTCTTGCGATGCAAGAAAATAATAGCGGACAACAGAGTTCTTGCACTGCAAGAAAACCTTATGGGGAGGACGTCATGCAGCTGGTCAGCGTCATGGTGCGCAAGCTCAACGACGGGGTCGACTACGGGGAGTTCCGCAAGGGGTGGATCCCGGACGAGGTGGTCCCGGGGGATCCGCGGACCCGCGTCATCACGGCCGCGAACATGGAGAACCCGCAGGAGATCGTCACCATCGCGATCATCGAGGGCGACCACGGGCCCGAGTCCGTCCAGGAGTGGATGGAGCGGCTCGCCCCGGTCGAGGAGCGCCGCTTCGAGCGGATCAAGGACATGGTCGGTCCGCCCTCCCTGAACGCCGTCTACCAGGTGCTGGCCGAGGACGACCTCTCCAAGCCGATCGCCGAGTAGGGCGGGATTGGAGGCGGAGGTGGGGTCGGCTGGGGGCTGAGGGTGGGGTGGGCCGCCTGGGGTGACGGGACATTGGCCGGCCCCATCGGCAATGCGGTTGGGCCGAGAGGAATCGGGGGATCCCCGGGGCTCCTGGGATTCCCAAGAAAGGACGTACAGTCACATTAATTCGTATAGGGATTCACATGGGCAAACGTGCATGCTAGCGTGCGCCTGCCAGCTTCTCAGAGCCGAGAAAGTGGGTCCCTGTCATGCGTCAAGAATTCTCCCGGCGCGGATTCCTGGGTACTGCCGGGATGAGCGCCGCCGGAGTGTCCGCGGCCTCACTCGGCTTGGCGGCCGGCGCCGGTCCGGCGGCTGCTCAGCCCGTGGAGGTGCCCGAGGGGCAATCGGTGCTCCCGAACGACTCGCGGTACCAGACGCTCAGTCAGGGGTTCAACCAACGGTGGAGCAGCACGCCGGCCTACATCCGGCTGGTGGGCAACGAGGCCGACGCGGTGGCGGCCCTGAGGGCGGCGCTCGACAAGGGGCTGCGGCCGACGATCCGGGGCGGCGGGCACTGCTACGAAGGCTTCGTCGACAACGACAACGGCGTCATCCTCGACCTCAGCACCCTGCGCGGCGTCCGCGCGGCGACGGACAAGTACGGGGCGTCCACGTACTGCGTGGAGGGCGGGGCCACCAACTGGGACGTCTACACCACCCTGTTCCGCAAGTACGGCGTCACGCTGCCGGCCGGCTCGTGCTACTCGGTCGGCGCGGGCGGGCACATCTGCGGTGGCGGGTACGGGCTGCTCTCCCGGCGGAACGGGCTGACCGTCGACCACCTGGTCCAGGTCGACGTGGTGACCGTTCGCGCCGGCAGGGTGGAGGTGACCAGGGCGCACCGGGACGACCCGACCGGCTCGGCGGAGAGGGACCTCTTCTGGGCCCACACCGGTGGCGGCGGGGGGAACTTCGGCGTGGTGTTGCGCTACCACTTCCACCACCAGCTCCCGAAGCCGCCGCCGAGGGTCTGGCTGAGCAGCGTCGCCTGGCCGTGGGACGACCTGCTGAAGCAGCCCGCGGACTTCCGTCAGCTGGTGAACAACTTCGCCGCATTCTTCGCCGAACACAGCGGGAAGGGCGAATCGATCTACCAGGGGTTGTTCGCCATCCTCAAACTCACCCACTGGACGAACGGGAACGTGGTCCTGCTCAGTCAGTGGGACGAGGACGATCCCGCGCCGCTGGAGAGATTCCTGGCCGCCATGGAGGCCGGAATGAAAACCAAGGCGACCGTCCAGACCCACAGCGCCGGCGGGCTGTTCCTGCCGTACCCCGACAAGAGCCGCCAGATGCCGTGGTTCCAGGCCACCATGACGCTCAACGGGTCGGGCGACAACCAGCGCGGCAAGTACAAGTCGGCCTACCACCGCAGGCCGTTCACCCCCGCGCAGGTCGACGGCTTCTGGGAGTGGCTGACGAAGAACGTGCCGGGCGTCGACCTCACACAGACGCTGGTGCAGATCGACTCCTACGGTTGCCGGATCAACGAGCGCAAGCCCACCGAGGACGCCGTTCCGCAGCGTGACTCGATCATGAAGCTCCAGTACCAGACGTACTGGACCGACCCGGCCCAGGACACCGCCCACCTCGATTACCTGCGCGGCCTCTACCGGGATGTGTACAAGGCCACCGGCGGCATTCCCGAGATCAACACCGACACCGACGGCGCCTACGTCAACTACCCCGACACCGACCTCGGCGTGGCCGGACAGCCGAACCCGGCTTACCAACGGCTCTACTACAAGCAGAACTACAGCCGACTGCAGAGGGCGAAGAAGACCTGGGACGACAAGAACGTGTTCCACCACGCCCAGTCGATCACCTTGCCGTCCTGACTACGCACGCAGAGTCATGTCGACCATCCGGTAAACGGAAGATGCCGGGGCGAATGGTGCGAGTAAAGAGCTGAGAGTGACGACTTGCCCCGAGCGGAGCCGGCTTGCCGGGCCTTCTCGCGACGCCTGAACGGGTTCGGCGAGCCAGGGTCAGGGGTCTCAGCTGTGCGCGTGTTTGTGAGGGTCTACTCGGACTGATGCTGACTTTTGCTGACCTCGGCTGACGGTTCGTCAAGGTAGATCGGCGTATCAGGCTGGTCCGGCGCGATGTGTGAGCGATGCCCTCACGGTCGGTTCCCACCTCCACCACGCCTCCACCCCTGCCAACCTCCACGAGCATTTCGGCGTCGTGGAAGCGGAACGAATCAGCCCGGACGGCGCCGTCGACCGCGCGGCATGGCAACCCAGGGAACACGACCGTGTCGAGGCGTGGGCGGGGACGGTCCGGCAGTCCGGTGTCCGGTGCGACCGTGTTGCACAGAAACCGGGAGCAGCCGGAGGGGACCTTGCGCGGTTGGCCGCGCACGGCCCCCGGGGCGCGGTGATCGACGCCTCCGCCTCGTCGCTCGGACCGCGTGACGTGTTGGCCGGTGCGCGGGTCCTGGAACCGGGTGTCGGCCGGTATGCGTACCGGACCCCGGCACGGTTGATGAGGATCCCGGCGAGGCACGCAGCACCGCGCAGCCGCGGGCGCGCCGCAGGGTGGCAGTGTCCGGCGCGGGCCGGTTGGGCGTTGTGGCACGAACCGGTCGACGGCACCGTCCAGAAGCAGGATCCAGGCGGCGGCGAGGTCGTTGCCGGGTCGCCCGCGCAGAGGCCGCCGAAGCCGATCACGCCGCAGACGGTGCCGTCCGTGGTGAGGACGCTCGCCGGGTGCAGGGCAGTGCGGAGCCACCGGGCTGGGCCGGGCGGGCACGGCGACAGCGTCCTCCCAGACCGCGCGGACGGCCGCCGTGCCCTGGATCAGGCCGAACTCGCCGGCTCTGGCGAGGTGCGCGGCGAATCCCTCGGCGAAGTCGGCCGGCGGACCGCCGCGGCTGCGGCCGATGGGTTCCCAGGCGGGCGCGGTCCGGTGAGGAGATCGTACAAGCACGGAACGACTGGGAGAGGAGCTCGCGGTTCGGCGAGGTGCACGGTTACGACGGTGCGCGGCTGCGTGCTCCCGAGCTGCCGGATCTTCCGCTCAAGTCGCATGGGCGGGTGCGCTGACTTGTGAAGATGTTGCCATCTGGCGTGCGGGCGGGCAGTTGGCCGGCAATTCCGGAGCGCTTTTCGGCCGTCGGGTCGACGGCCGATCCGGAAGGTTGCCTGCGGCGCGGCGACGGCTGGGGTGAGGGCTTCTCGGTTCTCATCTCCGAGAGCGTGTAACCGGGTCTGCTCGGGTGGGTGCTGACCTTTTGCTGACTCTTCTGATGGTTGGTCAGGCAGAGGCGTTCTGGTGCTTCCGCCGGTCGCGTTCCGCACGTACCGGGGGATCACGGAGCTGCGGAGGCACTCGGCCGGTGAGGCGGTGAGGTCGGCAGTGACTGGGAAGCTGCGGGTGTACCTGGGGGCGGCCCCTGGCGTCCGACCGACTGCACAGGGAGCGGAAACCCTGACGGGTGATGCTTGGGCAGAAGGCCGGTGGCGGGGTTGCTGCTGCGTACCGGCACGTACTCATGCGTGTGGCCGGCACCGGGGGCGACCCGGTGGGCGAGATGGTCCGCGGCCCGCATGTGGAGCCTTGTGGCAGCTCGCGTTCAGCCGGCCACCTCACGGATGGCATTTGCGACGGCGAGGAAGTCCTTCTTCAGGATCAGGTCGTGGTTGCTCGCGACCTTCGCGCTGATCTCGATGTGCGGGTTGCGCTCGGTCACCGCCTGCAGGACGGTCCGGATCCGCTCCTGCTCGTCGCCCTTGCTGCCCAGTGACGAGCCCGAAGCGACGACGTACCGCGCCGGGACCGCGATCGCGTCCAGCACCGGGCTCATCGCGCTCACCCGGGCGACCTTGCCGAGCTCGATGTTGCACTCCGCCATCTGCGCGGCGGTCATCCGGGGTGTCAGGCCGGTCGGGCGTGCCAGCGCCACCAGCGGGGACATCCGCCGGAACATCCTGCGGATCCGTTGCTCCATCGCGTCGTCCAGCCAGTCGTACGGCTGCGCGCCCTCCACCATGACCGCACCCAGTGCACGCTCCGGGTTCCGGCTGGCCCAGTACGCCGCGACGAACGCCCCGTAGGACCAGCCCGCCACCACCGCCCGCTCCACGCCCCGGGCCGCGAGCACGGCGTCGACATCCGTCACCATGGTCTCGAAGGAGTAGTCCGCCGAGCGCCCCGACTTCCTGCCGCGGGCCCGCATGTCGTAGGTGATGTGCCGCCAGCCCGTGCCCAGTTCGGCGATGGTGTGCCGCCAGTAGCCCTGGGTGGCGAACTGGCCGTTGAGGTAGATCACGGGGGTTCCGGAGCCGCCGGTGTCGGTGACGGCCAGGGCTGTGTCGTCCACCGGCACCATGCCGGTCCACTGCGTGTTCGTCATGGCTTTCCTCTTGGCGACGTGGACCGACGTGCCGTCAGGCTGCGTCGAGAGCGGCGGTGATCTTGCGGGTGATGTCGGTCAGGACGGGGCTGGGCTCGCCCTTGAGGACCCGGGTGGCCGATGCGACGGCGACCAGGACGGTGCTGCGGAAGTTGTCGGCCTCGGCCTGGTCCTGCTGCTTGAGCAGGCTCATCGCGGCCGTCAGGGCCGGCAGCACCCGGTCGGCGATCGTGGCCACGGACGAGCTGTCCGGCTTCGGGCCCTCCGCTTCCTCGGCGAGCACGTGCCCGACCAGGCCGGTCGCGGACGACAGGGCGATGGAACCCGCGGTGGCCATCTTGTGCGGCTTGGTGGTGGCGCCGGCGGCGACCAGCAGCGCGATCGCGCCGTGCGCGGCGGTGCGGAGGGTCAGCTTGTCCTGCTCGGAGAGGGTGATGGACACGGAGGGGCGCTCCTTCGGGCGGGTGGTTCGTGACTGTTCGGCAATTGCTGAACGTCTACGACCGTACATTGCGTTCATGGATTGGGCAACGCCAATGAAGCCGAATCGCCCTTATGTAGCAAGGGTTGAGCGCCCACGATTGCAATGACGGTGACGCTAAACGCAAGAGCCCTTCGGGGCTGGCATTGCAATGATCCCCGCGTCTTCGGATACTGTGCCGCAGAAGGAGCGGGAGCACCGGCACAGAAGGAGAAGAGCACCGATGCCCGGAGGCAGACTCACCGACGGGGACCGCCGGCAGATCGCTGCGGGACTGGCCGAGGGGCTCGGGTACACGGAGATCGGCCGGCTCCTGGACCGTCCCGCCTCGACGATCATGCGCGAGGTCGCCCGCAATGGCGGACCGGAGGGCTACCGGGCGGACTTGGCGCAGGAGGCCACCCGCCATCGCGCGCGCCGGCCCAAGCAGGAGCCGTCGCCCGTGCTACCGCCGGTCGCCACGGACGGCCGGGGCCGCGACCCGCAGGTGGTGCGGGAGGTCGCGGAGACCGTCACCACGCTGATCGAGCAGCAGGGTATGCCCACGATGGCGGCGAAGGTGCTCGTCTGCCTGCTCGTCACCGATTCGGGCGCCCTCACCGCCGGCGACCTGGTCCAGCAACTGGGCGTCAGCCCGGCGTCCGTCTCGCACGCCGTCGCCTTCCTGGAGCAGCAGGGCCTTCTCCGGCGCGAACGGGTCCCCGGCGAGCGCCGCGAGCGCTACGTCATCGACGGCGAGATCTGGCTCCGGTCCACCGTGGCGGCGGTACAGATGCACAGGGCCCTGGTGACCGAACTCCGCACCGCCGCCGAGGCCCTCGGCCCCGCCACCCCGGCCGGCACCCGCTTCGGGGACTCCGCCGAGTTCCTGACCCTGATGAGCGGGACCCTCCAGCAGGTCGTCGATCAGTGGCAGCAGCGCCGGGCAGCAGTCGAATAGCCCCCATCGCACTCGCTGGTAGCCCCCCTGATCGCAGCTGTGAGTACCTCCCCCGTTCGGGGTGACGTCCCGGGCCGCTCTGCGCGACGCACTCGATCGGCTGCAGCCACCAGGGGCCGGCCCGAAGTACGTCGGATGACGGAAGCGACTGCCCGGGGACCGCCCCTAGGGCCTCTCTTTCGGATCACGCCACGCAAACCGAGGTTTGTAGGGTCAGTGCCCAATACGGATTGAGGGGGCGGAGTGACAGGGACTTCTTCGGCTTCGGGCGGCGTGTTCGAGCCGGTCAGGCAGCACTTGCGGGATCCTGCGTATGACTTCGATGTGGGTCCAGGCTGGCGGCAGTTGGTGTTGGAGTGCCATCAGGCCGTCGTCGCAGAGTTCCCGGAGTATGAGCTACGGGCCGTGAAGCAGAAACTCGGGGCCCTGGCCTTCCAAGCGTCTCCGCGACCGTGGCAGCCCGGCGGCAACTGGAGCAGAGAGGAGCACGCACGGCTCGATGCCGTGACTCGCTCATTTGCCAACCGTAGCGAGGCCATCTGTGAACGGTGCGGAGCAGATGGCACTCTGCGTGGGAGCAGGCGGATCCTTCTGGTCCTGTGTGAAACGTGCGAGACACTAGTGCCGGAACACGGCCACCTCTGAGCGGCACCGCTTGTCAGCGGGCGGACCAGATGAAGATGCCTGCGATGTGGAGTCCGGCCTGGAAGACGGTGGCGGTCTTCTCGTAGCGGGTGGCGAGGCCGCGCCAGTTCTTCAGGCGGTTGATGCACCGTTCGACGGTGTTGCGCTGCTTGTAGGCCTGACGGTCGAAGCCGGGAGGACGTCCTCCGAGCCGGCCCCTGCGTTTGCGGTTGGCGATCTGGTTGGCGGGCTGCGGGATCACCGCCCGGATGTTGCGCCTTCGCAGGTGTTCGCGGATGGCCCTCGACGAGTAGGCCCGGTCCGCCAGGACCACGAGGGGCCGGGTGCGTGGTCGTCCGACCGGCCTGGGCACGCGCAGGGCGGCCATGACGTGCTCGAACGCGGGCGCGTCGCCCGCCTGGCCGGGCGTGAGGTGGAAACACAGCGGGCGGCAGCGGCCGTCCGCGGCGAGGTGGATCTTCGTGGTCAGTCCGCCGCGGGAGCGCCCGACGGCGTGGTGGCCGGGTTCGTTGGCCGGGGCCCCTTTTGACGGGCCCCGGCCGCGTTCTGGTGCGCGCGAACGATCGTGGAGTCGACCGAGACAACCCAGTCCAGGTCGCCCTCGGCGTCGGCCTGGGCGAGCAGGGCGGTGAAGACCCGCTCCCAGGTCCCGTCGATCGCCCAGTTCCGAAGCCGGGTGTAGACGCCTTTCCACGAGCCGTACTTCTCGGGCAGGTGCACCCACTGCGAGCCGGTCTGGAACTTCCACGCGATCGCGTCGATCACCTCCCGGTGATCACGCCAGCGCCCTCCCCGCTTCGGCGTCCGGTCCGGCAACAACGGCTCTATCCGCGCCCACTGCGCGTCAGTCAACGGCACGACCAGACCAACGATCCGATGATCGGAAAGAAACGCCCTAGCGTGACCTGACGTACCGTCACGCATTCGGCGACGACAGGAGAACCGATGAGTGAGCAGGAACGCCGCGGGAACATCGTCCTCGTCCACGGGGGATTCGTGGACGGCTCCGGCTGGCAGGGAGTGTACGAGCGATTGACCGCGGCCGGGTTCCGCGTGAGTGTCGTGCAGAATGGCCCGTCTCCCAGGTCACCGTCGCCGAACTGGCCGAACGCGCCGGAATCACCCGGGCGACGTTCTACAACCGCTACAGCACCCCGGTCGCCCCGCGCATCGAGGCGCTCTACGCGGACCTGGAGACCGGCCACCGCCTGGAAGACCGGCGTCGCGCCGAAGGAGCGCCCGGCGCGAGCTGCTACGGCTGTCCGTGGTGGAGGTGGCCGATCACGTCGAGCGCTTCGCCGACGTCTAACGCCACGCGGCCGACTGCCGGGATTTCCAGGAGCGATCGGCACGGCGGCGGTCAGTGATGATCAAGCGACCAACTGGCGGCCCTGCTCGAAGAAGGCCAACACACCGTCCACGCCGCCGAGCTCGCGGACCGTGGCCAGCGCGCCGAACGGCGCGTTCCAGTACGTCCCCTGCTGCGGGGTGTGCGGGCCGACGTAGGCGTACGGCTCCGCCTGGAAGCCATCGCCCGGGGAGACCCCGTAGTTGACCGCGGCCACGGTCACACCGATGTCGAAGTGCTCGGGCCAGATAACCGGATCCGCCCCGGGAAACATCCGGCGAAGTGCGGCATCGCCGACTGCGAAACCATGCGCGATCCAGTGCGCCGGCTACGGATCGGCTTCGATCACGTCCTCGGGGCCGACACCGGATCCACCCTGGTAGAGCCCCGCGGGTGCACCGACCGTGACCCCGACCGCAGCCGCCAGCGCGGCGCAAGTGGTCCGCTCCAGGAAGAGGCGCTGCCCGGACGCCACCAGATCCGCGCCGACGACCTGCACGTTCGGCTCGGCCCGGGTGGCGAAGCCGCCGAGGGAGGCGCGCAGCCTGATCGTGCCACTGGTTCGGAACTGTGGTCCGGCCAGGACCAGCTCCGCGACCGCGTGCAAGGCGCGGCGGGTGCGTACAAGCGATTCGATGTCCATGACGGCATGCTCTCCCACCGTGGCGCCCGGCTCCCGCACCCGGCGCGTTCCCCACCGCTCACGCGCCGAATCACAGGCCGAACCACGACACCTCGCAGCTCTACGAATCCGGTCCTCAGCTGGCCCCGCCTGACAGTCACCCGGCGGACCAGCCCGTCCCGTCCAGGCGGGTCCCCAGCGGGTCGAGCGCAGCGCGGGGATGATCTCCCGCGGCGGTGAGGACCACCTCACGCTGGTGCTCCAGCACCGCGGCACCGCCCGCCTGGCCCAGGACGGCAATCGGGTGGAGCTGCGCCCGGGTACCTTCGCGGTCTCCGACGCCGGGCGGCCGTTCGCGAAGGAGCTGCCGGAGCCATTCGTCTTCACGGCCTTCCACTGGCCGCGCTCGGCCGTTGGCGTCTCGGAGGAGGAGCTGCGGACGCTCACCGCGACCGTCTTCGACGCCGGCACCGGCACCGCCCGCCTGGCGGCCGCCTACCTGGGGCACCTCTCCGTGTCGGCCGAGTCGCTGGAGCCCCAGGTGGCCTCCTGGCTCGCCACCACGGCGCTCGACCTGCTCGCGGTGCTCGCACACGAACGCCGCGGCCGGTCCGTCCCCGAGGCGCCCGGGGCGGCACTGGCCATCCTGGCCCGGGTGAAGGACCACATCCCGCGCCACCTGGGCGACCCGGACCTCACGCCGGACCGGATCGCGGCCGCCCAGCACGTGTCCGTGCGGTACCTGCACAAGCTCTTCCGCTTCGAGGGTGTGACGGTGGCCCGCTGGATCCAGCGCCGGCGGCTGGAAACGTGCCGTCGTGAGCTGGCCCGTTCGACGGAGGGCGGACGACCGTGGCGGCGGTCGCGGGCCGGTGGGGCTTCGCGAGTGCCAGTCACTTCAGCCGGGCGTTCCGGGCCGCCTACGGGGTCTCCCCGCGCGAGTGGCAGGCTGCGTCCGGACGCGCCCCATCCCGGGGAGCGCGCCGCTGCCGGCGGTGGAACAGGTCCGGGCTGCTCTCCCGCCCGGGTACGACGTCGCGGTGTGACGGCCGAGGCGGCAGGCGCGGCCCGGGCCGCCGGGCGGTGGTGCCGGACTTGACGGCCCGGGCCTCCTGGTCCGCCGGTCACCGGTCGGTGTGCAGCTCCGCGACGTAGCCGCCCGGGAACCGCACCATTGCGCTGTCCCGACCGTCTGCCCGGACCGGCCCCCACAGTACCGAGGCGCCCGCGGCCTTCGCCCGCTCCAGGGTGGCGCCGAGGTCCGCCGCACCGTAGCCGGTGAGTTCCCGGCCGAACGGGTACGGCAGGTGGCCGTCCGTCACGGCGACCGTGGTGGCGCCGAAGCCGGAGGTGAGACGCAGCAGCCGGTAGACGGTTCCGGGCAGTCCGATCGCGGCGCCGTCGGCCCGGCGGTCGTCGGAGACGATCCGGCCGCCGGTGAAGGCGAGGTAGCTGCGCAGGAAGGCGCCGACCGCGTCCGGTGACAGGTAGAGCCGGTTCTCCGGCACGCTGGCCAGGTCGGGGTAGGACGGCGGCGTGGTGTGCACGTAGAGCTGGGCGCTGATGCCGCCGGGGAACTGGACGACGGCGTCCCGGCCGATCGGGTCGGCGAACGGTGCCACGGTCACGGCCGCGCCGTCGGTCCGGGCGGCGCGGACCGCCCGGTCGAGGTCGGTGACCAGCCAGCCGGTGCGCTCGCTGCCGAACGGGTACGGGACGGGCGTGGTGTAGTCGAACACTGACAGTGTGCCGACCGGGGAGAGCACCAGCTCCGACAGGGTCCGGCTGGGCGTGGGCGTCACCTGGGTGGCGTTCGGCCCGATTGTCCTCCCGCCGAAGGTGGCCACCCAACTGGCCACGAAGGCCTGCTCGGTGCCGGGTTCCACGTACACGTGGGTGGAGTCGTACTGCGGGCCGACGGCGAGCTGCCGGTGCGAGGCGGACGGCGCGGCCTGGGTGTCCTGGGCCACCGAGGTGGTGGGGGCCGCAGCCAGCGCGGCGATCGCCGCCACCAGTGGGACCAGCCGTCGGGTGAGGCTTCGTTTCATGGGATGACCTCCCGGTCGTGGTGCTCGCCCGGCGTCCCGGAGGGAATGCGCGGGCGCGTGGTTGTGGTCGGCGTCGCTCAGGTCGGCGTTGCTCAGGTCGTCGTCGCGCCCCGGAGCGGACCGCTTCCCGGTGCGGGTGGCGGCGTGCGGCGTCCGAGCGGTCGGGAACAACGGCTGAAGACCGTCGAAGTCCTGATGGAACGTTAGATCGGAAGGTGATGTCGGACTTGGTCGACAGCGCACCGGATCCGGCCCGGGAGTGCACCGGTGGGTCGGAGCGGCGGCCGTGCGCGAGGTTCGCGGCGTCGGAACGGGAAGGTGCCCGGCTGCCGGGCAGCCGGGCACCTTCCCGTTCGTTCAGGGGGCGGTCAGGGGGTCGCGATGCGCGTCCTGCCGCGCGGCCTGCCGTGGTCAGGTTCCCCGGACCGTCGGCCCAGCAGTTGCGGCGGGGGCACCGGAGCAGGTCCCGGCCGGTTCAGACCGTTCGCCGGCCGGGACGTCCCGTGGTGGGCGGAACTCCTTGTTCTGCACGATCCGGCACGGGCCCGCCTGCTGCTGTGGCTGCCACCCGGCCGGTCTGCGGCCGTCGTTCAGCGGTTCACCGCCCGCATTCCGTCCTCGTCGTAGCGCTCGCCCTCCACCGCGGGCAACTCGGCCTCGATGCGCGCCAGGTCCTCGTCGGTCAGCTCGACGTCGACCGCGCCCGCGTTCTGCTCCAGATAGGTGCGGCGCTTGGTGCCCGGGATCGGCACGAGGTCCTCGCCGCGGGCCAGTACCCAGGCGATGGCGAGCTGGGCCGGGGTGACGTGCTTCTCCGCGGCGATCTGCTTCACCTTCTCCGCGAGCCGGAGGTTGGCCGCCAGGTTGGCCTCGGTGAAGCGCGGGTTGGTGCGGCGGAAGTCGTCCTTGTCAAGCTCGTCCGGGGAGCTGAAGCGGCCCGCGAGGAAGCCGCGGCCGAGCGGGGAGTACGGCACGAAGCCGATTCCGAGCTCCCGGCACGTGGGGAGCACCTCGGCTTCCACGTCCCGTGTCCAGAGCGAGTACTCGCTCTGGACGGCGGTGACCGGGTGGACGGCGTGGGCGCGGCGGATGGTCTCCGCACTCGCCTCGCTCAGCCCGATGCACCGCACCTTGCCCTCGGCGACCAGTTCGCCGAGCGCGCCGACGGTCTCCTCGATGGGCACGGTCGGGTCGACCCGGTGCTGGTAGTACAGATCGATGCGGTCGGTACGGAGTCGCGCGAGTGAACCGTGGACGGAACTGCGGACGTGCTCGGCCGAGCCGTCCTGGCGCCCCACCGTCGACATGTCGCCCGGAACAGCGCCGTCCATGCGGTAGTTGAACTTCGTGGCGATCACGTACTCGTCACGGTGTCCCCGGACGGCCTCGCCGACCAGGGACTCGTTGGTGAGCGGTCCGTAGACCTGCGCCGTGTCGAGGAAGGTGATGCCGAGGTCCAGCGCGCGCCGGATGGTCGCGATGCCCTCGTCCTGGTCGGCCGTGCCGTAGAAGGCGGACATCCCCATGCAGCCGAGCCCGATGGCCGACACCTGGAGGTCCCGCAGACTGCGCTGTTTCATGTGTCGTGCCAGTCCTTCGTCTCGTTCTTCCCTTGCCCTGGGCGTTCCGACGCCCGGTCCGGGCGAACGCCCGGGGGCCTCGTCTCATCGGAGAGGACCCTACGGCGCCGGGGTCTTCCGGAGGCGGACCGGCACGGCCGGATGCCGGGCGCCCGTGCGGGGGTCTTTGCACCACCGGCGGGCGGGCTTGCGGCCCGGCGAGGTCCGGCCCGGCCCGGACCGGGAGTCCCGCACCGTCAGGGGAGGGCGGTGAGTGGTGGGTGTCGGTACTCCTCCGTCGCGTCGAGCAGCCGGTCCCCGAGCTGCTGGGCGAAGGACCCGCGGACCAGGAGCCGGTACGACGGCGCCTCGTCGAGCTGGTGCAGCACCACGTTGACCTTGGACACCGCCGTCCGGGCGCAGCGGCCCGGCGCGAAGGCGCGCCGCTCCCGCCGATCCTGTCCCGGCCGCCTCGGACGAGGTCGAGGGCGAGGGCGAAGGTCCGGCCGAGCGGATCAGAGCCTGGATCGGGAATCCGTCCGTGACCAAGGAGGACCTGGTCGCCGCGCCCATGGCGTGCGCACCCGCCTGGTAGGCGGTCGCCGCCCGGCGCTCCGACCCGCCGGGCTAGGAAGGCTGGTGGACCTCGGTGACGAAGGTGTAGAGCTCGACGATGACGCCGTCCTTGCAGTGGGCGATGTCCATTCCGGTCACGACGGGTGCTTGGCCGGCGGGACCGTACCGGAAGCCGAGATGGCCGAGGTCGTCGTTGACCGAGACGGGGCCGTCCGGCTGGAAGGTCCAGTCCGGGGTCTGCGCCCGTAACTCGGCGGCGCGGTGCGCCAGCGCCTCGCGCCCTCGGATGACGCGGTCCGGCTCGTGCCACACGACGCCCTCGGCGTAGGTCTCGGCGATGGCGGTGGCGCGGCGGTCGGGGTCCGGTTCGTTGAAGACGTCGAGGAGGTTGCGGCGCATCAGGTCGGCGACGGTGCTGTCCATGGCTGGTCCTTCGGATCGTGCCGGGGATTCGGCGGGCGGGCGCGTTCAGCTCGGGCGGGCCGGTGCAGGCGGCGGGAAGTGCCTTGCGAGTTGGGTTCGGGTTGCCTCGTCGAGCTGAACGGCTGCGGTGGCGGGGTTCTCGGCGAGGTGGGCGCGGGTGCGGGTGCCGGGGATGAGCAGGATGTTGGGGGCGAGGTGGAGGAGTGGTGGGCTCGGGCATGGTCCCTCTACCAGGACCAGCTCGGCCTGGGAGGCCCGCTTGTTGCTGAATCCGATCACCTCGTCACCGGGCCGGAATCCGCTGACCCCGGCGCCGACCTCCTCGATGACTCCGGCGAGGTCGCTGCCCTGCCCGGACGGGAACGTCGACGGGAACATGTCCGCTACCGCCCCCGTGCGGATGACCGCCTCACTGGGGTTGATGCCGGCAGCCTTCACCCCTACGAGGACCTGCCCGTCTCCGGGTAGCGGGCGCTCCACCTCGTCGACTCGCAACACGTCGATGCCGCCGAACTCGTCGTACCTGACAGCCTTTGGCAGGATCTCTCTCCTTCGACCCGATGGGGTTCTTGCCCAGGTGAACGGGCGGGGTCAGAGGGCGTGGGCTACGCCCGTCGAAGTTCGAGCACAGGGATGGTGCGCACGCCAGCCGTCTGGCGTGCGTAATCGGCAAAGCCGTGGTAGCGCCGTGCTTGCTCGGCGTAGACGCGGTCGCGTTCGGCGCCGGTCAATTCGCGGACGGTCACCTGGTACATCTCGGTCCCGCGTTCGATGCTGCCGACACCGACGGCGATCAAGTTGCGGTACCAGTCGGGGTTGGTGGGTGCCCCACCCTTGGAGGCGAAGACGTAGATGATGTCCGGCTCTGTCTCGTGCGGGAGGTACATCATCGGGTTGACGTACTCCCGCCCGCTCCTGCGGCCGCGGTGGTGCACCAGGACCAGCGGAGCGCCCTCGAAGACCCCGCCGACCCTGCCCTCGTTCGCTCGGAACTCCGCGATGGTCTTCGCGTTCCAGTCGAGCGCTTCGCTCATGTCGAACTCCTGTCTGGGAGGTGTGCCACTGTGAGCCTTCCCACCAGCCAGGTGAGGAGGCATCACCGGATAGAGGTGATTCGCACGGTCGGGGGCGTCGCACCGCGAACTCCGACAGGCTCTGCCCGACCTCGGGCAGGTGGCTGGAGACCAGCAGCCGCAACGCCGCGCCGTCCTCGCAGAGCCCAGGGCAGTCGGCGCCACCGGGCAGGCCCGCCGGCTCCTTCCGGTGCGTCGAGGCGCTCACCGACGCCCGACGCCCGGAGAGGACCTGGCCGCCCTTCGTCGCAGCGGACGCGGAAATCATCAGGTTCCGGCGATGGGCGCTCACCTGTCTGGCGGTGATCCTGGGGGCGATCGAGAAGACGGGCACCTTGTCGGGGAATGGCTCACCGTTGCGGAGATCTTCGTGCCTTCACTGAGCCCTAGGCCGACGGCGCGGCGCTGTCGCCGGACCGTTCCCCCGTGCCGCCGACAACGCCAGAACCTGCAGTGAAGAGCTCCACAGTGCTCGTTGCATGATCAAGTAGATGAGGAGGTCATCATGACCGTCGCAACGCCGAAGCCGGGACAGTACGCCATCGACGTCCCCCGTTCCGGGATCACCTTCACCACCAAGCACATGTTCGGGCTAGGCACCGTCCGCGGCAGCTTCCGGCTGCGCAGCGGCACTGTCGTCCTCACCGAGCCGCCCACCGGAAGCCGCGTGCACGCCGTCGCCGACGCCAGCAGCTTCGCCACCGGCAACAAGAACCGCGACCGCCAGGTGCTGTCCAAGGCGCTGCTCGACACCGCCGCCTACCCCGACATCGTCTTCACCTCCACCGGGGCCGAACTGGACGGGGCCGGTGCCTGGGCTCTCCAGGGGCAGCTGACCGCCCACGGCGTCCCCGCGCCCGTCACCTTCATCGTGGCGAAGGCCGAGATCGACGGCGACGAGATCGCCGTGGAGGCCACGGCGACCGTCGACCGCTACGCCCACGGCGTCACCAGGCTCAAGGGCATGGCCGGGCGCCGCCTTCAGATGACCGCGACCATCCGCGCCCGACTCACCGGCGGTGGCTCTGCCTAGCGGGCCGCCGCACAAGGGAGTGATCGTCGCGACCGCGGAGGCACTCGCCGGCGCGGGGCCCGGCGGTCTGCTGCTGCTCCTGGGGGAACCGGGCGTCGGGAAGACGGCACTGCTGGCCGCCGCCGCAGCCCGGGCCGAGGAGCGCGGCATGCAGGTGGTCGCGACCGCCGGCGCGGAGTACAGGGCGCGCCTGAGCTACAGCGGCCTCAGGCAGTTCCTCGACGCGGCGGCCGCGTTGCATCCTGCGCTCCACCCGGGCGAGGCCCTCGCCCGCCGAACGCGCCCGGCTGATCCGGGCGGACGACCCCTCCGGGGTGTGGTTCCGGCATTCGCTGACCCGGTCGGCGGTCGTGGAGCCGTCGACCAGCGACCAGCGCCGCAGCGCTCACCGTGCGTTGGCCCGGGCGTGGGAGGACGATCCGGAGCGGCGGGCGTGGCACCTCGCCCAAGCCGTGGACGCTCCCGACGAGGGGGTTGCGGCGCTGGTGGAGCGCGCGGCCGTCGGGATCGCCCGCCGAGGCGACGGTCCGGCCGCGGTGGCGGCGCTGCTGCGCGCCGCCGAACTCACCCCGGCCGGTCCCGAACGGGCCCGGCGACTGGCCGAGGCGGCGTACTCCGGCGCGAACATCACCGGTGACCTGAGTGGCGTACCGGGTCTTCTGGACGACGCGCGCCGCACGGCGCCCGGGCAGGGGTCGCTGGCCGCGGCGATGGCCGGGGCGGCGTACCTGCTCAACGGGGCCGGCGACGTCGACACCGCACACCGCCTCCTGTGTGGAGCCATCGCCGGGCAACAGGCACCGTACGATCCCGCCGACGCCACCTTGGCCGAGGCCCCGCACACCCTGCTGCTGGTGTGCTTCTTCGGCGGTCGGCCCGACCTGTTGACCGGGTTCGACGCCGCCGCGGCCGCCTGTCCCTCGGCTCCCGAGCTGCTGGCGACGACACGCAGCACGTTCGCCGACCCGGCCCGCACGAGCCCGGCGAATCTGGCCCGGCTGGACGAGTCCATCGCGCAACTCGCCCACCAGTCCGACCCGTTGCACATCGTCCGGGTGGCGGTGGCCGGGGCGTACGTGGACCGGCTGGGCGGGTGCGAGGAAGGGCTGCACCGCGTGGTGGCCGCCGGGCGGCGGGGCGAGAGCATCGCACCGGCCATCGACGCCCTGTTCCTGCTGGGCAACCACGCGTGGCTGACCGGGCAGTGGCCGCAGTTGAGGCAGGCGGTCCGCGAAGGGCTCGACCCGTGCGAGCAGTACCACTACCCCATGCTCGCCTGCCCGGGGAACTTCCTGCCGGCCTGCACGGCCGCGGTCCGTGGCGACCGCACGGCGACCCGCGGCCTGACCGACCGGACGGAGCAGTGGGCCGGGCCCCGCCGTGCCCATGCGCACGGCCGGAGACCAGTGGTAGACATCGGGGCAGCCGGGCCGGCACTCAACCAGCCCAGCCGCGGCGCGGCCTGAGTGCCAGCCGGCTCTGTCGTGCCGAAGCGCGATGTCTGCCGCTTCAAGTAGGCGCCCACCCGGCCGGCGGCAGCAGCACGTGCCGGGCATTCACTCTTCCGGCCTATTGGGCAAGGTGGTTCGAGCCCGATACATTTTCCTGTATCGGGACGCTCCCCGCGGACTCACAGCATGCGGGGATTCGCATTCAGTACCGTCACCGCGACATTCGGAACGGGCATTTCCGCCGCACCGATGACCGATGCCACAGGACCACCTCACCGACATCCCCGGCGACCTCACACACGGCCGCCGATGAGGACAGCCATCTCCAGCGGCAGTCCGAAAGAAGCCTTCCCCGGGGATTTGCACCGCCCCGACGACCATGGGACGGCCCCGCCCGCCACCGCGGAAGCCAACACACGACCCTTGGCAGGCAGTTCCGCGACCAACGGATCACCGTCGCAGAAGACGCATCTCCGCGACCGGGCCCGTCGTGCCCGCCGGAACACACCATCACTCGGGAGGAACCATGAACGCCGCCGCCAACTGGAACGACATCCTCGTCCGGGACAACTTCCCGGACGTCGGACAGACCCCCACGGCCGACCCCGTCTGGGAGTCCCCGGACATCATCCCCTTCGGCAGCGACATCCTCGACTTCGGTCTGCTGGAGTCCAGCTACGACGGCCCCGACCTCGGACTGAGCCACCCCATCGTCTACGGGCGGCTGAACCGCATCTACGTCCGGGGAAAGAACCTCAGGACCGGTTGCCCCTCCTCCGGCAACGTCAGGCTCTACTACGCCCCCGGAGGACTGCTCCTGGACCCGCGGGCATGGACCCCGCTCACCGCCGAGGGCGGCGGTACCGCCGTGCCGTTCACCGTCCGCGGCGGCGCCCGGGAGATCCCGCCCGGACAGATCTGTGTCAGCAGGTCCGCCTTCCTCTGGCCGAGCCAGAACCCGTCGGGTCACTACTGCACGATCGCCACCGTGGACACCCCCGCCCACCCCATGCCCGCCGCACTGCCCACGTTCGGCTCGCTCGTCGACTACCTGAACTGGGTCAGGTACAACCCCAACGTCGGCTGGCGCAACATCGACGTCATCCCGTGCCGGCAGACGAGGTACGTCCTCTCCAACCTGGCCATCGCCAACCTCAACAACACCCCGACGCGCTTCGTCTTCGGGATCTCCGGCACCGACCTGCCCGCCGGCACCGCGACCTTCTCCAACACCGACCAGCAGGCCCCGTTCAGCCTGACGGCGCAGATCTATGCGCCCGGCACCGACGAGGGCTACACGCGCTCGATCGTCCTGCCCGCCAACTACTCCGGCACCGTCACGGTCGTGGTCCAGCTCGAGCAGCCCCTCCCGTGCGACGCCCGGATCGTGCTGCGGGCCTACAACCCGGTGACCGCCAACGCCGGAAAACTCGAACGGCGACTCGCCGTCCCCCTCACCGGCGTACCCGAGCTCCAGGACGCCCTGTTCCTCGAACTCGGCGCCTACACCTTCGTCGCCTCACCGAGCAGCCCGTGACACGCTCGGAGGTACCCACACCGGGCCCCCGGCCGACCACGGTCGTCACGGCGCAGGCCGGCCCGGAACCCGAGTAGGCCGCCACGCCCTACGGGGCCGGCGGCGGTCGCCTCCCGAAGGCCACGTCCCAGGGCTCACCGAGCGCCAAACTCGGACACCACCCCATGGGGACGCTCAACCAGGCCTTCGAACGGCGGGAGGGGAATCCGCGGCCGAAGCGATCCCGCCCCGTCGGTCACCGGATCCGCTTCCCGACGAACCGGTGCATGCATGAAAGTGCCGGGCGATGGTCCCGGTGCCCCTGCCCCGAGGCAGGGGCACCGGGAGGTCACACGAAGGGGCTCGGTCGGTCGGCGTCCCCGACGGCGTCGAGCAGCTCGGGCAGCTCGAGCAGATCGCAGGGTTCGGACGAGCGCCGGTCGATCCACCAGCCGGCGCGGGTGACGGTGCCGGACCGGTCCTCGATCTGCTCCCATCCGACCTCGGGCATGTCGCCGTCCAGGACGAGGGCGGTGCAGGCGGCGGCGAGGATCACGGTGTCCTTTCGGAACCGCCGGCGGGTTTGAGCGTCAGGAGCGGGCCGATGTGGTCGATGATCCGGCCAGCTGCCGACTTGGACACCCCGAACAGCGGCGCGAGCTGCCGCAGCGTCAGGTTGGTGCGCCAGTAGGCCGCGACCTGCAGGACCCGGCCCCCAGCGGGAGGGCCGCCCACCAGGCCGGCTGCACCCGCGCCGATCAGCGCGCCGGCGCCGAAACGGCGGCCGCCTCCGTCGGGCCGGCCGGCGTGACCGGCAGGCCGTACTTGAGGGGCGACCTGGGCGAAGCGCACCGCGTAGGCGCAGCGGATGTCGGGACGGGCGGGCAGCCATTTGGCCGGGCCCTTGGGCTGGTCCCGTGCTCCGCGGCCGGCGGCGCGCCGTCGCCGGAGGACGAATTCCTGCCGGTGCAGCCGGTGACGGCCAGGGCGGCGAGCAGGACGGCGGTCAGTGCTGTACGGCGGGGGGTGCGCACGCCGCATTCCTGCGAGAAGACAGGGGGTGACGGCGCGACAGAAGAGCAGCAGCGTCCGTGCCACGTCAAAGTGCTGTTCGTGCGGCGCCTCGTGGCACTGGGTCGGCGGCGCCAGGGGCGGCGACGGTGTTCAGCCGACGGCGATCGAGGCCATCAGGACGTAGGCGGCGATCGCTACCGTCAGTGCGGGCGCTCAGGACGACGGGAGCGTGATCAGCCGCTCTCCCCGCTGATCCCGGCGAGGATGCTCCGGCCGTCGCGGCCGCGCAGGGCGAGGGCGGCGGGCAGGACGGCGGCCGGCAGGGCGACGGCCGCGCAAGCGGCGAGGAGTTCGCCGAGGACGGTCCAGGGCACGACGGCCGGGGTGGCGCCGACCAGCCGGTGCAGGGCGGCCCACGACCCGGCGATGCTGAGGGCCGAGGCGAGGGCGCCGAGCTCCCGCAACGGCATGCTGATGATCCTCGGTCTGCCGATCCTCTACGCGCTCGTCGCGCTCGCCAACACCCTGGTCATGACCAGGCACAGCGGGGTGCCGAGCAGCCCGAGCGCACAGCCGGCCGCCGAGGCGAGCAGGCCGACCAGCACGGCCTCGGCGTATATCAGCCGCCGCAGTTGGCGACGGGTCGAGCCGATCAACCGCAGCAGCGCGAGCTCCCGGCGGCGCTGGGTGATGGACAGGGCGAAGGTGCCGGCGACCACGAACACCGCGACGAAGCCTGCGACGGCGGCGGCCAGACCGAGCGGGGTGTCCACGCTGTCCACCATGGCGAGCAGGGCGGCATGGTGCGGGTCCGCGGTCGCACGTTCCTTCCCGGTGAGGACCAGCGCAGGAGCCGGGCCGCCGGATCCGTCGGCCACGGCCTGCCGCACCGCCTCGACCGGGCCGTAGACGGCCAGGGCGTCGACGTCGGGCGAGAGTCGGGCGGCCTCGCCGTCCGAGAAGAACACCGCGTGCTCGTACCGCACCTCGTCGGTGACGCCGGTGACGGTGACGGTGCGCAGCCCGGCCGCCGTCAGCAGCCCGAGCGTGCGGCCGACCAGGGACGCCGCGCCCCCGCCGACCACGACCTCGTCCTCCGCGCCCGGGGCCCGGCCCGCCGCCAGCCGGTACCCACCGGCCTCGGCAGCCGACCAGCCGCGCCCGACCTGGTCCTTCGGTCCGCCTGCGAGCTGCGCGTAGAAGCTGTGGTCCTCGACGACCCGGCCGGTGCGGGCGACCGCCGCGACCAGAGCCGCAGTCAGACCCGGCTGCTGCGCCACGGCGGTGTGCTGTATCTGCCCGGAGTCGTCAGCCACGTCGATGGTGGTGTTCGGCACGACGACGACGGGGGCGGCGCAGTAGCGGTGCTCTGCCGGGTCGGCGACCGAGCCCGTGGCGGCGATCACCGGGACGGCCGTTGCCATCAGCCCGACGCCGAGGGCGAGTGCGAGGAAGGTGCCGACGAACGACGCCCAGCGGACCCGCAGTGTGGAGAGGGCCACGCTCAGCACGCCAGGGCCTCCAGGCTCGTCATGCGGGCGGCGACGGCCTCGGGAGTGGGGTTGTCGAGTTCCCCGGCGAGCCGGCCGTCGGTGAGGAAGACCACGCGGTCCGCGCAGGCCGCGGCGACCGGGTCGTGGGTGACCATCACGACCGCCCGTCCGGCGTCGTCCGCCAGGCCGCGCAGCAGCGCGAGGACCTCGCGGCCGGTCCTGGTGTCGAGCGCCCCGGTCGGTTCGTCCGCGAGGACCACCGCGGGGCGGGTGACGAGCGCCCGGGCGACGGCCACCCGTTGTTGCTGGCCACCTGACAGTTCGCCGGGGCGGTGGCCGGCCCGGTCCGCGAGACCGACGGACGCGAGCGCGGACGTCACCTCCGTCCGGCTCGGCCGCCGGCCGGCCAGCTTCAGCGGCAGTGCGACGTTCTGGGCGGCCGTCAGCGAGGGCAGGAGGTTGAAGGACTGGAAGACGAATCCGACCTTCTCCCGGCGCAGGACCGTCAGCTCCTTGTCCTTCAGCTCGCCGAGCCGGGTGCCGTCGACGAGGACCTCGCCGTCGTCGATGCCCTCCAGCCCGGCCGCCGTGCGCAATAGTGTGGACTTGCCCGACCCGGACGGTCCCATGACGGCGGTGAAGGTTCCGAACGCGAAGCCGACGTTCACCCGGTCCAGGCCGGTGACGGGCTCCGGGCCGGAGCGGTAGGTCTTGGAGACCGAGCGGAGTTCGACGGCGAGGTCAGAGTGGATCACAGGGGCAAGTAGATCTTGTGGATCAGGGCAGGAGCAACGGGGGCCCGATCTCGCCGCGGCCGTGGCCTGGCTGCGATCAGTTGCCGATGGTGTCGCGGCGGCGGTGGGTACCAGGAGCGGTCGGCCTCCGCGGCGGAGGATGGCGGCGACGCCGCGGAGCTGATCAGCGGACGTCGCCGCGTCAGGACTCGAAGAGCTGGGTGAGCAGCGCTCCCAGGGCGAGCGTCGGCAGGCCGAAGCCCGGGTCATGGACCGGGTGACCGGTTTGCCGGGCTCGATGTGGATGTCGACGTGGACCATTGCGGAATCCGGTGCGGAGCCTGGGCTTTGTGCCCGAGGCCGCCGATCTGGCGATCGATGCCTCGGGCGACAGGGAACGAGCCTGTGTGGGCGGCGAGTCGGACCGGGGCCGTCTGCGCGCCCCGCTGGATCTATTCGGCCCAGGCACGCTCCAAGTGGGTGCGGAAGGTGGCGGGCTGCCGCCCGATCAGCTCGGCCAAGGTCGAGTCGACCGTGGTGAACTCGCCAGCCCGCGCCGCGTCGAAGATGCTCACCATCAGGTCGGCGATCGGGGCCGGGGCGCCGTGCGCCAGGACCTGCTCGCGGAAGGCGTCGTCGGGGACGACGGTGCGGGTGAAGGGCCGTCCGGCGGTCTGCGACGCGATCTCGGCGACGGTGTCGAAGTCGAGCGCCGCCGGGCCGGTGAGCGGCGGGGTGGGCCCGTCGAAGCGGCGCTCGTCGAGGATGATCGCCGCGGTGGCCTCGGCGAGGTCGTCGTGGCCGGTCCAGGCGACAGGGCCGTCGGCGGGGAGGGCGATGTCGCCGGTGTGGCGGGCGGACTCCAGGAACTGCAGGGCGCTGGCCGCGTAGAAGCCGTTGCGCAGCGCGGTCCAGGGCAGGCCGGTGGCGCGCAGCAGGTCCTCGGTCGTGGCGTGGTCCCGGCAGGCCTGGAAGCGGGAGTCGTGGGCAGCGCCCATCTGGCTGGTGTAGAGGATGCGGCCGACCTTGGCCTTCACGGCGGCGTCGATGGCGGCACGGTGGCCGCTGACGCACTCCTCGCCAATGCGGTCGAGGGAGACGAGGAGCAACTGCTCGGCCCCTTCGAAGGCGTGCATGAGCGAGTCGGGGTCGTCGAAGCTGCCCTGCCGGACGCGGACGCCGCGGTCGGCGAGGTCCCGGGCCTTGCGGGGGTCGCGGACGCTGACGCCGAGGCGGTCGGCGGGGACGCGCTCCAGGAGGCGCTCGACGGTGCGGCGGCCGAGCTTTCCGGTGGCTCCGGTAACGATGATCATTGGGTTCTCCCGACGATGGTTCCGGTGGAATCGCTTCAACAGTAACACTGGAAATTCCGATGGAAACAGATTCCCGGTACCATCGATTCATGGCTACACGCGACTCAACCGACAACCCGCGGCGCCGCATCGTCGAGGCAGCCGTCGAGCTGCTGGAGAACGGCGGTCCTGACGCGGTGAGCACCCGCGCGGTCGCCGCCGCGGCCGGAATGCAGCCGCCGGCGATCTACCGCATCTTCGGCGACAAGGAGGGGCTCCTTGAGGCCGTCGCCGAGCACGGCTACGCGCAGTTCCTGGAGAGAAAGCGCGCGCAGCTCGACCCCGCCCCGCAGCACCCGGTGGAGGATCTGCGTCGCGGCTGGGACGTGGTGGTCGAGTTCGGGGTCTCCCGCCCCGAGCTGTTCGCGGTGATGAACCGGGCCACCGGCCCGGGATCGGACACGGCACACCGCTCGGGCCTGGAGATCCTCCAAGGGCGGGTGCGCCGGCTGGCGGCCGGGGGGTGGCTGCGGGTCGACGAGGACCTGGCCGCCCAGATCATCCGGGCAACTGGCCAGGGCGCAGTCGCCACCTGGCACTCCACGCCCGCGGACCGCCGCAATCCGGCGCTGTTGACCGTCCTGCGTGAGTCCATGGTCGCGGCCGTCACCCGCGCCGAGCCAGCGCTTCCCGCCGCGGAGTCCGGTCCCGCCGCGGCGGCCCGCGCGCTGCGTGCCGCCCTCCCCGACGTCTCCGATGTCCTGAGCGACGCGGAGCAGTGCCTGCTGCGTGAGTGGCTCACGCGCCTGGCGGCGGACGGTGGCGCTCCGCGTGCCTGATCGCGCGTCGGGCGCCCTCGTGCAGGTTGAACCTCACGTGGAGAGATCGTGCGATGAAGATGAAGCAGCCTCCACGAGATGATCCGGTGGGCGACCACACGGCTCCGGCTGGCCTCCCCTCGCCCACAGCCCGCCGCCAACCTTGATCACGTCTCCGCCGCCCACTGTTGACCTCGCTCGTGGTCAATACACCTGGCGCGACCTGTGGTTCCCCCCGGTCGACATCCCGCTCGGCTGCGGGCCGTCCGGGCGCCCGTTCCACACGACCTGGCACGAGTACGGGACATGGGAGCGGCGGCCGATCAGAGTCCTGATCCACGCCCGGGGTCCACCGCTGGTCTCCCCGGACCCTGCCGTCGCAGGCATGTGGGGGTGGGGCGTCAGGCGCCGGATATTTCACTGCCCGCCAACGCCAAGATCGACTAAGTTGCGGTGCCATGAGAGGCAGAGACCAGTCGGTGGCCATTGCTGAACTCGATGGTGCCTGGAACAGGTCGTGGCCTGAATGCCCGCCGGAGGCCCGCCGTCTGCGTCACCGGTTCCCGGAGCGCTGGGTCCGTTTCCACGCCCTCCCGGAGGGCAAGAGGTATGCGACCTCAGACGCCGAGCACGCCGAGATCCTGCGTCGTCACCACGTCCTTCTGGAGGATCTCCTCGGCGGCGTCACGGCAGGCGGCGGAGGATTGGTGGCGATCACCTGTTCCTGGTCCGCGACCAGTTCCCCGACTCCGCGAGACTCCGCGGTCGCAGTCACCACGCCCGGGGCCGTGCACTGGCGAAGCGATGACCTGGCCACCGAGCCGGGCTTCCAGTCGTGGCAGCACCACTACGTCTCCGCGACGGACGTGCACGATCCCGCGCTGGACCAGCTCCTGCTCTGCGCGGCCGACGACATGACCGCCGGAGTCATCCTGACCGAAGCCGCCTGTGCATGGGTTGTCCACCCCTATGACGGTGGCGTGGACATCTTCGCCGAGAGCAGCAAGGCGCGCGACCAACTCGCCGGCAGACATGCCGAGTGGCTGCCGTCGACGCGGCAGGGAAACGTGAGCTGGAACGCCGTCGGGAAGACGAGGGTGACTCGGCGGCTCCGGCCGTGCGGAGATCGCGACTGAGCTCACCGACGAGCACGCGGGGGTGGCGTCGCCACCACCGATGCCAACTTCTGGGGCGTCACCTCCACCGCCGACGGCAGCCGCTTCTGCGCCACCATGTCGGCCGGCGGCCACCACTCCCTGGTCGCGGGCGACTTCACCGCTCGTAGCCTGCCGACCGTCAAGGACGAGGTGGGTTGCCCGTCACTGTCCCCGGCGACACCCGGTCGGCCGGCAAGGGCCGTCTGTCCGACGGCGGTTGGCGGATCACGGTGCTGCGGCCGGCTGACCTGGCCGACCTGGCCGAGCTGACCCTCGCCGAGACCCGCGGCGTCGACGACCGGTCGGCCTGGCTGGACGACGCCACCGTCGCCTACGGGCTGCCGCACGACGGCACGGGCGCGGACGCCTGGGCGCGGACGTCCGGGCCGTGCCCGCCGGCGGCAGCGGCCGGCCCGCCGTGGCCGTGCTCGCCCGTGACGCGGGAATCCCCGGCCGTCCCCCGATGAGACGGGTCGGGTTCCCCCGGTTCGGCCGTCCGACCCGGGCGCGACATCAAATGTTGACACTGCTGTGACAAGTCGTCATGCGTAAAGCCTTCCCCAAGTGCTCACTGTTCTGGCATGTTGCGTTCAAACCCCGTGTGATCCCCTCACGCACGGGCCGATCGGAGGACATGTGTCACCCCTGATATCCCGGCGGCTGGGCCGCCCGGCCGCCGCTCTCGCCGTGCTCGCGGCCATGGCGATCGCCACGCCGACGGCACTCGCGACCGCCGCCCCGGCGACCATCACCCCCACCATCCCCAGCACCCCCACCGCCCCGGTCGCGGCCGAAGCTCCCGTAGCCGAAGCCCCCGCGGCCGGCGCCCCCGCCGCCGCCCCGGGCGCCGCGGCCGCCGGATGGGCCGCCGGGACCCGCGCCTACCTGGTGATCAGCGCGCCCGCCGACATCGCCGCCGCCAAGGCCGCGGTCGCCGCGAAGGGCGGCACGGTCTTCGCGAGCTACGACGCGATCGGCGTCATCGTCGCCCACTCGACCACGGCCGGCTTCGCCGCCGCCCTGCGCGGCGTCACCGGCATCCAGCAGGTCGGCGCCACCCGCACGTCCGACGTGCCGGCCGACGCGTACAGCCCGGCACTGCCCGCCAACCCGGCCCAGTCGGCCACCACGCTCACCGAGTCCAACCGCTGGGACATGACCCAGATCAAGGCCGACCAGGCCTGGGCGGTGACCACCGGTTCGCCCACCGTCAAGGTCGGCGTGCTCGACACCGGCGTTGACGACCAGCACCAGGACCTCGCGCCCAACTTCGACGCCGCCGACTCCGTCTCCTGCGCCTACGGCAAGGCCGACGCCCGCACCGGCGCCTGGCGCGACGTGGACACCCACGGCACCCACGTCGCCGGCACCATCGCGGCCGCCAAGAACGGCAAGGGCGTCATCGGCGTCGCGCCGGGCGTGAAGATCGCCTCGGTCCGGATCGCCGAGCCGACCAGCACCCTCTTCTACGCCGAGAACACGGTCTGCGGCTTCGTCTGGGCCGGTGAGCACGGCTTCAAGGTGACCAACAACAGCTACTACACCGACCCGTGGCAGTTCAACTGCCCGAACGACCTCGACCAGGCGGCCATCATCGAGGGCGTCAAGCGCGCCCAGGAGTACGCCGAGGGCAAGGGCTCGCTGCAGGTCGCCGCGGCCGGCAACTCGAACTACGACCTGGCCAACAAGACGACCGACTCGGAGAGCCCCAACGACTCCACCCCGGTCACCCGGACCATCAGCAACGCCTGCCTCGACATCCCCACCGAACTTCCGGGCGTGGTGACCGTCGCTGCCACGGGCAGCGGCAGCGGCAAGGCCTCCTACTCCAACTTCGGCCGGGGCGTCATCGACGTCGCGGCTCCCGGCGGGGACGGCGCCACCGGCGTCTACTCCACCCTGCCCGGCGGCAAGTACGGCACCAAGAGCGGCACCTCGATGGCCTCCCCGCACGTCACCGGCGTGGCCGCGCTGATCGCGAGCACCGACGCGTCGCTGACCCCGGCCGACATCCGGGCCCGCCTCGCCACCCAGGCCAACGACCTGGCCTGCCCGGCCTCGGACAGCCGCTGCACCGGCACCACCGCCAACAACGCCTTCTTCGGCGAGGGCCAGGTCGACGCGTTGAAGGCCGTCGGCTCGACCCCGCCGGCCGGCAAGTACTTCGAGAACCTCACCGACGTGGCGATCACCGACAACACCACCGTGGAGAGCCCGGTCACCGTGACGGGCGTGAGCGGCAACGCCCCCGCCACCCTCAAGGTCGGCGTGGACATCAAGCACACCTACCGCGGTGACCTGGTCATCTCCCTGGTCGCCCCCGACGGCACGGTCTACCTCCTGGAGGACTTCCCGAACGGCGACAGTGCCGACAACGTCGCCAAGACCTACACGGTCAACGCCGCCGCGAGCGCGGCCAACGGCACCTGGAAGCTCCGCGTCAAGGACGGCGCCGCGGGCGACGTCGGCACCATCGACGCCTGGAACCTCACCTTCTAGCCCCCGCCCGCACCACGCGCCAGCCCCTACCACGCGCCCGCACCACCCGCCCGCGCCCCGCCGCCCGTCTTTCGGGCGGCGGGGCGCACGGGTGTCGACATCCTCGGCGTCAAGGCCGGCGCTTGACCGCCAGTGAGCCGATGCATCCGGCGGGGGCAGCGCTGCTGCAGCTCGCTCGGCAGCGAGGTTGAGCCCGAGCACGAGTGGTCGGCGACCGAGGCGGCGCTGCGATGAAGAACGGCACGGCGAGACTCCATGACCGCGGGGGCCACCCCGGCGAAGTGGCCTCACGTACGCGACACGATGGACGGGTCATCTCGGCCTCGGCGGGTCCAGGTCGCCGAGCGCGTACTCGGTGCACAGTCTTCGGGCCCCGCATGCGGGCTGAGCACGTACAGCGGGGCGAGTCCGCCGGTGGCGCGATTGAGACGTTCGAGGGTTGGCGCGCTGACGCCTGCATCACGGCGGGGCTACGGGCGTTCGTTCGATGAGCCCAACGAACCGTTCGTCGACGAGCCCACGCGGCATCAGGGGCGAGCGGTTTCCTCCGCTCATACTCGTCGGCGGGAGTCAGGACAACCTGGTCTGCCTTGAGGGCCACCTGCGTCCGACCGCCCACGCCCTCGTTGGCTTCCGGACCGCCATCGAGTGCCTGATCGGCACCGCGCCGACGCTGGGAGGCCCGGGTGGAAGTAGTCCAGTCGGCCGGTCGTACCAGGCTCTCACCGCCCCCGATGGACCTCAGGGGACGTTCTGAGCCGCTGTGCTCGATTCGACTGTTGACCCGGGTCAGGAGGACTGGTGGGCCGGGGAGTCCGGGTGGGGTCGCATCAGCAGCAGGTCCTCGCCCCAGGAGTCCAGCACCGCCGCGTGGCCGGCGGCCCGGGCGGCCGCCTCGACCCGGGTGAAGAGCTGCTGCTGCGGCGCCACTTCACCGGTCGCGGTGATCCGGGCGACGGTGTCCAGCAGCGCGGCGCTGTCCCAGCCGGGCAGCGGGAACCGGTCCAGCTCCCAGGCCAGGTACTTGTTGTAGGGGCGCGGTCGGCGGTCCAGGGCGAAGAGCAGGTCGAGCAGGAAGCCGACACTGGCGGCCGCGTCGAGGTGGCCGGCGAGTGGGTTGCCATCGCGGTTGTTCTTGACCGAGCGGTAGAGCGAGTTGGCGTAGGCGTCCAGCAGGGCGGCGCCGGACCGGAAGGCCTCCTCGGTACCGAGCCGTCCCATTGCGGCGACGATCCGGGTGACCTCCCCGTCGCTGCGGTCGACCAGCACCCGGGAGCGGGCGATGGCGTACCGCTCCCAGTCGGCGGGCCGGCGGAACCGTTCGAGGGTGGTGACGACCAGGTCGAGCTGCGCGGAGCGGTAGCCGTCGAGTGCGGCCAGCTCGCTCGCCGCGTCGTCGGCGAGAATGACGTAGAGGTCGTGGTCGGAGTGACGGGTGGTCATGCCGTCGTGGGCCCGGGAGCCTTTGAGGACGAGCCCGACGACGGCCGGGTCGGCCGTCGCCTCGGCGACGAACGCCGCGAAATCCAGCGTCACGCCAGCTCCTTGCGCATCAGCGTGCACATCGTCTCGTGCCGCTGGAGCGAGCCGTCCTCGGCCTCCACGTCCCATGAGTCGAGCTCGCGGCCGAAGGCCCGGTAGCCCAGGCGCTCGTAGAGGGCGCGAGCGCGCGGGTTGCCCTCCTCGACGCCGAGTTCGGCGCGGGTCAGGCCGCGGGCGCCGATCCGCTGCTCGGCCGAGCGGATCAGCAGCGTGCCGATCCCGCAGGACTGCAGGGCCGGGTGGACGCCGAGTTGCCAGAGGGTGCCGGCGCCGGGCCTGACCGTGTAGTCGATGCCACCGACCGCCACCGGGAGCCCGACCGGCGTGCACACCGCCAGGTAGTCGATCTCGCCCGCCTCGGCACGGCGGATCTGGTGGACGAGCTCGCGTACGTGCTTGGGGGAGCCTGCCCAGTTGCAGGACGGCAGGTCGGCTTCGGCGAGGCTGCGCACCGACAGGTGCAGCCTGATCTCGGTCATCGTCGCATCCCTTCGACTCCAACAGCAGCCGTCTCCCAATTCAGCACGCCGGTCCCGTGCCGTCCAAGGGGTTTCGGACCGGCCCCGACGTCAGCCCGAAGGGTTTGCGCTCGCGACCGGGACCGGGACCGGGCGTCGGCGAGGGTCCTACCAGATCCGCTTCACGCTCCGTCACGCGCACATCCTGGCGGGCCAGCAGCTGACCTCGCCGGCCAGACAACACTTGTACAAGTTCAGTACCTTCACGGCATCTACCCGCCGCCGGCGACATGGGCGGGGAGGGGCCAGCCCGTGACGTGTGGACGGAGCAGCAGATCGCCCTGTCCGGGGTGTACTTGAGCCTGCACGACAAGGGGCTGATCGAGGTTGCGGTGCCAGCCGATGGCAGCAACCCGGACCTTGTGGTGCCGACCGAGGCCGGGCACGGCGCGTTGCAGTGAGGCGACGGTCGGCCGGGACATTCCCGGCCGGCCTCCGGGCCCCCAAGCGCCGCCACGCCGTGGACGATGCGTGGCGAGTACGCCGCCGCCGACCAGCTCGTCGCCCGAGCCGGCACCCTGCTCCCCTCCGACCCTCCCCCCGGCCGCCGGCTGGGGGAGGGGGCGCCTGTACATCGGCGTCGCCGACGCCCGCTGATCCGGCGTGACCCGGAAGGCGCCCCCTAGGGGTTGGCCGTGGGCCTTCGGTGCGGGATTCTGCCGGGTGACCGGCGGCGTGCCGGCCTGCGCGAGGCCGTCCTGAACGTGATCACGGAGGCTGCTGCCCACGGAGGCCGGCTGGATACAGGGCGCGGAAGGCTGAATGCCGGCCGTCGCCTGACGGGTGTCCACCCTGATCGGTGGGGGACGGGCAGTGAGACTCCAGCAGTACGGCGGCGTGTTGGTGTACGCCGCAAGTTGGATCATGAGCCCATCCCCGTGCCGTACGAGGTGCGGGTGCGGCGGACCGGAGACTGGAGGCGACCCCGGACACCCACTCTGCACGGAGGACTGCCATGGCTCTGCGAGGCGCACGAACGAATTTCGGCCTGACGGTCGGTGTTGCAGCCGCCGTTCTGACGGCGCTGACTCCCGTGACGGCCTTCGCAGCGGGAGATCCGCTCGAGCAGGACGAGCGGCAGGGGCTCCGTTGGGAGCGCTGCGACGCGGACCACCCGGAAGAGTTCGAGTGCGCAAAGGTCAAGGTGCCGCTGGACTACGGCGACCCCGGGGGCCGGCGGGTCGACCTCGCGATATCGCGGATCAAGGCGAGCAGCGCGAAGGAGCGGCACGGCGTGCTGCTGATGAATCCCGGGGGCCCGGGCGGTCCCGGGCTGACCATGCCCGTGGAGATGCAACCGCTGCTGCCGGCGGGGGTGCGGGAGCGGTTCGACCTGATCGGGTTCGACCCGCGCGGAGTCGGGCAGAGCTCGCCGATCGGTTGTGACCTGACGGCCGACGAGCAGACCTTCCAACACCCCTACGCGGCAGCGACGTTCGCCAGGGACACAGCCCGGGCTCGGACGGTGGCCGACAAGTGTTGGGCCAAGGCGGGGGACGTGCTGGCGCACATCACCACCCGCAACACGGCGCGGGACATGGATGTCGTCCGGGCGGCGCTGGGGGAGCGGAAGATCTCCTACTTCGGGCACTCCTACGGCACCTACCTGGGCGCCGTCTACACCCAGATGTTCCCGCGGCGCTCGGACCGGTTCGTCCTCGACAGCGCGCTCGATCCCGCGCTCGCGTGGCGGGGGTTGTTCCGGGGATGGTCGGCAGGGGCCGAACTCGCCTTCACCCGCTGGACCGAGTGGGCCGCCGCCCGCAACGCCACCTACGGGCTGGGCACGACTGCGGCGGAGGTTCGGCAGGCCTACTGGGACTTGATCGCCCGCGCCGACCGGACGCCCGTCCCGACGGTGGGCGGGTCACTCAGCGGTGACGCCATCCGCGCCGGGTACGCCGCGTTCGTCCGAGTGGAGACGGTGACGCCCTGGGTCGTCGCGCTGAAGGCCGCCGCCGCCGGCGGGTCGCCGGCGCCTGACGGGCCCACGGAGGCGGTCGGCGCGGCGGCGGGCGAGCCGGCCCCGATCAGGTCGGCCGCGGCGCGTGCGGGGGCGTCCGGAGCGGCGGTTCCGGCGGACAACATGTCCGCCGTCGTGTGGGCCGTCTTCTGCGGCGACACCCGGAGCTGGCCGCGCGACCCCGAGCGGTACCGCCGGGACGCGATCCGGGACCGGGCCGAGTACCCGTTGGCCGGCGACTTGGGGGCCGGCATCCAGCCGTGCGCGTTCTGGAAGTCGGCGGGCACCGAGCAGGCGACCGCGGTGGACAACGACGTCAACGCGTTGATCGTGCAGAACCAGTGGGACCCGCAGGCGACCCTGGCCATGGCGCAGGGCATGCGGCGGGCGCTGCACGGTGCACGGATGGTCACGGTGGCCGGCGGCGAGGGGCACGGCGTGGTGGTGGCCGGCCCGTCCTGTGCGGACGCCAGTGTCACCCGGTACCTGACCACAGGCCGGCTACCCGAGAAGGACCTGACCTGCGGCGCGTGAACTCGACCCGGCCGGGATCTTGGAGCTTCCTGTCGGCCCGGCTGGTCTTGGTAGGCCGCCCGCGGCGCCCGCCGATTCCGAGACGCGCATCCGGGTCGTCACCGGCGGGTCCTGACACTCGGTGGTAGGCGGTCTCATCAGGCCTGGCGATGCTGCGGCGGGCCAGCATCCGGCGCTGACGGGTCGGCTCGTCGCCGTCGAACTCCCATACCGCGGGCAGGCGGGCCGCGGCCCAGTCGTAGAAGCGCTCGCCCTTCGCGCCGCTTCCTGCCGACAGCCGCTGCCAGGCCTCCGGCGGGGCCTGCCCGACGAGATGGTCGATGCGCGGACCGTGGACCTGTTGGGATGTGGCCCGAGCACGACTGTACGACGCATCAGATCCTCCATCCTCGGCAACCGCTGTGCTGATCACCACGATCGCCCCTGCCCGTTCCACCCGCACGCCGCCGGTGTGCGCGGGCCCCCGGGGCGCCATCGCCGGACTCCGGACGGTCCGCACCCCGCCGACGTCCTCGAGGCCGCTCTCCACCTTGCCCAGACCCTCCTCGCCCGATCCGACGAGGACCCGCTGCTTCTGGAGGCCGCCGAGGGGCCTCGCCCGGTCATCCCCCAGCACCTCGCCGCCACCGGCCTCTGACGGGCTGGACCGGTGCCGGCCTCCGACTTGGGGAGGATGTCGCGCATGCCATCGCCGGGCGAGGATCGAGCGCATGAAGAGCGATCTTTTTGCGTCCGAGAACCTTGCCCAGCCGTCCACCGCACCGGGCATGTCCCTGCAGAACGCCAAGTCTGTCAAGTGCACCGTCAACGGGGAGATGCTGGCCCGTCAGGGCTCGATGATCGCCTTCCGCGGCAACCTCCGGTTCGAGCGCAAGGGCCAGGGCATAGGCGGCATGCTCAAGCGCGCCGTCACCGGTGAGGGCCTGCCGCTAATGTCCGTACACGGCCAGGGCGAGGCCTGGTTCGCGCACCAGGCCGCCAACTGCTTCATCGTCGAGTTGGAGCCGGGCGACGCGCTGACCGTCAACGGTCGCAGCGTCCTGTGCTTCGACCCGACGCTCTCCTACGAGATCAAAATGGTCAAGGGGGTCGGGATGACCGGCGGCGGACTCTTCAACAGCCTCTTCACTGGCACCGGGAAGCTCGCCGTGGTCTGCGACGGCAACCCGATCATCATCCCGGTCACCCCGCAGGTGCCGGTCTACGTCGACACCGACGCGGTCGTCGGCTGGAGCGCGCGGCTGGAGACCGGCCTACACCGATCCCAGTCGGTCGGCTCGATGATCCGCGGCGGCTCCGGCGAGGCCGTCCAATTGAAGCTCAGCGGCGAGGGCTTCGTCATCGTCCGCCCGAGCGAGCTCACCGAAACCCCCGCGGCGCACTGACCCCGGGCCGTGGCCGGGTCAGAGCCAGTCGAGCCCGGTTGCGGGGAGCCGCGACCGGCACGACGCCGACCCCGCGGATTGCGGCCGGGGGTCTGGTAACCGGTCAGCAGCCTGAGCGGGCCGGTGTTGGTCACGTCCAGGGCCCGCTCCGGGGCTGGGAACATACTCAGCAGAGTGCCGCGCAGGCGGTTGACGGCACGGGTGCGGGTCCTCAACCAGGTCGGTCCGTTGTGCGGCCAGCAGCTTGAGCTCGATCGCGGCCTCGTCGCCGGGCCGGATCGGGTGCAGGTCGCGGTGCATCCTGGCCTGGTCGGCAATCACGTAGGCTTCGCGAGCGTCGGTCTTCCCGTCGCCGCGGTAGCCGTCGGAGGCCCGATTCGCCAGGCGGCCGGGCAGGTAGAGAACCTCATGGCCGTGGGCCATCAGCAGGCTCAGCAGCAGGGCCGGCTCCCCGCCGGTCATGTCGATCGCCCGGGTCACCTCACGGGTCGTCGGCAAGGGCCAGGATGTCGCCGATCAGCTGCAGCAGCTCGGGCTCGTCGTGGTCACCCGCCGCGACAGCGAGGTCTTCCCGTCGGCGTCCGGAGCGAGGCCGTCAACCCGGCTCAGAAGGTAGAGCTGCCTGACCTTCCCGCTTCCCGCGCTGCTCTGCCGGTCCCACGTCCGAGGCCTGACGCCGATGGCTTCCTCCGGACGGCGGTCGTGGAGGGGCAGGCGGCTTAGGCCGCTCCTAGCGTCGGGAGCATGACGACGGAGAACACGGCGGTGGTGGGGGTTCGGTCGGCGGAGGAGGTGTTCGCCGCCCTGGAGGGGCTTGACGCGCGGTGCCGGCCGTTGACCGAGTACGAGCAGCGGCTGCTGGAGGCGTACCGCTGGGCGGTCGGCGCGCGGACCGCTGCGCCGGTGACGGCCGCCGCCACGGCGGGCCCGTGGGGGCCCTGCCGGGCGCAGATGCTCGCTGAGTGCCAGGCCGCGGCCGTGGCGATCCGCACTGGAGCGGACCGGACGGAAACGGCGCGGGCGGTGGACGCGGAGCGGATGCTGGGTCTCTACACGGCGCTGGCCTGGCTGTGCGGCCACCACGACGACCGTCCCTGACCGAGACCGCCCGCCGCCGGCCCGGCCCGGTCGTACGCTGGAAAACCCGGGTGGCACCGCCGCCCAGTGCGCCGGTCGGAGCCATTCATCCAGACATCGCCCGCACCGCGATCTTGCTCTGCCGGTGCGGGCGGTCGTGTGCCGCGGATCAGGTGTCCTGGCTGACCCGGGCGAGCATGGCGGCAAGGAGCCGGATAGCGGCTTCGGCGTCGGTGAGTCGTCGTCGGCGGGGAGAACGGCGCCGAAGGTGCGGTCGCCGGGGGTGCCCAGAGCGCGCCAGTGGAGGACCGGTGCGAGGTGGCTGCTGGCGTGGGCGAGGAACCAGGCGAGGTGGCCGTGGGTGCGGGCGACAGTCAGGGCGAGAGCGGCGAGGGCCTCCACCCCGGCACCCACAGTCGTCCCGGATACCCGCCGGTCGCCCTGGTCGTCACCGACGCCGGACCGGTCGCGCTGGCCAACCGGCAGCAGGCCGCGGCCTGCTGCCGGCCGAGGTCTGGGGCGGGCAGCAGTACACGGCGCCGGGGACGACAACGACGGGAACGGCTGGCGCGAGTACGACGACGCGGTGCCCATCGTCGCCGCCATGCTGGAACTCCTCACCGAGCACGGCCCGCTCGGTCCGGTGTGGTGGCGCTTCGGCCGCCCCGGCCGGCACTCCCTCATCGACGCACTGGACAGCCCGGAGACCCGCGCCGCCTACGACCAGGGCCAGGCCGCCGCGAGCACGAACAGCAGAAGGCCCACCAGGAGCTGATGGACACCCTGGCCTGCATCGACTGCGGCGACATTCCCGAGCAGGAGAGCACCCGGTAGTACGACGGCCGCGAGCGGAACCGCCGCCCCGGACGAGGCGGCCGGGGCCAGGCTGTCGGCGGAATGTTGATCGGTCTGCCCTGGAAGGCTCCGTCACCGAGGGTTCAGCGACGCGGCGGTTCGCGGAGCAGGTCCCGCATCTGGGTCAGCAGCTCGAGTTCGGTCGGCGGTTCGTCCAGTACGGGGAGACCGGCTTTGCGGCGGCGGCGATCGGCGACGGCGTTGAGCGGCGCGACGACGAAGAAGTACAGGGCGGCGGCGATCAACACGAACGAGATCAGTGCGTTGACGAACGCGCCGTAGCGGAAGACGCTGCCGTTGACCGTGAAGGTGAGCGCTGAGAAGTCCTGCTTGCCGAAGATGGCCGCGATCAAGGGGGTCAGCAGGTTGTTTACCAGGCTGTTCACCACGGCGACGAACGCGGCGCCCATCACGAAGGCGACGGCCAGGTCGATCACGTTCCCGCGCATGATGAACTTCTTGAACCCGTGTAGCATCCGTGGCCTCCTCGCAGCCGTGCCCTTCTCCGAGCCTGCGGCGCCGGGTGGGCTCCGGCACGGCAGGCGGGCCCGCCCGGGTGACGGGCGCCTCAGATGGTGGGAATGTGCGACTCCGCGCGCTGCCCTCAGGCCATGCACCATCCCTGTCACCGGCCCGTCTTGGCCGCCGGCGCCGAGAGCAAGAAGGCGTTCATCGCCGCGATCGGCCGCAGCCAGAGAACGGAGAGGGTTCGGCTGCAGCAGGAACGCGACCGGGACCTGCGAGCCCTGGCGGCCATCGACGCCGCGCACGGAAGTGAGGAGCGACATGAGCCGCATCACCGGACAGACCCGGGCACGCAACGAGGAGGCGATCCGCGCGGCGATGGACCGGCTGCTGCGAGGTGAGATACCCGTGGGCGGTCGGTGCGACCTCACAACCCTGGCAGCCGTGGCCGGCACATCCCGGACTGCCTTCTACTCGAAGAGGAACTGGGACGGAGCCGAAAGGCCCGGGCCATACCAGCACCTTGCGAAGGAGTTCACCCGGCGGCTGGCCTCTGCACGACACAGGGGCGGTGCCGGATGCACGCGACGCCCAGATCGAGCAGCTCAAGGCTGCGAACGCCGATCTGGCCAAGCTGCTGCGGAACCGGGACGAGCAGGTCAAAGAGCTTCACGCCCGGGCAGTGCGCCGACTGCACCCGGTTCGAGCCGGTCATGGACAGGATCCGTGTGCCGCGGCTGACCTGCGGCAGGCCGCGCACGAAGCCGGACAGTGTCAGTGCCGACAAGGGCTACAGCAATCGCCGGACCTGCCGCTACCTGCGCAGACGCGGAATCCGGCACGTCATCCCGGAGAAGGCCGACCAGGCCGCCAACCGGGTCCGACGCGGCAGGGCCGGGGGCCGACCGCCCGGCTTCGACAAGGACCGCTACAAGAAGCGCAACACCGTCGAGCGGGCGATCAACAAGCTGAAGACCTTCCGCGCGGTCGCGACCAGGTTCGACAAGCGCGGCTACGTCTACCTCGGCACCGTCACCGCGGCCGCGCTCGTCATCTGGCTCCGCTCGTGATCGCCAGGACGCTGCCTATGTGCACTGACATCGGTGTGGGCCGGTGCCGGACGCTGCAGTACTTGCACGTGCCGTACTCGATAGCCGTGCATGTGCTGCGTGACCTGGGAGCTTTCGCCGGTCGCCGTGATTGGGCGAGGCCCGGCCACTGTCAGGTCCTGACCCGTGTCTGCCAGAATCGACCGGTCGGTGGCCGGAGATGAGGAGGCTCGCGTGGGCGGGGACGAGGTGCGGTCGCGGATCCCGCAGCTGCGGTTGGACGAGCTGCTGGAGGAGTTGCAGGCGCGGATCGACGCGGCCCGGGGTACCCGTGACCGGGTGCACAGCCTGCTGGAGGCCGTGCTGTCGGTGGGCCGGGAGCTGGATCTGACGCAGGTGCTTCGGCGGATCGTGGAGGCTGCCGCGGTGCTGGTGGACGCCCGGTATGCGGCGCTGGGGGTGATCGGTCCGGACGGCGAGTCGCTGTCGCAGTTCCTGACCGTGGGCCTGGACGAGGAGGAGATCGGCCGGATCGGGCCTTACCCGACCGGCAAGGGGATCCTCGGCGAGCTGATCCACCATCCCGAGGCGCTGCGGCTGGAGGATCTGGCCGCGCACCCGGCCTCGCACGGCTGCCCGGCGCACCATCCGGTGATGCGGACCTTCCTCGGGGTTCCGGTGAGGGTGCGGGAGGAGGTGTTCGGCAACCTCTACCTGACGGACAAGAGGAACGGGGAGCAGTTCGACGCCGACGACGAGTCGGTGATCGCGACGCTGGCTGTGGCTGCGGGGGTGGCGATCGACAACGCGCGCCTCTACGAGGAGGCGCAGAGCCAGCAACGGTGGTTGAGCGCGAGCGCGGAGATCACCCGGGGCCTGCTGTCGGGTGCCACGCGCGGCGAGGTGATGGAGCTGATCGCGCGGCGGGCGCTGGAGATCACCGGTGCTGAGCTGGTGGACCTGTCGGTGCACGAGGGCGACGGCGAGGGGTTGCGGGTCGAGCTCGCCCTGGGGGGTGACCCGTCCGCGCGGTCGGGGATCCACCTGCCGCTGACCGGGACGCTGTCGGGGGAGGCGTTCAGCCTCGGATCCCCGGTCACGACCCTGGATCTGGCGCAGGACCCCCGGCTGACCGGCGGGCCGCGCCGGTTCTCCGGCCTGGGGCCGGCGGTGGCCGTGCCGCTGGGTCGGGCGGGCGGGCAGAGCGAGGGGGTGCTGCTGCTGGCCAGGCGAACAGCCGAGCGGGCCTTCACCGAGCGCGAGATCGATCCGCTGCTCGGGTTCGCCGACCAGGCCGCGCTGGCGCTGGAGCTGGCGGACCGGCGCCGGGACGCGGAGCAGCTGGCGATGCTGGAGGACCGCGACCGCATCGCCCGTGACCTGCATGACCTGGCCATTCAGCGGCTGTTCGCGACCGGGATGACGTTGCAGAGCGCAGCCCGGTTCATCGAGCACTCCGGAGCTTCGGACCGGGTACTGCGGGCGGTCGGGGATCTGGACGAGACGATCAAGATCATCCGTTCGACGATCTTCGGCCTGAGGGCGCGCGAGGATTCGGCTGCTCATGGACTGCGTTCGCGGGTGGTGCGGGTAGTCGAGGGGGCGCAGGCGGCGCTGGGCTTCGCACCGAGGCTGAGTATGGAAGGGCTGCTCGACACGGATGTTCCGGGCGAGGTGGCCGATCACGTGGTGGCGGTGCTGGGCGAGGCGCTGAGCAACACGGCCCGGCATGCGAAGGCCGGCCGGGTCGAGGTGGCGTTGCGGGCGACCGGAGCCGAGGTGGTGCTGACCGTGCAGGACAACGGCGTCGGTATCCCTGAGCAGGGGCGGCGCAGTGGGCTGCGCAACCTGGCGGACCGTGCCGAGAGCCTGGGCGGGGCGCTGGAGGTGTCGAGTCCGCCCGAGGGCGGGGCCCGGCTCGTCTGGGCGGTGCCGTTGGAGGCCTGATCGCTGCCGGGGGAAAGGCGGCCGCGCGTTTTCGGTGTCAATCGTGCGGGGCAGGGGCGGCGGGCAGGAGGCGGCCGGTTACCCACTCGGGGTGGATCCGGATGGTCACCTGGCCGGCGGGCGGCGTAGCGGTAGCACGAGTGGCAGCGCCTTCCCCGGTGGCCTCGGCCGTGCCGAGGACGGTGACGCTCCAGCCGCTGCCGTCGGCACTGCTGACCTCGTCGGCGTGGAAGGCGACGAGTGCTCCCGCGACCGCGCGATGGAACTCGGAGCCGGCGGTGGCCTGCAGCACCACGCTGCCGTCATCGTCGAGGCGGTAGCGGGTCGGCAGGACAGCGGGCAGAGCGCCGACGGTGTAGACGATGCGCCCGACCGGTGCCCCGGCCAGCAGGTGCAGGCAGCGTCGCTCATCGAGCGGCGCGGTGTCAGGTGTCATGGCATCGATGGTCGTCCGGTGCCGGCGGGGGTGGGAGAGGCCGTTGGTCCCCCGGCCGGTGGCCGGGCGGCCCGACTGCCAGGGGCAGGTGTCAGCGGACGTGCCGGCCGGTCGGCTTGTCGTGGGCGGCCAGGGTCTGGGTGGCGATGACAGCGGCCTGGACCCGGCGTTCCACGCCGAGCTTGGCAAGCAGGCGGGAGATGTGGTTCTTGACGGTCTTCTCGGCGAGGTAGAGGCGCTGGCCGATCTGGCGGTTGGTCAGGCCTTCGCCGATCAGGGCGAGGATCTCGCGCTCGCGGTCGGTGAGCTGCGGAAGGTCGGAGGCGGGCGGGGCGGTGTCGCCGCGCAGGCGGGCCATCAGGCGGGTGGTGGCGCCGGGGTCGAGCATGGACTGCCCGGAGGCGACCGTGCGTACCGCGGAGACGAGGTCGGTGCCGCTGATCTGCTTCAGCACGTATCCGGCGGCGCCGGCCATGATCGAGTCCAGCAGCGCCTCCTCGTCGTCGAAGGAGGTGAGGATCAGACAGGCCAGATCCGGCATGCGCGATCGCAGCTCGCGGCAGACGGTCACGCCGTCGCCGTCCGGCAGCCGCATGTCCAGGATCGCCACGTCGGGGCGCAGCGCGGGTACCCGGGCGAGTGCCTGCTCGACCGTTCCGGCCTCGCCGACCACGGTCAGGTTGGGTTCTGCGTCCAGCAGGTCGTGCACGCCCCGGCGGACCACCTCGTGGTCGTCGAGCAGGAACACTTTCACCAGGCCGCTCGCCCGGTCCGCCGTGCTGTCTGCCATCACTTCTCCATACCTGCTGGACCCGCCGCCGGAGCGGGACGAGTGGGATCGTCGGGCAGTCTGCCTGACGCTCCGGCACGTGCGATAGGGCCGGACGGCCCTATTCTCCCGGTTACGGGCGGGCGGAGTCGGCCAACGGAGCCGCAGCGAGGTCCTGGCCGTCCGCCTCCGGCAGCTCGGCGCGGAGGCGGGGAGTGGGACAGCCGGCCGGTCCGTACGCGATGCGCAACAGCATCTGCGGGGCGCAGCGGCCGTGTTCGGGGCTGGCCAACTGCGCATGCAGGTCCGGCCGTTCCAGGGCCTGATGCAGCATTGAGGCGCGCAGACCGTGGAGGGTGAGCAGGAGCAGGACGTGCCGGAGCGCCCGGCCGGCGCGCAGCCAGTCGGCCCGGCGGTCGTGCCGGGTGGTGAGCATGCGCAGCTGAGGGTCGCCCTCGAACGCGGCACGTTCCCGGGGCAGTCCGTCGGTGGGGCCAGCGAAGGTGCGCAACGGCACCACGCCGGTGGAGTCCTGGGGCCGAGCGCGTGGGCGGGGGTGCCGACGCGGGTACCGCGGGCAGCTGGGAGCCCCGGGACCAGTGGGGCGTGGGGAGGGACCGGTGGCGCCGTGATCAGGGCCCGATGGTCCCTAGGGTGACCGTCGGCCGCGACCGCAGGATCGTCACCGTGAGCGACGGACGCACCGGTGTCCGTCTCCCCGGGGCAGATCACAAAGGAGCACCAGATGTCCGCACACGGTCGCGGAAGACCAGAGCAGGGCAAGCCGGTTGACGGAACCAGTGGAGCAGGAAGCGGTTTCGGGCTTCCTGCCGCGACCGCGCTGGTGGTCGGCAGCATCATCGGTACGGGGGTGTTCGCGCTGCCGTCCGCGCTGGCACCGTACGGGCCGATCGCGCTGGTGGCGTTCGTGCTGGTGACGATCGGCGCTGTGGCGCTGGCGATGGTCTTCGGGCGGTTGTCGGAGCGGGTACCGGGCAGCGGCGGACCGTACGTCTACGCCCGGGAGGCGTTCGGCGAGTTCGCCGGGTTCCTCACCGCCTGGTCGTACTGGATCACCGCCTGGGCCGGGAACGCCGCGATAGCGGTGGCCTGGGTCGGCTACGTCGAGGTGTTCGTCAACAAGGGGCACCACACCTGGGGTTCGATCGCGATTGCGCTGACCGGCCTGTGGGTGCCGGCGATCGTCAACCTGACCGGGGTGCGCAACATCGGTGCCTTCCAGGTGGTGACCACGGTGCTGAAGTTCCTGCCGCTGGCGTTCATGGCCACCGCCGGCCTGCTCTTCATCAAAGCGGGGAACCTCGGCGCGTTCAACGCGAGCGGTGGCTCGGCGCTGGGCGCCGTGTCGGCCGCCGGGGCAATCGCGCTGTTCAGCTACATCGGCCTGGAGACCGCCTCGGTGGCGGCCGGCCGGGTCCGGGAGCCGAAGCGGAACGTGCCGCGGGCCACCGTGTACGGCACGCTGGCCTGCGCCGCGATATACCTGCTCGGCACCCTGGCGGTCTTCGGCACCGTCCCGCACAGCAGACTCGGCTCCTCCACCGCACCGTTCACCGACGCCATGAACAACATCGCGGGCGGCCACTGGGCCGGCAACCTGGTCGCCGCAGCGGCGATAGTCTCCGGCCTCGGCGCACTGAACGGCTGGACCCTGATCTGCGCCGAGATGCCGATGGCGGCCGCCCGCGACGGGCTCTTCCCCGCCGCCTTCGCCGGTACCCGGGGCCGGAGCGAGGTCCCGGCCTTCGGCATCCTCTCGGCCACCGGCCTGGCCTCGGTGCTGACCGTCGTCAGCTACACCAGCTTCACCAAGGTCTTCACCGAGATCGTGCTCCTAAGCGTGCTCACCGCCGTCATCCCGTACCTGATCTCGGCCGCAGCCCAGCTGTACTGGCTGGTGGTGCGCGGCCGTCAGGAGCTTGAGCAGCGGCGCTTCGCCCGCGACGTCACCGTCGCGCTGCTCGCCCTCGCCTTCTCGTACTGGTCGATCCAGGGCAGCGGCTACCAGACCGTCTACTACGGCCTGTTCACCATCCTGCTCGGCATCCCCGTCTACATCTGGCTGAAGCGCCCCAACACCGCAGCCCGGACCGCAGGCTCGACCGGAACCGCCGAAGCCGAGCCCGCAATCCCCACCGCGGCGCCCCTGCCGAAGGCGGCCCGCACCGCCCGCCCGGTGAGCCTGCCGACCATCCTGCGCCGCGCACTGACCGCGCGTCACCAGCACTGAACCCCGAGGAGCACCCCATGTCCACCCTGCGTGTCGAATCCGAGGCGGGCCGCCTGCGCCAGGTGATCCTGCACCGCCCGGGCCTGGAACTGTCCCGGCTGACACCGCGCAACGTCGACGAACTGCTCTTCGACGACATCCTGTGGGCCAAGCGGGCCCGCGAGGAGCACGACGCCTTCGCCCAGGTGCTACGCGACCACGGCGTGCGCGTCCACCACTACGCCGACCTGCTCGCCGAGACGCTCGACCTGGCGCCGGCCCGGGCCTGGCTGCTCGGCCAGGTCGTCACCGCGGCGACGGTCGGCCCGGCCTTGGTGGAGCCGGTCCACGAACTGTGCCTGCAACTCGACGGCCAGACCCTGGCCGCGTACCTGATCGGCGGCGTCCTGAAGACCGACCTGCCGCTGGGCAACCCGCACAGCCTGGCCTGGCACACGCTCGGCGAGCAGGACTTCGCGCTGCCGCCACTGCCCAACCACCTCTTCCCACGCGACAACTCCTGCTGGATCGGCGGACGGTACAGCCTCAACCCGATGGCCAGGCCCGCCCGCCGCCGCGAGACCCTGCACACCGCCGCGATCTACCGATTCCACCCGCTGTTCGCGCAGGCCCCGCCCCCGCTGCTCGACGGCACCACCACGGCTCCCGGACTGAGCCTGGAGGGCGGCGACGTGCACGTCCTCGCCCCGGGAGTGGTCATGGTCGGGATGGGGGAGCGCACCACCGCGCAGGCCGTCGAAGCCCTCGCCCAGCAACTGTTCCTGACCAACACCGCACACCGGCTGATCGCGGTGCGGCTTCCGGAAAGCCGTGCGTTCATGCACCTGGACACCGTCATGACGATGATCGACCGCGACACCTTCGCCGTCTACCCGGGCCTGGCCGACCAGCTGCGCTCCTGGACCCTCACCCCCGCCCCCGAGCGCCCCGCAGGCTTCGACGTCACCCCCGACACCGACCTCGCCGCCTCCATCGCCGAGGCACTCGCCCTGGACAAGGTCCGCCTCCTGTCCGCAGAGCAGGACGTCCGGGCCGCCGAGCGCGAGCAGTGGGACGACGGCAGCAACTTCCTCGCCCTCGAACCCGGCCTCGTCGTCGGCTACGAACGCAACACCACCACCAACACCCACCTGCGCAAGCAGGGCATCGAGATCGTCACCATCGCCGGCTCCGAGCTCGGCCGCGGCCGCGGCGGCCCGCGCTGCATGAGCTGCCCCGTCCAGCGCGACCCCGCCAGCTGACCCTCCAGGAGAGCGACATGACCACCAACCTGCACGGCCGCCACTACCTGCGCGAACTCGACTTCACCACTGCCGACATCCACCACCTGCTCGACCTCGCCGCCCACCTCAAAGCCGCCCGGAAGGCCGGTACCGAGCGCCAGCACCTCATTGGCCGGCGCCTCGCGCTGATCTTCGAGAAGAACTCCACCCGCACCCGCTGCGCCTTCGAAGTCGCCGCCGCCGACCAGGGCGCCACCACCACCTACCTCGGCCCCGACAGCTCCCACATCGGCCACAAGGAGTCGGTGGCCGACACCGCCCGGGTGCTCGGGCGGATGTACGACGGCATCGAGTACCGCGGCTTCGCCCAGGACACCGTCACCGAACTCGCCGCCCACGCCGGCGTGCCGGTCTACAACGGCCTCACCGACGAGTGCCACCCCACCCAGAGCCTGTGCGACGTCTTCACCATGCGCGAGCACAGCCACAAGCCGCTGGAGCAGATCTCCTTCTGCTACCTGGGCGACGCCCGCAACAACACCGCCAACTCCCTCATGATGATGGGAAGCCTGCTCGGCATGGACGTGCGGATCGCCGCCCCGCGCGAGCTGTGGCCCGACCCGCTGCTGGTCTCCGAGTGCATGCTGCTCGGCCAGGAGAGCGGCGCCCGCTTGACCCTCACCGACCAGGTCGAGGACGCCGTGCGCGGCGCGGACTACCTCTACACCGATGTCTGGGTGTCGATGGGCGAGGACCACGACCGGTGGCAGGAGCGCATCGACCTGCTGCTCCCGTACCAGATCAACGCCAAGACCATGGCCGCCACCGGCAACCCCGACACCGCCCTCCTGCACTGCCTGCCGGCCCTGCACGACCGACGTACCGACCTCGGCGCCGAACTCGCCACCGAACACGGCCTGGAGGGCCTGGAGGTCACCGACGAGGTCTTCGAGTCGCCCGCCTCCCTGGTCTTCACCCAAGCGGAGAACCGCATGCACACCATCAAGGCGATCCTCGTCGCCACCCTCGGGAGGGACTGACCATGCGCATCGTCGCCGCCCTCGGCGGAAACGCCCTGCTCCAGCGAGGCGAACACCCTGACGCCGCCATCCAGCAGCACCACGTCCACGACGCCGCCCGCTCGCTCGCCGAGCTCGTCCTCGCCGGACACGAACTCGTGATCACCCACGGGAACGGGCCGCAGATCGGCCTGCTCGCCGTCGAGAGCGAGAGCGACCCGGCTCTGACCGCCCCCTACCCGCTGGACGTCCTCGGTGCGCAGACCCAGGGCATGATCGGCACCCTGCTCGCACGCGAACTCGCCGGCCGCCTGCCCGGCCGCGCCGTCACCGCCTTGGTCACCCACACCGAGGTCGACCCCCACGACCCCGCCTTTCAGCACCCCGACAAGTTCATCGGCGGCCAACTCACCGACCACCAGGCCAGGATGGTGGAGCTCGACTGCGGCTGGACCACCGCCCGCGACGGGGATCACCTGCGCCGGACGGTTCCCTCGCCGCTGCCGAAGGCGGTCACCGAGGTGCCCGCCATCCGCGCCCTGCTTGCGGCCGGAGCCGTCGTGATCGCAGCCGGCGGCGGCGGAATCCCGGTCGTCCACAACCCGGACACCGGCCAGGTGCGGGGTGTGGAGGCCGTGGTCGACAAGGACCGTACCGCCGCGCTGCTCGCCGAGCAGTTGGAGGCCGACGCGCTGTTGATCCTCACCGACGTGACCCACGTGTTCACCCGCTTCGGAGCGGCCCACCCCGGCCCGCTCATCACGGTCACTCCCAGCCGGCTGCACGAGCTGGACCTGCCCGCGGGCTCGATGCGCCCCAAAGCCGAGGCCGCCGCGGCGTTCGTCGAACGGACCGGCAGCCTCGCCGCCATCGGCCCGCTGGACGACGCCCTCGGCGCGCTCCTCGGCACCACCGGCACCATGGTCCGCGCACTGCCCGCACGGGGTGATCGGGGACCTGCGGATCTGCCGGCGGGACCTTCGGCCCACGGCCCGGCTGCACCGCACGCGGCATTCTGAACGCACCAGGAAAGGGAACTGTGATGAACCGTCTGCAGACCGGGCCCGCCACCGAGGTCCTGGTGGAGACCCGAGGCGAGGTCACCCTGGCCGCGCCCGACTACGCCCGGACGAAGATGCGCGCCGTGCTGACGCGGCTGGACGAGCCGGTCCTCGCCGCCCGGGTGAAGCTCACCCAGGAGCCCAACCATTCGATGGCGAAGCCGTCGCTCGCCCAAGCCGTCGTCGACCTGAACGGCAGGCCGGTGCGGGCCCACGTGGCCGCCGCTACCATGCAGGAGGCCGTCGACCTGCTGCAGGACCGCCTGAACGCCCGGATCGCTCGCGTCCGCGACCACCGGGAGCACCGCCGCCGCCACCATGCGAGCGCACCGGTCGGCCCGTCGGACGGCGCGCGGCACGAGCACCGCCCGCAGCGCGACGCCCGCAGTGAGCAGGCGCGGCGGATCGTGCGGCACAAGTCCTACAGCCTGGCGCGGCAGACGGCCTGGGAGGCGGTGTTCGAACTGGAAGCCATGGACTACGACTTCCACCTGTTCACCGACGCGGCGAGCGGCTGCGACAGCGTGGTCCACCGCGCCCCGGCCGACGACGGGTACCGGCTGGCCACCACCGGCCCGCAGGCCGAGCCGGTGCCGGGCCTGCCGGTGAGCACGCTCGACGTGCCGCGACTCGCCGTGGCCGACGCGGTCGCGCGCCTGGACCTGAGCGGCCTGCCGTTCGTGTTCTTCACCGACGCCGCCACCGGCCGCGGCAACGTGCTGTACCACCGCTACGACGGCCATTACGGCCTCATCACTCCCGTGCTGTAGGGGGCACAGGTCAGACCCGACGGCCGTGGGGGCCGGCCGGGTACGAAATGCGGGGCCGGGGACGGTGTGGAGCCGTCCCCGGCTTTCGCGTGCCTGCTGCCCGGCCCGGTTGGCACAGTTGCCCGGTGGGTCCGGCCTCGTCGGTCCGGCGCACTGCTTGCGCTGTGTGCCGGCGGCGCGCTCCGGTCTCTCCGAGGCCGGGTGGCGTGGCAGCGGTCCACTCGTCCAGGGCTCCACGGCACTGGGCGGCGCTGCCGGGTGGCAGGTCACGTTCCCGGCCGATCCGAGTGGATCACCGTCGGGTGCCGGGTCCGCGTCCGGCGAACGCCGTCAGAAGACCGGTGTAGGCCGGGACATGCGAAGAGGGTGGTGGACGCCCGGGCTTGCCGGAGTCCACCACCCTCGATGTGGTGGGCGGGTCAGTCGTGCGGCACGACGGCGACCGGTGACTGCGCGTGGTGGAGTACGGCGTGGGCGACCGGACCGAGCCGCATGCCGGCGTGGTGGTGCGGGCGGCGCCGGCGGCCCACCACGAGGAGGTCCGCGTCGGCGCAGGCATCGACCAGGGCCGCCGCGCCGCTGCCGATCCGGCAATCCTGGACCACCGAGACCTCGGGGTACTTCTCCTGCCAGCCGGTCATGGCCAGCGTGAGGAGTTCGTCCTCGATCGCCCGGAACTGCTCGGCCTCGGGCTGCGGGGGAACCCAACCGGCGTAGCCCCACACCGGCGGAGGCGTCCAGCCATGCACGGCGCGCAGCACCGCGCCACGCCGGGCGGCCTCGCGGAAGGCGAAGTCAAGGACGTCCGTGGCGGGCTCGCGGGTGTCGACACCGACGACGACCTCGGGTCCGTCGGGCCCGGCGGGGCGCTCGGTCTCACCGGAGCGGACCAGCACGGTGGGGACCTCGCTGCGGGCGGCGACGGCCAGACCGATGGAGCCGACCATGAGTCCGCCGAAGCCACCGAGCCCGCGGGAGCCGAGGACCAGCATGCGAGCGTCGGCGGCCGCGCCGACCAGCACGTCGACCGGCTCGCCGCCCCCGATCAGCTCGGCGCGGATCTCCAGGCGCGGGTGGGTGTTCGTGACCGACTGCTTGGCGTCGGAAAGCATGCGCGTGGTCAGGGCGCGGACATCGGCTGGCTGGCCGGGGTCGGCGTGGATGTCGTCGAGCCAGGTCTGGGCGTGGACCAGGCGCAGCGACAGGCCGTGGCGGGCGGCCTCGTCGGCGGCCCAGCGGGCGGCGGCGATGCTCTGCGCCGAGCCGTCGATCGCGGCGAGCAGGTAGTCGGCCATGGGTGAATCCTCTCCGGAGTGGGGTACGCGGGGCGCGTGATCGTGTCGGGCCAGTCTTTGTGGGCGCCGGTTGTCGGACCAGGGCCGGCCGGTGCCCGGCGCACGGCCCGAAGGTCCTGTACCGGGCGCCGGCTCGGCTGCGGTGTTCACGCGAAGGCGGTCCGCAGGGCCTGCAGGGCTGTGGCGGGGTCGGCGAGAGCGTGGTGGACCGGCGGGATGGGCAGCTTGAGGCCGAGTAGCTGGTAGACGGCGTGCATGGCGCCGCGCACGGAGTACTCGACGGTGAAGACGACGTCGTCGGGGATCTCGACGTACTGGCCGAGGAAGGCGAAGTTGCGGGCGCCGTGCGGGATCACGCGCGGGCGGTCGTGCACGGTGCGCGGGGCGAACTGGCTGGTGATGTAGGGCATCATCACGGTGGTGACGGTCGTGGTGGCGCGGACGTCGTCGGCGATGTCCTCGAAGCCGAGCTGGCCCAGGAGTTCGGTGAGGATCTCCTGCCCGGTGCACTCGGCCATGACCTTGCCGGTGTGCTCGCCGGTGGTGTCGGTGAACAGGCCGTAGCCCCACAGGGTGAACACGTCGTCCGGCTGGCCGTCGAAGTGCGGAGGGCGGGGTACGACGATCGACATCAGCCAGGGCGAGTCCTTGAAGGTCATCAGGGCGCCCGTGCCCGGGGCGTTGCCGCTGAACTCCTCGATCCGCTTCAGCAGCGCGGGGCTGCGCATGGTGAGGGTGAAGGACTCCCAGGCGGCCTCGGGGATGCTGCCGTTGAAAACGGCGGGCCGGCCGAAGTCCGGCGCCTTGCGCGAGAGGGTCTCCCAGAGCGTCCAGCTGCCGTCGCGCTTGTCGCGGACCAGCTCGGGCACGGTGTGGTCATCGCCGTAGGAGGCATCCGCGGTCATCGAGCCGAGCGTGATGAACGCGAGGTCGAGGTCGGCGAGTTCGATCTCCTCGTGGCGGCCCTCGCGGTCGAGGTGCAGGCGCTTGGCGCGGCGGATGCCGTCGTGCTCGGTGAAGTCGACGTCGGTGACGGTGACGCCGTGCTCGAAACGCACCCCATGCTCATGCAGCCACGCGGTGAGTGGCCGCACGATCGAGTCGTACTGGTTGAGGCGGGTGCGGCGCACGCCGGCGAGGGTGTGGATGCGCGGGAACTCCTGCAGGAAGCGCAGCAGGTAGCGCTTGAGCTCGATGGCACTGTGCCAGTTCTGGAACGCGAAGGTGGTCCGCCACATCGCCCAGAAGTTCGTGGTGAAGAAGCGCTCGGAGAAGAACTCGTCGATCCGGCGGGCACCGATCACCGACTCGGGCAGGACCAGCAGACGGGTCAGCTCGATGCGGTCGTGCGCATTGAGGCCGAGGCGGGCGGCGCAGACGATCCGGTGGTCGCGGTCGATCAGCCGCGCTTTGGCGTCGGTCGGCCATGTCCGGTTGAACTCGATGATCTCTTGGCGGACAGAGACGTTCGGATCGTCCAGGGTGGGGATCGTCTCCAGCAGGTTCCACAGGCAGGTGTACGCCTCGTCCTCCAGCATCCGCCCGCCGCGCGTCACGTACGCCTGATCCGGTGACCCTCCGCCGTCGAGGGAACCGCCCGCGAGCGAAAGCTGCTCCAGGATGTGGATGTTCTCGCCGGGGACGTCGCCGTCCCGGATCAGGAAGGCCGCGGCGGCCAGGGCGGCGATCCCGCCGCCGACCAGGTAGGCCTTTGTCTGACGCCCGCTGTCGATCATGTCGTCTTCCGTTCGTTCGCTGAGGCCGCCTGCGACGATCGGCAGGGGGTGTCGCAAGCCTCCGCCAGCGTCGGCGCAGGCGCGCGGGCCGACAGGCCCCGCTCCAGGGCCATTCGTCCTCGGCATCGCGGCCCATCACGCCCCCACGCGGTGCGGGGAGGTTTGGCTGGGCCGCAAGTCCCACTCCCAGCCGCTGGGCCATGACCCGGTCGGCCCTGTGTCCGGCCGGGTGCGCGGCGTGACGATGGGTACGGCCCGCCGTCGGCGGCCAGCGAAGTCGGCCCATTCCCGAGGAGACCGCCGCCATGACCGTGACCGCTTCAACGCCCGGAGAGCCGACCGAGGCCGAACTGCGGGCGCTCGATGCTCACTGGCGGGCCGCCAACTATCTGGCGGCCGGTCAGATCTACCTGATGGCCAACCCGCTGCTGCGCGAGCCGCTGCTCCCGGAGCACATCAAGCCCCGGCTGCTGGGCCACTGGGGGACCTCGCCGGGCCTGAACCTGGTGTACACCCACCTCAACCGGGTGATCTCCGGGCGTGACCTGGACGCCGTCTGCGTCTGGGGCCCCGGCCACGGCGGCCCGGCGGTGCTGGCCGGCTCCTGGCTGGAGGGCAGCTACACCGACACCTACCCGTCCGTCACCCGGGACGCCGAAGGCATGGCGAAGCTGTTCCGGCAGTTCTCCTTCCCCGGCGGTGTGCCCAGCCACGTCGCTCCCGAGACTCCCGGCTCCATCCACGAGGGCGGCGAACTGGGCTACGCCCTCTCGCACGCCTACGGCGCGGCCTTCGACAACCCCGGACTGCTGGTTGCCTGCGTGATCGGCGACGGCGAGGCGGAGACCGGCCCGCTCGCCGCCTCCTGGCACGGCAACAAGTTCCTGGACCCGGTGCACGACGGAGCCGTCCTGCCGATCCTGCACCTGAACGGCTACAAGATCGCCAACCCGACGGTCCTCTCCCGCCTGCCCGAGGCGGAGCTCGACGCCCTGCTGCGCGGCTACGGTCACGACCCGTTGTACGTCACCGGCGCGGACCCGATGGCCGTGCACCACGCGATGGCCAACGCCATGGACACCGCCCTCGACCGGATCGCCACCATCCAGCGCGCCGCCCGCGAGGACGGGGTCACCGAGCGTCCGTCCTGGCCGCTGATCGTCCTGCGCACTCCCAAGGGCTGGACCGGCCCGCACGAGGTGGACGGTGTACCGGTGGAGGGCACCTGGCGGGCCCACCAGGTGCCGCTCGACCAGGTCCGCACCAACCCCGCCCACCTCGCGCAACTGGAAGCCTGGCTGCGCTCCTACCGCCCCGAGGAACTGTTCGACGAGCACGGGAGGCCCACCGAGCAGGTGCTCGCCTCCCTTCCCGAGGGCCGTCGCCGTCTCGGCGCCAACCCGCACGCCAACGGCGGCCTGCTGCTGCGCGACCTGCCCCTGCCCGAGCTGGAGCGCTACGCCGTCCCGGTCGACAAGCCCGGCACGACCCACCACGAACCCACCCGCGTCCTCGGCGACCTGCTCGAACAGGTGATGGCCGACACCGCCGAACGCCGCGACTTCCGACTGGTCGGCCCGGACGAGACGGCCTCCAACCGGCTCCAGGCCGTCTACGCCGCCACCGGCAAGGCGTGGCAGGCCGACACCCTGCCGGTCGACGAGCACCTGGCCCGCGACGGCCGGGTACTGGAGATCCTCTCCGAACACACCTGCCAGGGCTGGCTGGAAGGCTACCTCCTCACCGGCCGCCACGGCCTGTTCTCCTGCTACGAGGCCTTCGTCCACATCGTCGACTCGATGGTCAACCAGCACATCAAGTGGCTGCGCACCACCCGGCAGATCCCCTGGCGCGCCCCGATCGCCTCCCTCAACTACCTGCTCACCTCCCACGTCTGGCGCCAGGACCACAACGGCTTCTCCCACCAGGACCCCGGCTTCGTCGACCACGTCCTCAGCAAGAGCCCCGAAGCGGTGCGCGTCTACTTCCCGCCGGACGCCAACACCCTGCTCGCCACCGCCGACCACGTCCTGCGCAGCCGCGACTACGTCAACGTCGTCGTCGCCGGCAAGCAGCCCTGCTTCGACTGGCTGAGCCTGGAGGAGGCCCGCACCCACTGCGCGCGCGGCGCCGGCATCTGGGAGTGGGCCGGCAGCGACGACGGCACCGGCGAGCCGGACGTGGTGCTCGCCTGCGCCGGTGACGTGCCGACCCAGGAGGTGATCGCCGCCGCGCAGCTGCTGCGCCGCCACCTGCCCGATCTGCGGGTGCGCGTGGTGAACGTGGTCGACCTGGCCCGCCTGATGCCCGCCGAGGAGCACCCGCACGGCATGCCCGACGCCGAGTTCGACGCCCTGTTCACCCGCGACAAGCCGGTGCTGTTCGCCTACCACGGCTACCCCTGGCTGATCCACCGCCTCGCCTACCGCCGCACCGTCCACCCTCACCTGCACGTGCGCGGATACAAGGAGTCCGGCACCACCACCACGCCCTTCGACATGGTCGTGCGCAACGACCTCGACCGCTACCGCCTGGTCATGGACGTCATCGACCGCGTCCCTGGTCTGGCGGTCCGAGCCGCCGCCGTCCGCCAGCAGATGGCCGACCAGCGCAGCCGGCACCACGACTGGATCCGCGAACACGGCACCGACCTGCCCGAGGTCGCCGACTGGCAGCCGGGCAGCTGACCCGGACCGAAGGGCGCTCCACCCGAAGGAGAAGATCACCATGGACCTGCCCGTCACCGTCGGCGTCGACGGCTCCGACGCCAGCCTGGCGGCCGCCGAATGGGCCGCACGCGAGGCACTGCTGCGCGGCCGCCCCCTGCGCGTGCTGCACGCCCTGCCCCTGATGCCCCACCTGCTCCCCAGCTGGAGCCGGCAGACCCGGCCCGCCGGTGACCTGCTCCACGAGGTCCGGCACATCCTCGCGGTACGCCACCCTCAGTTGCTGGTCCGCACCGACGAGGTTCACGATGCCGTCACCGCGGCGCTGGTCGCGGCAGGGGAGGACGCCGAGCTGCTGGTCCTCGGGGCACGCGGCAGCGGCGGCTTCCCGGAGCTTCGCGTCGGCTCCACCGCCCTGCACATCGCCGCCCGGGCCAACAGTCCCACGGTGCTGCTCCCGGCGAACGGCCCGGGCGCGCATCCGCGCGAGCAGGTGGTGGTGGGGCTGGACGCCCGCCGTCCGGCCGAGGCGGCGCTGCTCTTCGCCTTCCTGGCCGCGCAGAGTTACGGCCTGCCGCTGCGGGTCGTGCATGCCGGGGCAGGTCCGGCGGGGGCGGGCGAGGACCACAACGGTGAGAGCGTGCTGCTCGCCCGGGTCCTGGAGCCCTGGAAGGCAGCCCATCCCGAGGTCGAGGTGGTCGCGGACACCGAGGGCGCCGCACCGGGCCCGGCGCTGGTGGAGGCGTCGGCCAAGGCCCGGTTGCTGGTGCTCGGCCGCCGACCGGTGGATCGGGTCGGCCTGCTCGGCCCCGTGGCCCACGCCGTCCTGCACCACGCCGACTGCCCGGTGGCGGTCGTGCCCGAGGCGTGAGCGCAGCCCACTGACCGGGACCTTCGGGACCGGTCAGTGGGCTGCTCGGCCTCTGTGCCCGGCCTTCGCCGACCGTGAGGCTGTCCGTCAGACACGAGGTCGCGCACGTCGGTCCGTGACCGCAGAAACGAAGGAGGTCGTGATCATGTCTCACGCTGTGGTGGTGGGAGTCGACGGATCGGCGCAGAGCGCGGCGGCGGCCGAGTGGGCGGCCTACCAGGCCCACCGGAGCGGCCGGGTGCTGCGGATGATCCACGCCGGTGGAGCGGAGCCGGCGCTGTCGGCGGAGCCTGTGGACCTGGTGCAGTCACTGCCCCGGCCGGTGCTCGAACTGCATGACCACCTCGCGGAGGTGCTGCCGGGCCTGGAGATCTCCTGCGAGCACGTGCCCGGCCACCCGGCCTACGCACTGGTGGCCGCCGGGGACCGGGACGGCCTGCTCGTGCTCGGCTCGCGCGGGCTCGGCGGGCTTGCCGGATTGCTGGTCGGGTCGGTCGCGCAGCGCGCGGCGGCGCACGCTGCCTGCCCGGTGGTTCTGGTCCGGGCGGACACGGACGGCGGCGGAGTGGAGTCCGGCGTGGTGGTGGGGGTGGACAGTGCCCGGCCCAGTGCCGAGGTACTCGCCTTCGCCTTGGAGCGGGCCACCGAACGGGGAGCGAAGCTGCGGGCGCTGGAGAGCCGGAACCTGCCCACCGGAGGGTACGTGACGGCGGCTCCGGTAGACCCGCCGGAGATCACGGAGGCCTTGGCAGCGGAAGCGCTGGTCCGGCTCCAGGACGCGCTGGCACCCTGGCGGGAGAAGTTCCCCGAGGTGCGCGTCGAGGCCGAGGTGACCGGCTGGCCGGCCGGGAGGGCACTGGCGGAGGCCTCCCGCAGCGCCTCGTTGGTGGTGATGGGCCGGCGGACGCCGAGGATCCGGCCGGCCGTGCCCGGACTGGGCGCCGTGGCCCACACGGTGCTGCACCACGCGCACAGCCCGGTCGCGGTAGTACCGCACGACTGACCGGCAACGCCATCGTGGCCGTGGCAGGACCGACACCAGGTCCTGCCACGGCCACCGGCGCGTCCAGCCCCGGGGCATGGTGACCCCGGCAGCCGGTGGACGAGGGACCTTCGGCCCGCAGGCGTACCCCAACGGCCACCTCCCTGCGCGGTGCCGCTCGGGAAGTCTGTGGGTGCAAGCGCGAGCGACGCCCGCCAGCGCACGATCCCCGGATGAAGAACCGAAAGGTGGTCCCGCCATGCCCCGCCGCCCGCAGGCCGAGGAACCGATCCCTTCCGCCCCCGCCCCGGCCAGTACCACCGCCGTCCACGCTCTGGTCGCCGACGCGCTGACGGCGCTTCGGGACTACGCCGACTTCACCCAGGAGCAGGTCGACCACATCGTCAAGAAGGCGTCCCTGGCGGCACTGGCCCGGCACACCGGCCTGGCAGCGCTGGCGGTGGAGGAGACCGGGCGCGGCCTGTTCGAGGACAAGGCCGTCAAGAACGTCTTCGCCTGCGAGAACGTCACCCACGTGATGGCCCGGACGAAGACCGTCGGCGTGGTCCGGCGGGACGACATCGACGGGATCGTCGAGATCGCCGAGCCGGTCGGCGTGGTCGCCGGCATCACCCCGGTCACCAACCCCACCTCCACCACGATCTTCAAGTGCCTGCTGGCGCTGAAGACCCGCAACCCGATCGTGTTCGCCTTCCACCCCGCGGCGCAGCGCTGCTCGGCGGAGGCGGCCCGGATCGTGCGGGACGCGGCGGTGGCGGCCGGAGCACCCGCATCCTGCATCCAGTGGATCGAGGAGCCGTCGATGGCGGCCACCCACGCCTTGATGAACCACCCGGATGTGGCCACCATCCTGGCCACGGGCGGCAACGCGATGGTCCGGGCAGCGTACTCCTGCGGCAAACCGGCCCTCGGCGTCGGCGCCGGCAACGTCCCCGCCTACGTCGAGAGGAGTGCCGACCTGAAGCGGGCCGTCAACGACATCGTGCTGTCGAAGACCTTCGACAACGGCATGATCTGCGCCTCCGAGCAGGCCGTCATCCTGGACGCGGAGATCCGCGAGGCCGCGCTCGCCGAGTTCCGCGTGCTGAAGGCGCACCACGCGAGCGCCGAGGAGAAGGTGCTGCTGGAGCGGTACCTGTTCGGCGCCGGGGAGGGAAGTTCCTGCGCGGGGGAGCGGCTGAATGCCGACGTGGTGGGCCGCAGTGCGCCGGAGATCGCCACGGCGGCCGGGTTCGAGGTGCCGGCCGACACCTCGGTGATCCTGGCGGACGCGGAGCGGGTCGGACCGTCGGAGCCGCTGACCCGGGAGAAGCTGTGCCCGGTGCTGGCCGTGCTGACCGCATCCTCGCGCCGCGAGGGCGTCGAACTGGCCGCGGCGATGGTGGAGTTCAACGGGCTGGGGCACTCGGCTTCGGTGCACACCGAGGACGCGGCGTTCGTCGAAGAGTTCGGTCACGCCGTCAAGGCGTGCCGGATCATCTGGAACGCGCCCAGTTCGCAGGGCGGCATCGGTGACGTCTACAACGCCTTCACCCCCTCACTGACGCTGGGCTGCGGCTCCTACGGGCACAACTCCGTGGCCGGGAACGTCTCGGCGCTGAACCTGCTGAACATCAAGCGGATCGGGCGGCGCAACACCAACATGCAGTGGTTCAAGGTCCCGCCGAAGATCTACTTCGAGCGCAACAGCATCAAGTACCTGGCGAGCATGCCGAACGCCCACCGGATCGTCATCGTGACCGACCGGACCATGGTGGAAATCGGCCACCTGGAACGGATCCGGGGCATCCTCGACCGCCGCCGAGAGCCGGTCGAGGTCCGGGTCGTCGACTTCGTCGAGCCCAACCCGAGCATCGACACCGTCGGGCGGGGCGCCGAGCTGATGCGCGACTTCCGGCCCGACACCATCGTCGCGCTCGGCGGCGGCTCGCCGATGGACGCGGCCAAGGTGATGTGGCTGATGTACGAGCACCCCGAGGTCGACTTCGCCGACCTGAAGGAGAAGTTCTTCGACATCCGCAAGCGCGCCTTCACCTTCCCCGACCTGGGGGAGAGGGCGAATCTGGTGTGCATCCCGACCACCTCCGGCACCGGAGCCGAGGTCACCCCGTTCGCGGTGATCACCGATACCGCCACCGGCCAGAAGTACCCGCTCGCCGACTACGCGCTCACCCCGAGCGTGGCCATCGTCGACCCGGCGCTGACCACCCACCTGCCCAAGGACGTCACCGCCGACACCGGCTTCGACGCCCTCACCCACTGCATCGAGACCTACGTCTCCGTCTACGCCAACGACTTCACCGACGGCCTGGCCCTGCACGGCATCCGGCTGATCTTCGACAACCTGGAGCAGGCCGTCACCGACGGCCCGAACAACCCCGTCGCGCGGGAGAAGATGCACAACGCCGGCACCATCGCCGGCATGGCCTTCGGCTCCGCCTTCCTCGGCGTCGTGCACGCCATGGCCCACACCCTCGGCGCCACCTTCCACGTCGCCCACGGCCGCACCAACGCGCTGCTGCTGCCGCACGTCATCCGCTACAACGGCACCGCCCCCGCCAAGGTCACCAGCTGGCCCAAGTACCGCAGCTACGTGGCCCCCGAGCGCTACCAGGCCATCGCCCGCACGCTCGGCCTGCCCGCCGACACCGCTGAGCAGGGCGTCGAGTCCCTGGCCGCCGCCATCGAGGAACTGCGCGACCGGGTGGGCATCCCGCGCTCCTTCAAGGAAGTCGGCGTCGACGAGACGGTCTTCCTGGCAGCCCTGCCGCAGCAGGCGATGAACGCCTACGAGGACCAGTGCGCCCCGGCCAACCCCCGGATGCCGCTGCTCGCCGACATGCAACAGCTGATGCGCCAGGCCTACTACGGCGACCAGTCCTGACCACCACCCGAGCGAGAAGGACACCCCGACCATGAACGCACAGCAGCACGGGACCTCGACCGCCTGGCACGGGTTCCAGGGGGAGCGGTGGCGCGAAACCATCGACGTGCGCGACTTCATCCAGCACAACTACACCCCCTACCAGGGAGACGCCTCCTTCCTGGCCGGACCCACCGAGCGAACCCTCGCCGTCTGGAAGCAGATCACCGACCGCTTCCCCGAGGAACGCGCGAAGGGGGTCTACGACATTGCCCACGACATCCCCGCCGGCATCACCGCACACGCCCCCGGATACATCGACCGGGAACGGGAGCTGATCGTCGGCCTGCAGACCGACGCCCCGCTCAAGCGCGCGATCATGCCCTACGGCGGCTGGAGGATGGTCGCCGGCGCCTTGAAGACCTACGGCTACCCGGTCGACCCGGGGCTGGAGAAGGTGTTCACCGAGTACCGCAAGACCCACAACGACGGCGTCTTCGACGCCTACACGCCCGAGATCCTCGCCGCCCGCAAGGCCGGCGTCATCACCGGTCTGCCCGACGCCTACGGCCGCGGACGGATCATCGGCGACTACCGCCGGGTGCCGCTGTACGGCGTGGACCGGCTGATCGAGGTGAAGCGGGCCGAGAAGGCCGAACTGGACCACCTGCCGCACGATCCGTCGCGGCTGGAGGAGACCATCCGGGAGCGCGAGGAACTCGCCGAACAGATCAGGGCACTCGGCGAGCTGAAGCAGATGGCCGCGGGCTACGGACACGATGTCGCCGGCCCCGCCACGACGGCCCGCGAGGCGGTCCAGTGGCTCTACTTCGCCTACCTGGCCGCGGTGAAGGAGCAGAACGGCGCCGCGATGTCGCTGGGCCGCACCTCCACCTTCCTCGACATCTACCTGCAACGGGACCTCGAAGCAGGGCGGTTGACCGAGGAGCAGGCGCAGGAGCTGATCGACGACTTCGTCATCAAGCTGCGGATCGTGCGCTTCCTGCGCACCCCCGAGTACGACGAGCTCTTCTCCGGCGACCCGACCTGGGTGACCGAGTCCATCGGTGGAATCGGCGAGGACGGGCGGCCGCTGGTGACGCGTACCTCGTTCCGCTACCTGCAGACCCTCTACAACCTCGGCCCCGCGCCCGAGCCGAACCTGACCGTGTTCTGGTCGCCGCAACTCCCTCATGGCTTCAAGGAGTTCTGCGCCAAGGTGTCGATCGACACCTCCAGCATCCAGTACGAGTCGGACGAGCTGATGCGCCCGCGCTTCGGCGACGACACCGCGATCGCCTGCTGCGTCTCCGCGATGCCGGTCGGCCGGCAGATGCAGTTCTTCGGCGCCCGGGTCAACCTCGCCAAGACACTCCTCTACGCGATCAACGGCGGCCGGGACGAGATCTCCGGCGCCCAGGTCGGCCCCGCCACCGGTGCGCTCAGCGGCGACGTCCTCGACTACAAGGAGGTGCTCGCCAAACTCGACCAGCAGCTCGACTGGCTGGCCGCCACCTACGTCCACGCGCTGGACGTCATCCACTACATGCACGACAAGTACGCCTACGAGCGTCTGGAGATGGCCCTCCACGACCGTGACGTCCGGCGCACCCTGGCCTGCGGCATCGCCGGCCTCGCGGTGGCCGCGGACTCGCTCTCCGCCATCAAGCACACGACCGTCCACCCGGTGCGGGACGACACCGGCCTCGCCGTCGACTACCTCGTCGAGGGCGATTACCCGGCCTACGGCAACAACGACGACCGGGCCGACGCCATCGCGGTGCGGCTGGTCGAGGAGTTCATGGACAAGGTCCGCAAGCAACCCGCCTACCGCGGCGCGGAGCACACCCAGTCCGTGCTGACCATCACCTCCAACGTCGTCTACGGCAGGAAGACCGGCGCAACCCCGGATGGCCGAAAGGCCGGCGAACCGTTCTCGCCGGGCGCCAACCCGATGAACGGACGCGACCGCCACGGCTACGTCGCCGCCGCCCTGTCTGTGGCCAAACTCCCTTACGAGCAGGCCGAGGACGGCATCTCCCTCACCAGCACCGTCACCCCCGACGCGCTCGGCCGCACCGAGGAGGAGCGGATCGCCAACCTGGTCGGCGTGCTCGACGGCTACACCACCTGCCACGGCTTCCACATGAACGTCAACGTCCTGGGCCGCGAGACCCTGCTTGATGCCATGGAACACCCGGAGAACTACCCCCAGCTGACCATCCGGGTCAGCGGCTACGCGGTCAACTTCGTCCGCCTCACCCGCGAGCAGCAGCTCGACGTGATCGGCCGCACCTTCCACAGCGCGCTGTAGCAGCGCCCACCCGCACGCGGTGCCGACGCCCTCCCCGACCACGGGCGTCGGCACCGCGCCTTTGTGCAAGGAGAATCCGCAATGACCGAAACCACTTTCGCCGCCTCGGCCGGCGGCACCGCACCTGCTACGTGCCCGCCTGCGGACACGACGGCCCCGTGCCCGGTGACCGGCATGCTGCACTCCTGGGACCTGTCGACCGGCGTCGACGGCCCAGGGACGCGTTTCGTCGCCTTCCTCGCCGGCTGCCCGCTGCGCTGCCTCTACTGCCACAACCCCGACACGTGGCACCTGCGCGACGGCCGGCGCGCCACCGCCGACGAGATCGTCCAGGAGGCCGCCAAGTACACCGAGTTCATCCGCGCCTCCGGTGGCGGAGCGACGATAAGCGGCGGCGAGCCGCTGCTCCAGCCGAATCTCACCGGCGAGTTGCTGCACCGCTTCAAGCACGAACTCGGCCTGCACACCGCCCTGGACACCTCCGGCTTCCTCGGCTCCCGCGCCACCGACGCGCTGCTCGCCGACACCGACCTCGTCCTGCTCGACATCAAGTCCTGGGATCGCGCGCTCTACCGGCACCTGACCGGGCAGAGACTCGCTCCCACCTTGGACTTCGCCCGACGCCTGGCCGGTCTCGGCACGGAGGTCCGGGTCCGCTTCGTTCTCGTCCCGGGGCTCACCGACCTTCCCGAGAACATCGAGGGCGTCGCCTCATTCGCCGCCTCCCTCGGCAACGTCGCCCGGGTCGACGTGCTGCCCTTCCACAAGCTCGGCGCCGCCAAATGGCGCGCGCTGGGCCTGGAGTTCACCCTCGCCGACGCGCCGACGCCGGCCCGCGACCAGGTGGCCGCGGCTTGCGCGGTGTTCGCCGCCCACGGGTTGCACGCTGTCTGATCACGCCGGGGACGGGGACCGGCCGGCGGGCATGAGGCGGCGCGGTTGGCGTCCACGTTGGCCTGCGCCGGATTGTAGTGCAGCGGGCGGCCGCTGCCGGGCTTGCCCAGGTGCAGGGGGCCGCCTGCACGGTGCGTATGCTCGCGGCGATGGTCGGCAGGGTCGTCATGGTGGGTGGGTAGACTTTCGGTCGCCGCGCCCGTAGACGTGGCAGAACAGTCGTTCGTCGTAGGTCGGGGCGTCCGGGCGGAGCCAGTTGCTGACGTCCACGCCAGCACGATCCGCCCGTCGGCCGCCTTCGGCAGTGGCAGAGCGGCCAGCGTGCGGCGCAACCGTGCAGGCTCCAGCCGGCCCCGGTCCAACGCGGCGTACAGGGCGCCGTGCCCGCGTCGGTGCTCTACCGCCAAAGACAGCTCCACCAGGGTCTTCACCGGCCCGTCCGAGCACAGCACCGCGTCGGTGAGCTCGAAGAGCGCATCGGCGCGGCTGTACAGGCAGTCGTAGAAGTCAACCCGAAAGCGGGACAACACGCTCAATGCCTCGCCCGCTGGCACGTCAACGGGAAGGCTCATACGCAGCGGCCGTTCTCTCGTGCTTCGTTACTCGATATCTCGAAGCGTGGAGAACGGCCGCGTCACATGTCCCCAGATCCAGCGGATCTCAGCAGGTCGAGCGACCTACGAGGACAAACGCCAACCTAAGCGGTGGACAGTCCTCCGGTCGCTGGGCGAGCATCTCCGGGATGAACAGCGAACTTCACTCCACCAGCGCCAAGCGCGTCCGTTTCGTCGAGCTCGGGGCGAAGGCGCTGCGGGCGCTCGCCGACGGTGACCTCGCCGGCGGCAGCGCCGAGGCGGGCGTCGCCCTCGACCCGCACTTCGTCGGTGACCGTGCCCGTTGGATCTTCGGCTACCGCGCCGACCAGCTGGCCCGGGACCCGTCGGCCGCGCCCTGGATCACGCGGGCCGCGGTGTCCGAGCCGGACGGGGCCGTGGTCGGCGACGCCGGGTTCCACGGGCCACCGGACGAGGATGGCATGGTCGAGGTCGGCTTCACCGTCGTGCCCGGGTACCGCCGTCAGGGTTACGCCCGCGCCATACTGAGGGCGCTGCTCGTCAGGGCCGCCGCCGAACCCGGTGTCAGGACGGTGCGGGCCAGGGTCAGTGCTGACAACGCCGCCTCCCTGGCCACCGTCGCGGGCTTCGGGTTCACGCGTGTCGGCGAGCAGGGAAACGATCGTGACGGCCTCGTCATCGTGTGCGAGGTCCCGGCGCACGCGATTCAGGCCGGGCAGCACCCCGCATCCTCGGCGGACACGACGGCCGTCCCGGTCGAGCCCTGACCCGAGAAGGGCCACACAGGCCGGGCCCTGACCCGAGAAGGGCCACACAGGCCGGGCCCGGACATCACCCGGCCGCGGGCACACCCGGGGTGCGGAAAGCTCCCCCTCTCCTCCTCGACCCTCAGGTCCGGGGGCGTTCGGGTAGGTGAGCATCGCCGGGACCCGGCGGTTGTCGGGGGGTCCTGGGTCAGGTCCAGCTCGGTGAAGGTGCCCGCCGAGTGCTTGCCGACGGCGCTGTCTGTCGCTCAGGTGCGGGTCCAGCGCGACGCCCGCGTTGGACCCGCCCTGCGCCATCGGCTTCGGGGGCATGCCGGGTCGGCTTCGAGCATCTGGCGCGCGGAGTCCCGTAGCGGATGGCGCAGGCGGGGAATCCGGTCGACAGGCCGGCCTGCGACGCACTGTGATGGCCTCAACTTGTTCGTCGCACGGGCGGGCCGACTCGAGGAGTTGCTCTTGGCGGCCGAGAGAATCGCGGACACCCGCCCTGCGATCGACGCCGCGCTGGTCAGGGGCCTGGTCGATTCGCAGTTCCCGCAATGGGCCGGTCCGCCCCCGGAGCCGCTCGATCCGGCCGGCTCAGACCATGTGATCTACCGGTTGGGCGAGGAGTTGTCCGTCCGCCTGCCCCGCCACATCGGTGCCGTCGGGCAGGCCAAGAAGGACCTGACCGTCCGGCCGCTGGCCGCACGGGATCGGGCGACGCGGCCCGCCATCGCGCAGGCCGACGGCGCGGCCATGACTGATCCGGTTTTCGGTGTCATCGCCGACCCCGATCGCGTGGCTACGGCCGAGCGTCCGGCGCGGGGCGGTGCCTCCGACGGGAACACGAAGCTGGACGAGAGACCGCCTGAGCGGCATCACGGATCCGCGCCGGGCAGTCCTCATACCACGGCCACGCCGCTGCCGGCGATGACCTCGGGCCGCAGCAGGGCCGCGAGCGTCTCGGGCGGGAGCAGCCCCTTCTCCAGGACGAGTTCAGCGACGCCCCGGCCGCTCGCGAGGGCCTCCTTGGCGATGTCGGTGGCGGCTGTGTACCCGATGTGCGGGTTGAGGGCGGTCACCAGGCCGATGGAGTTCTCGACGGTCTTGCGCAGCGCCTCGGTGTTGGCGGTGATGCCGGCCACGCAGCGCTCGGCGAGGGTGAGACATGCGGCGCGCAGGTGGGTGATGGACTCCGACAGGGAGTGCAGGATGATCGGTTCGAAGGCGTTGAGTTGGAGCTGCCCGGCCTCGGCGGCCATGGTGACGGCGACGTCGTTGCCGATCACCTCGAAGGCGACCTGGTTGACGACTTCGGGGATCACCGGGTTGACCTTGCCGGGCATGATGCTCGAACCGGCCTGCACCGGAGGCAGGTTGATCTCGCCGAGGCCGGCGCGCGGCCCGGAGGACAGCAGCCGCAGGTCGTTGCAGGTCTTGGACAGTTTGACGGCGATGCGCTTGAGGACGCCGGACATCTGGACGAACGCGCCGCAGTCCTGGGTGGCTTCGACCAGGTTGGCGGCGGTGACCAGGGGCAGCCCGGTGATGTCGGCGAGGTGGCGGCGGGCGGATTCGGCGTATCCGGCGGGGGCGTTGAGCCCGGTTCCGATGGCCGTCGCGCCGAGGTTGATCTCGTGGATCAGTTCGACGGCCTCCGCGAGCCGGCTGCGGTCCTCGTCGAGCATGACGGCGAAGGCGGAGAACTCCTGCCCGAGCGTCATCGGCACGGCGTCCTGCAGCTGGGTGCGCCCCATCTTCAGCACGTCGCGGAACTCGACGGCCTTGTGGGCGAAGGCGTCCTGGAGGACGGCCATCGCGTCGAGCAGGCCGCGTACCGCGGAGACGGTCGCGATCCGGACGGCGGTCGGGTAGACGTCGTTGGTGGACTGGCCGAGGTTGACGTGCTCGTTGGGGTGCAGGTGCCGGTACTCGCCCCTGGCGTGGCCCAGCAGCTCCAGCGCCCGGTTGGCGAGGACCTCGTTGGCGTTCATGTTGGTCGAGGTGCCGGCGCCGCCCTGGATGACGTCGACGACGAACTGGTCGTGCAGCTTGCCGCTGCGGATCTCGCGGCAGGCGGTGACGATCGCTTCCGCCTTCCGGGGCTCCAGCAGGCCGAGTTCCTCGTTGGCGAGGGCGGCGGCCTCCTTCACGGCGGCCAGGGCGTCGATCAGGTGCGGGTAGGCCGAGATGGGCGTGCCGGTGATGGGGAAGTTCTCGGTGGCGCGCAGGGTGTGGACGCCCCAGTAGGCGTCGGCGGGGACGTCGCGGTCTCCGAGCAGGTCGTGTTCGCTGCGGGTGGCGGCGGTCATGGGTGTGCGGGTCCTCTTCTCGGAGTGGTGGTTCGGGTCAGGGGCGGGCGAGCAGGGCCGAGGGGTCCAGCGCGGCCACCGGCCGTACGCCGCCGACGGGCCGGCCGCCGCCGGTGATCGGCTCCCCGGCGAAACCGGTCAGCAGCCGCGGGTCGATTCCCGCCTGTACCAGGGCGGCTGCCGTCACCGGGATGCGCGCCCGGTTCGCCCCGTCGGCGATCTTGACGGCGACGGCGCGGCCGTCCGGCAGCGCGGCGATCTGGACGCCCTCGAAGCCGTCCTTGGCGAGCAGCCCGGGTACCGCGTGCATCAGTCGAGCCACGTCCCGCCCCGTACCGGAGGCCATCTCCGGGTGGCTGCGTAGTGCGTCCGCCACCCGGAATTCAGGTGTCCCGGGCGCACCGGTGGCGATGCGCGCGGCGGCACGGGCTAGACCGTGGAGGGAGACGGCGAACAGGGGGGTGCCGCAGCCGTCCACTGTGGCGTGGGCGATGCGCTGGCCGGTGAGGTCCTCCACGACTTCCGCGACAATTCGTTGGAGCGGGTGCTCGGGGACGTCGTAGTCCTGCAGCGGCCATCCGTTGAGTTTGCAGAGGTGGAGCATCGCGGCGTGCTTGCCGGAGCAGTTCTGGGCGAGCCTGGAGGGTGGGCGGTTCTGCCGGATCCAGGTGTCGCGGACGGCCGGGTCGTACGGCAGGTCCGGGACGTTGCGCAGGTCGTCCTCGGTGAGGCCGGCGAGCGCCAGGATCCGCCGGACCCCGGCGAGGTGGCGCTCCTCGCCGGAGTGGCTGCCCATCGCGAGCGAGAGCAGGTCGCCGTCGAGCGGCAGCCCGGCCCGCACCATGGCGACGGCCTGGACCGGCTTGAGGGCCGATCGCGGGTAGCACGCGGCCTCCGCGTCACCGAGGTGGAACCGGAGCTTGCCGTCGCCGTCGAGGACGACGACGGAACCGTAGTGGGTGCTCTCGACCACGCCGCCACGGGTGACGTGGGCGACGGGCGCGTGGCGGGGTTCGCGGATCGCGGGCGCGTCCGCGAGGGAGCTGGTGAGCATGACTGCCTCGATCGTGATGGCTCGGGACTGCTGGTCTGGTGCCTGCGTGCGGCGGGCCGGGCGGACGCGCGGCGGGTCCGCCCGCCCCCGGGCCGCCGGGTTCAGCCGTCGGTTTTGGCGGCGGCGCGCGCGATGCGTCCGCGGATCGCGTACCAGCCGGCGACGAGTGCGGCGGCGATGAGCGGTACGCACAGCACGGTGGTGCGTCCGGTGCCGCCGTCGGCGTACATGAGGACCAGGACGGCGGCGAGGAAGGCCAGCGTCACGAGTTCGGTCCAGGGCGAGCCGGGCAGGCGGTAGCCGGGACGGGTCAGTTCGCCGGCCGTGGTCTTCCGCCAGAACATGAGGTGGCAGACCATGATCATGCCCCAGGTGGCGATGATGCCGATGGCCGCGAGGTTGAGCACGATCTCGAACGCGTCGGCGGGGACCACGAAGTTGAGGCCGACACCGAGGACGCACATGGCGCTGGTGAGCAGGATGCCGCCGTAGGGCACCTGGGTGCGGCTCATCCGGGCGGTGAAACGCGGGGCCGATCCGTTGACGGCCATGGAGCGCAGGATGCGGCCGGTGGAGTAGAGGCCGGAGTTGAGTGAGGACATCGCCGCGGTGAGGACGACCAGGTTCATCACGTTGTCCGCCGCCGGGATGCCGATGTGGGAGAGCACCGTCACGAAGGGGCTCTGGCCGGAGGTGTACTTGTTCCACGGCATCAGCATCGAGAGCAGGACGACCGAGCCGACGTAGAACAGGCCCACGCGCCACATGATCGAGTTGATCGCCTTCGGCATGATCTTCTCGGGGTTCTCGGTCTCCCCGGCCGTGACGCCGACCAGTTCGACGGAGGCGTAGGCGAAGACGACGCCCTGGACGATCAGCAGCATGGGCAGCAGGCCGTTGGGGAAGATCCCGCCGTTGTCCGTGATCAGGGACGGGCCGGGTACGACGCCGTCGACCGGGTGCCGGGTGACGAGCAGGAAGATCGCGATGCCCATGAAGACCACCAGGGCGCTGACCTTGACGATCGCGAACCAGAACTCCAGTTCGCCGAAGATCCGCACCGAGATGAGGTTGACGGTGAGGACCACGGCCAGGGCTATGAGCGCGATCACCCATTGCGGGACGTCGGAGAACAGGTGCCAGTAGTGGGTGTAGGTGGCGACGGCGGTGATGTCGGCGATGCCGGTGGTCGCCCAGTTGAGGAAGTACATCCAGCCGGCGGTGTACGCACCCTTCTCTCCCAGGAACTCCCGGGCGTACGACACGAAGGCGCCGGAGGAGGGGCGGTACAGGACGAGCTCGCCGAGCGCCCGCACGACGAGGAACGCGAAGACGCCGCAGATGGCGTACGCGACGAACAGGGAGGGCCCGGCATCGGCGAGCCGTCCGCCCGCACCGAGGAACAGCCCGGTGCCGATGGCTCCGCCGATGGCGATCATGTTGACGTGCCGGGCTTTCAGGGACTTGCTGTAGCCGGTGTCGCCGGCGTCGACGTGACGGGTCGTGGGGCGCTTCTCGTCCTTGAGGAACTGCTCGCTCACGCCTCGGCCCTGCCTTCTCTTGAGGTGTCCGCGCGCTGGGGGCGCACGATGTCGGTGAGGGTGGCCTCCACACGGCGGAGGTGGTGGGACATCGCCTCGACGGCGTCGGGCTCGGAACCGTCGATCAGGGCCTCGACGATCGCCCGGTGCTCGCAGTTGGACTGCTCGCGCCGACCGCCGAGTTCGTTGAGGAAGGTCGACTGACGCGCCAGTGCGTCACGGATCTCCTCGATCACCCGGCGGAACACCGGGTTGCCGGAGGCCTCGGCCACCGCCAGGTGGAACACGGTGTCCAGGGCGACCCATGCGGTGGTGTCGCTCTCCCGCTCCATCCGGTCGAGCAGGTGGCCCAAGTGGTCCAGGTCCTCCGGGGTGCGGCGCAGGGCCGCGTATCCGGCCACCGGGATCTCGACGTGTCGGCGCACTTCCAGGAGATCGCTGGCCGCGTAGTCGCCGAAGGTGGGGTCCTCGACCGTGTTGGCCACGACAAAGGTGCCCTTGCCGGTCCTGGAGACCGTCAGGCCCATGGCCTGCAGGGCACGGAGTGCCTCGCGCAGCACGGGCCGGCTGACCTCCAGGGTCCGGCACAGCTCCGCTTCCGAGGGGAGCTTGTCTCCCACGGCGTACTGACCGCGCTCGATGGCGCTGCGCAGGTGGCCGAACACCGCTTCCATCGCGCTGACGCGCCGCGGGACCGGACCACCTGTCTGGCTGTCTGACAGGTTCACGGGCTGATCCTGGGGCCCGTAGTGACACGCTGTCAAGACACCGGAGTCGCTTCGGAGAGCTCCGACGCACTCCGGACACGCACCTTCCGCTCGCCGGCACCCCTCGGCGCAGGGCCCGAGGCCGACCCGGCCGCGGCCACCAGAGCGTGTACCACCGCTGAATCGAAAGCCATTTCGGGGTGCCACTGCACGCCGACCACGAAGCGGTGCCGGGTGCTCTCGATCGCCTCGACGGTGCCGTCCGCCGTGCGGGCGCCCACGACCAAGCCGGCTCCGAGGGACTCCACCGCCTGATGATGGTGCGTGGCGACCTGGCGGGTCCCCGGAAGGAGCGCGCCGATCCGCGTCCCCGGCACCGTGGTGACGGCATGGGGGGAGAAGTGGCCGCCGTGCAGGTTGTGCCCGTGGTGACCCACGGTTTCGGGGAGGTGCTGGATCAGGGTGCCGCCCGCGTGCACGTTCATCAACTGCATGCCGCGGCACACTCCGAGCACTGGCATGTCACGCGCGAGAGCCTCGTCCAGCACGGCCCACTCCCACCGGTCGCGCTCACGCATCGGCGGCCCCGTGCACGGATGCGGCTGCGCCCCGTACAACGCGGGATCCACGTCCTCGCCGCTGGTCAGGACGATCGCGTCCAGGCGCGCGACGACGTCCGGCGCGGCCTCCGGCGCGTCCGGCGGCAGCAGGACCACCCGGCCGCCCGCCGCCCGGAGGCAGCTGATGTACGCCGCGGGCAGCAGCGCGGCGGGCAGCTCCCACTCCCCCCACTGAGCGTCGGCGAGGTAAGTGGTCAGTCCGATGAGTGGCTTGGGCATACCACGTCCTTTCAGCAGCGCGGGTCGATCGTCGAAGCCGTCTCCTCCGCGGCCCGCCCGACAGATGCGGGTGCAGGCGGGACGCGGAGGAGGGGGTGCACGGCCCGGCGGGCACACGAACGAGCCCGACGAGGGTGGGGGTTGGTCGCGGACCCGGGAGCCGAGGCTTGCACATCCGGCCGCGAACAAGAATCCTGCTGCCGTTCATGCTTAAGCACAAGAAAAGACATCTTCGCGACAGATAAGTGAGCCTTAACTCCGTGCAGAGACTAGACCCCCGGTTGCTCGCCACCCTCGAAGCCGTGGTCCGCCACGGCTCCTTCAACGCCGCCGCACGCGAGCTGGGCTACAGCGCGCCCGCCGTCTCGCAACAGATCGCCGAACTCGAACGCCGTGCCGGCCTCATCCTGATAGAGCGCCGCCCCGTGCGCCCCACCCCGGCCGGCACGGTCCTCCTCGACGCCGAGCAGCGTGTCCGGAGCGCACTGGCGGCGGCGTCCGTGGAACTCGACGCCATGCGGGCGGGCACGGCCGGACGGATCAGACTCGGAGCCTTCGCCTCATCCGCCGCCGGCATCGTCCCGCAGGCGCTGGCAGATCTCCACGCGACCTACCCGGATGTACAGGTCAGCCTCTCCCAGGTGGAACCGGACGCCGGCTACAGCCGGCTCAAGCGGGGAGACATGGACCTGGCCCTCAGTTACGACTACGACTTCATCCCGATGCCACCGCCCCGGACGCTGCGCCGAACGCTGGTCGCACGCGACCCGGTCGTGGCAGTCGTCCCGGCTGACCACCACCTCGCCCACCGGGACGTCATCGACCTGGCAGACCTCGCGTCCGAGACGTGGATCGCAGCTCCGGAGGCCGCGTTGCGCCTGGAACTGCTCGCTCAGATGGCCAAGACACCGCGATTCCAGGCCCGCCTGGAATACGACGGTGACGACTTCAACACCGTGCTCGGCTTCGTCGCCGCCGGCCTCTGCGTCGCCGTCATGCCGCGGCTGGCCCTTCCCCCGGGCAACACCCAGGTCGTGGCGCGTCCCCTCGCCGACCCGGAGTTGACGCGCTTCATCTACACCGTCCGCATCGACACCCGGCACGCCCCGTGCGCTCTGCTGGCCCTGGAACGGATGCTCGCCGCGCAGGCACTGGCCGCCCTCTCGTGAGCCGGGGGCAACGCCGCGACGAGTGCGCGACCGAAAGCCGCGACCTCAGGCAGGTCTCCGGGCAGCCGCTCACGCCTGCGACCGGATGCTCCGGTCGGCGGTGAGCCGCTCACGCCACTCGGCCACAGCGACGGGGGACATCGCCGCGAGACGAGCGATCGCCTCGTCGTCCCGCCCGTCGGTCCAGCTAAGGACCCGGGTCAGGACGGTGTTCCGGACCAGGCGGACCTCCTTGAGTAACTCCTCCAGGCGCTTCAGTTCCTCCCCGGTGGCGGCAAGCGTGTCGTCGACCGCCGTCCTTTCCCCGGCCCGCTGTTGCCGCAGGTAGGCCGGCAGGCCGGTGAGGACCACGCCGTCGTCGGCCGCAGCACTGCGGAACGTCTCGGCAAGGTGGTTCAACACGCAGTCAGTGGCATCGGCGAGACTCGCTCCCACGACCTTCGCGCCCTCCCAGCTGCTCCGTCCGGCATCGCTGGTCCGCAGCCAGAGCCCGGCATCGACCGGAGTGCGGTTGCCGCAGGCCGCCGCGCGGTAGGCGTACAGAGCCGCACGGTGACCGTAGAAGGTGTAACCCTCCTCGATCCGAACGTCCGCCGTAGCGCACATCCGTCCCGGCACGCCGCCGTAACCGGAATCGGGTTCGTAAGCGGCACAGCCGTCCAGCTCGGCGTCGGTGGCTGTCGTCCAGGCCGGGTCGCACAGCTCCGGATTCCGGGCGAGGAAGTCCGCTACTTCGACCCGCCACGCGGGAACCGGGCTCATGCGGGGTTCGGCCCAGGCGACCGCCCCCGTCGCGTCGAGCGTGAACCGGCAGGCCTGTTCGAGATCGGTCCAGGCCGTAGCAGCCTCGGCGGACCATTCCAGACTCCCGCCCGGGCCCACGCGGTGCAGCGAGCCGATCACCCGCTGGACCAGGGGCAGCACCCGCCGGACGAGCGCATAGAGCTCCTCGGCACTGAAGAAGCGCCAGACGTCGGCGCCCTGGTCGTCAACGGCGCGGTGCGTGAGCAGGACCGCGAACACGGCCGGGGATGGCAGTGCGCCATCGCCGACCGTGGCCCGGCGATGTCCCGGGAGCGAGTGGGCGACGTCCTCGCCTTGTGTTCGCCAATCGGTGTCCCCGAACCAGACGGCACCGGTGGCGACATCGACGGCGAGCCACTGTTGGTAGCAGTTGCCCGGCCCGAACCGGTCCCGGCGGTGCTCGGCCTGCCGGTCATGCCACACGTATTCCGCTGGAGGCGGACTGAATTGGACGGCGACGAAAGCATCCTGCGGGGTATACCCGACGACCACGTGTGCCGTTGGTTTGCTGTGCTCGGTCCCGGACATATGGCTCCCTCCGTGCCGGACCGTGGCGGTTCCACCACTGTGCGGCACCGAGCCTGCCCTGCGAGAGCCGTACGATCAAATCCGATCAGTTGTGGACTTCTCGTCCTGTGAGGGTCCGTGCACGAGCGGAGCCGACGACGGGCGACCGCAGACCGTCGGTGCTCCTCCCCGGGGCGCCGGGCAGGAGTCGGACCTTGACGCCGCGCCGTCGGGCGGCGCATGATCGAGCCGTTACCTGTCAGACAGCAAGACAGTGAGCTTGGTTCAACGACACGGCAGAACCTCGGAAGCGGTAGGCGGTAGGCGGTAGGCGCACGGCAGCAAGGGCCCCGGCCGGGCCCACTGTCGGCCCGTCAGATCGCTTCACGCCACACCGTGATCATCGCAATTCAAGATCTACGAGCGCGAAGTCGCGGTCTTCCGGGCCGGCCTCCGTCCGGTTGTTCACGCGTCGCAGAGCCGCGCGTTCCTCGCCCTTCGACTGGGCGGTGTTCGGCAGGTCGCCCACCAGCAGAGCCCCGCTGATCGGGGCTGCATGCCGGTGGCCGGCCGCCCACTCGTTGGCGGCCAGTGCGCCCCGCAGCGTAGGGGTGAGCGGCCGGGGCCCACCTGGCAGCCGTGCATCGCGGCCTCCACCTCGGCGGTCGGTGCGCGACATCCGTTCCCACCTCGCGCAGATCTATGGGGTCGAGGTCAGCGCGGACCTGATCAGCAAGGTCACCGACGCCGTGGCGGACGAGCTGGTCGCTTGGCAGAACCGGCCCCTGGACCCGGTGTGGCCGATCATTTACATCGACGCGCTGTGGGTGAAGATCCGTGCCGGGGCGGTGGCTTCGAAGCCGGTCTACCTCGCGGTCGGGGTCGACATGGACGGCCGCAAGGACGTCCTGGGCCTGTGGGTCGGTACGGAGGGCGAGGGCGCCACCGCTTGGATGGCCGTGCTGTCCGAACTGCGCAACCGGGGCGTCGAGGACGTGTGCATCGTCTGCTGCGACGGCCTGAAGGGCCTGCCGGACGCGGTGACCGGCACCTGGCCCCGCGCGACGGTGCAGACGTGCGTGATCCACTTGATCAGGGCCTCGCTTCGGCTGTCCTCCGGCAGGGACCGCTCCAAGCTGGTGCCGGCCCTGCGGGCGATCTACAGCGCGCCGACGGAGCAGGCCGCCGAGCGGGCCCTGGACGAGCTTGCCGCGTCCGAGCTGGGCGAACGCTACCCGGCCGTGGTCCGCACCTGGCGGGCGGCCTGGGGCGAGTTCACGCCCTACCTCGCGTTCCCGCCCGCGATAAGGACGGTCGTCTACTCCACTAACTTGGTCGAGTCGATCAACTCCCGACTGCGGAAGGCCACCCGAAACCGTGGCCACTTCCCTTCCGAGCAGGCCGCGTTGAAGGTTCTCTACCTCGCGGTGCGTGAGCAGATCACCCCCAGGGCACGCGACATCAACCACGTCGCCGCACACTGGAAGGAGGCGCTGAACCAGTTCTCACTCTTCTTCGATGACCGGCTCAGCATCCAATAATCCCAAGGCACTTACACGAGATCGCTTACACGCCCCCGGCAGCTGCGCCTGGAGCAGGTGCTGCTGCCGCGCGACGCGTTCTTCGGCCCGGCCGAACAGGTGCCCGTCGAGAAGGCCGCCGGGCGGATCGCGGCCGAGATGCTCACCCCCTACCCGCCCGGGCCCTCAGCGCAGCGGAACAGCGTGGAGGCAGGTGTGCTGCCCGGGGCCGCTGGTGGCGGCGAGTGGGCGGGCCGCACCGCCGGCGATCTCGACTTGGAAGGTGCCCGGAACATCGCTGTAGATCGGGGCGCCGTTTGAGGTGTAGGCGCCGGTGAAGTGGACGACGACGACTTCGGGTGGGGCGTGGGATCCGGAGGTCCCCGGCATGGTGATCGTATAGCGGGCCGGAAGTGTCATGGCGTGCTCATTCAGGGCAGGGGACAGTGGTGCGGATGTGCGTGCGGAGGGTGAAGATCTCATCGGTTCCGGTGATCGCCAGCAGGCGCAGCAGCTGGGGCCCGGCGCCGGAGAGGACGAGCCAGACTCCTGCGGTCTCGGCGTCGTGGCGGGCCTGGAGGAGGGCGTTGAGGCACGCGGAGTCGCAGAAGGTGAGGGCTACGAGGTCGACGATCAGCATCGCGGGTGCGTCTGCGATGGCCTTAGCGAGGGCTTCGTCGAGGAGGCGCCGGTTGTCGTGGTCGGATTCTCCTGAGACGCGGCACACCACCGCGGTGATGGCCGCCGCATGGGAGGTGACCTGAAGGGGCGCTTGGGTCTGTTGGCCGGGCTCCGGCTGGGGGCCCGAGGTGGCGGACACGATGGGATTCCTTCCGGCGGGATGGCTGTCCCTTCCCCATCCTCCCTCGACGGCCACCCGGCGCGTGCTTGTTAATGGCCGAGGGCGTTGGCGAGCTGCTTCTTGTTCATCGTCGAACGGCCATAGATATTGCGTTTCTTGGCCTCGTTGTAGAGCTGGTCATAGGTGGGGCCTGGGGAGCCCGAGTGGGAGCGGCGGCCGCCTCGTTGCGAGGAGGTGTCCTGGGTAGAGGAGCGACTGGCGGTCTTCGACTCGCCGTGGCGGGCTCGTTCCTTGTCCACCATGCGGAAGGCGATCTCCTTGGCTCGCTTCTCGCTCTCCCCGCGGTCGAGGGCGCTCTCCTTGATGTGCTCGTACTGGCGTTCCCTCTTCTTGTTCGAGCCGGCCGGCATGACTCCTCCTTGGACGTGGTAGGTAGACCGGCGGCTACCCGGCACACCCCGTCCCATGCCTTTACCCGTGGTCCTTTGCTGGGCGAGAAGGTCGAGGGCGGCGCGTTCCACGGTCTCGCGGGTGCCGGGCAATGGTCCGGCTGGGTCGGCGTCGAGGTCGGGCAGCGCGTCAGCGATGGTGACTCCCCAGCCGTAGAGCTCGAACGGTCGCGGGTTGACGTAGAGGGCCGGCAGACTGCCGGGCTGTTTCCCAGGTGACCCACCGTCTCTCGGACGACCCGGGCACGTTCAGGTTCAGGACATCCAAGGGACTGCCACGTCCGGTGCTCCCCGAAAGCCTGCAGGGCCGGGTTGTCGTCGTGGCGGTGCAGCAGAGCCCGGACGGCCTTGGCAGCGGCCTGATCGGAGAGGGCGAGGTCGCGGCGGCGCCCGGACTTAGCGGCATACACGAACTGGAGATCGGCGCCGTGGACGGTGACCTGGTTGCGGCGCAGGGTGGTCGGGCTGTACGAACCGTTGGCCTTCTCGTACGCCGGTGAGCCGACTCGGAAGAAGTCGAGGTCGAGCAGGCGTATGGCGCAGACGGCAACCCGGTCGTGCTGGAGGCCGCGCAGGGCCAGGTCCACCGTGACGCGCTCGCGCAGTCCGGGCAGCGCGGCGGAGGACGTGGTCGTGCTTGGTTTCCTCCCGCCGGGCGGCCGTCGTGGGGCATCGAGAGTCATCCGCCGGTCAGTACTCGACGACGACGCGCAGCGTGGTGAGTGCGGGATCAGCGCTGTCGGGGAGGAGCATGCCCGCGTCGACGCCGGTGCGCAGGTAGTCGATCACGTCGGCGTTGAGACGTTCGCCCGGCAGGGCGGCCGGGATGCCGAGGCCGAGCCGGGCCGTGACGTCCCAGCCTGCGCAGCGGCCAGCGCAGGCTGATTCGGCCGGAAGGAAGACGGGGAGCGTCAGCGGGCAGCCAGAGGACGTTGATGGGGTCCTCGGGGGCGAGCGGGGGCGGTGCGGACGAGGGCGCCGCGGACTCCGGTCGGCATCGGCCAAATGGCGAGGCCGTCAAGCGGGTGGGGCGTTCTGCGGCGGTTGTGAGAGGTGATCTGGTCCTCCTGGTTCGGGATCGGAGTGGTGGTCAGGCCCAGGCGAGTTCGTCGCGGACGGCGGTCGGGAGGTAGCCGTCCTGCCCGTCCTCGGCGAGGTAAGCAATGCCCTCGTGCTCTACGGCGCTCGCGCCGAGGAGGTGGGTGAACGGCCAGTCAGGGTTCACAGCGAGGCGGATGCGCAGGTTCGGGTCGAGGGGCTGGAGTCGGGCGAGCAGGTGGCCGATGGTGAGGTGATGGGGCACGGTGGTTCTCCAAGTGGTTCAGGCAGCAGGGAAGTCGGGGCGGTACCGGGAGCGGTGGCGGTCACCGGAAGTCGAGGCGGAGCAGGCCGTGCAGGATCGTCGGACCCTTCGGGTCGGTCATGGAGTGGGTGGCGCGGTGACGCTTGCGGGATTCGTTGACGCAGCCCTTGCCGGGGCCCTTACTGGGGTACTTGAACTGCCAGGCATCGCAGGTGCAGATGGCCTGGGAGTAAGAGCGGCCGAGGCAGGCGGGGTGCAGCGACTTGCCGGACTTGGTCCGTTTGTTCGCGGGGCAGACGGATTCCTCGGCGTGACGGTTGCTCAGCGGGGCGCGGTGAGTCACGTGGTCCTGTCGAGCCGAGGAAAGGACGCTTGGCGCCGGGGGTCAGTGCGCCAATCCGTAGGAGCACATCGGCAGCGAATCGCCCTCAGCTTCGAGGATCACCACACCGTTGGCAGCCAGTCGGTCGAGCAATCTGGCGGCCGTGTGGTCGGGCAGGCCCCGTGCGTTGCCGATCTGATGCACACGGGCGCCGCCGGACTCCCTGGAGGGGAGGAGCGACTGCCTTTCGGTCGTGGTGCAGGCCCAGGTCGTGCGCGTCGTCGAAGGTGACCACGGCTCGGGACGTTCGCTGGGGAAACCGACCACTTCTTCGACGGGAAGCAACAGGGCGACGGCGGGGACGGGGCGATCGCCGAGAGAAAGAAGCCGTCGGCGCAGATGGTGAGCGGGTTGACCACGGTAAGAGCCGAAGCTGTTGCGTTCGGTGGCGTCGGCGACGCGGTCGTTGAGGCGGAGGCAATGCGTCCGCAGTTGCGGTGAGTTGGGTTAGCGGGAGGGGTCGTCGATCAGCGCGGCGAGGAAGCCGGCGACAGCCTCGGACGGGGTGCGGACACCGAACTCCTGGGTCCACGCCTCGGCGTCGGCGGGCTGGACCCGCACGCGCCAGACGATGCCGCGCTGCCAGGCGTCCGGAGCCTCCGGCAGCCAGCCGACGTACACGCGCCCGTCCGGGCTGGTGCAGTGGACGTTCGCCTCAGGGGTGTTGACGATTGGCCAGCCGAGCGCGCCGAGCAGTTCGAGCACAGGCTCCGCGCAGTGATCGGAGGAGAGCCAGGAACGGTTCTCGAGGGTGGGGCGGACAGGGGAGGGCAGGAGGCTGCTGGTGGCGTTCACGGTGGTGTTCCCTTCGTTGACCTGCGGTTTTCTTGACACCCGTACGTTGGCATGCGCCACGCCGGTGTTCGTAGTCATTTCCGGTGTTGCCCGTCTGCCGTGGGCGAACTGGACCGCGAGGCCCGGGTCCGCCCGGCCTGGAAAGGATCAGCGAGACGGGTTGCGGAAAGGGGTTGCGGCAGCGGGCCGTACGGGAGGAGGGGACGAGCGTTGGGGAGGCGGACAGAGGCCGGGACGGTGCGGCGCTGGAGCTCAAGATCCTGGCAGCGGGACGGCCGTGGACGATAGGCGATGTCGTGATGATTGCCGACGGGCAGTGGACGGTACGGACGAAGACCGCTGCGGCGCATGTCCAGGAGAACGCGGTCCAGGGGCGGCTGGCGGACGGTCGGCGCGTGGAGATGACGGTGGAGGAGCTGGCCCGCGCGGTGGGCGCAGCCGATCCGGGCGCCCACAGCGACCAGGCCACAGACTGAAGGGCCGTTACCGCCGGTTCGTCGGCGACGGGGCCGGCGTCGCTGCGGCCGGCGGGGTGCCGGGATGGCCGGCGGGCAGCTCCAGCGGACGGGGGGACTGCGTGGTGCGGGAGGTGGCGGCCCGGACCCGTTCGGCGTCGAGGCCGCCCTGGGTCGTCAGGGCGGCCTCGCGGGCGTCGACGACGTGGCGGATCGTCTGCAGGGCGGTGTTGCTCTCGGCGTGGGCGGTCCGCAGGGAACTCGCCGACTCGGTGATCCGGTCGAAGTCGTAGAAGGCGGGGACATGGCCGGGCCGGGTGAGGGCGTGCAGGCGGGCCTGGTGGACAGCGACAATGTTGGAGACCACGGTGAGGTAGCCCCTTGTGTGGATGGCCGCACGAAGCCGCGGGTCCTCGACGGAGCGGTGGATGGCAGGACGCTCCAGTTCGCCGATCGGCCGGCCCCGGGCTTCTCGATCATCGCGTTGGCGTGGTCGAGGGCGATGGTGTCGGACACACTGCCCTCCAAGGTGTCGATGGTCAGCGGGAGCGCCGGGCGGCGGGGGCCTGCGGGAGTGCGGGCGGGTGGTGGTGCTGTGGGCGAGCGATGTGGGAGCGGCACGGGGTACGGAGAGCGAGCGGCGGGTGGCCGCCCTGACGCGCGCCACCTCCAGCGGGCTCGGCGTGGTCGCAGTCGCCGTGGCTCCAGAGGGTAGGTGCTCCAGGTCGATGCGCCGCATGTAGCGGTTGGCCGGGGCCGGGTCGGTGATGGTCGTGGTGAGTGTTTGCAGGAGGTGCTCGGGCAGGCGCGAGGAGGCGGTGGCGTACCAGACCTCGCGGGGCGGGCCGACCTCGAACAGCCAGCGCTCGGTGTCGCCGGCCATCTCGGCCGAGTGCTGTAGCGGGTTGTCCCGGCGGTGGAGCCGGATGAGGCGGTCGGGGGACTGGTTGGTGAGGAAGGAGGGGCTGGGTCCAGGCTCCAGCCGTCGGCGAGGAGTTGGAGGGTCACCTCCACTCCGCCGGTCCGGCCGCGGGTGCCCAGGTAGGCGTCGGGCCCTCGGGTGTAGGCGGAGGCGAGCGCGGTGGTGAAGTCTGCGACGATCTCGGGGGGTGTGTTGTGGTCGAAGGTGACCAGCCACTCGGGTGGTGCGAAGGCGTCATGGGCTGCGCTGATCTTCCAGAGCGTGGAATCCTCGCCCTCGGGCAGGAAGGCCAGGGGTGATGGCGCTCTCTGAAATTTCAGAGAGCGCCATCAGAGGAGGTTCTGGTCCTAGGTGCACGGGCCCAGGCCTATGCTGTGGTCGTTGATCGTGAGTTGGCGCACCGGCGGTCGTTCGAGGTAGTTCCGTCCGGTCAACGGGACCGGCACGTACCCGCAGACGGCGGTCCCCCCCCCACATCTCATGTGATGTCAGCCGTGTTGTCGTCGGCAGCACGGGTGGCGCAGCCCGTTGTAGGGGCGGTGGTGCCAGTGGACGAGCCATTCGTCGAGGAGGTCCTGCAGCTGGGGGACGCTGTAGCAGGTGTGCTGTTCGATGTTGCGGCCGCGCTGGGCGACATTGGAGCTGGTGTAGCCGGGCAGGTGCTGCCACAGCAGGGTGTTGATACAGCCGAAGGTGCGCTCGACGATGCCCTTGGCGGTGGACAGCGGCACTACCGTGGAGCCACAGCCCGGACCGACCGCTGCATGAGGCATCCGTCCAGCCCCTCGACAACATGACTCGAACGCCCGCCGTCCGCGGCAGGCAGAGCTGGTCACGAACGCAGGTCGCGCGGGTGCCGCCCCGCTCGGTACAGCCGGCTCGGAGCTGCCCGATCAAAGCCACTTCACTCGTCCGGCCTGGTCCGCCATGCGTGCTCGTCGTGTGCCTGTGTTGACGGGGAAGGGGCCGGTGCCTGGGTTCGGCACCGGCCCCTCCTGCCTCGGCTGGGGCTGACGGGTCAGCCGGCCGGGGTGGTGGTGATGCTCTGGACGGCGTTGCTGGTGAGGCCGTAGAAGGTGGTCCAGCTGCCGTCGGCCTTCTTGTCGGCGGTCCAGATCTGTTGCTCGCTACTGAGGGCGAACAGGCGGACGGTGTCGCCGATGGTGGTGGCGGCGACCTGGTTGATGCCGCCACTGACATTGGGGACCTGGTCGAAGGTGGTCCAGGGGCCGTTGTTGGTGCTGTCGGTGGTCCAGATCTTCTGGTCGCTGCCGACGGCGAACAGGCGCACGAGGTTGCCGACGGTGGTGGCGGCGATGTGCTGGATGCCGCTGCTGGGGATGGCGGCGAAGGTGCTCCAGGTGCCGGCGGTGTAGTCGCCGGTGGTGGTCCAGATCTGCTGGTCGGAGCCGAGCGCGAACACGCGCACAGTGTTGCCGACGGCGGTGACGCTCACCTGCTTGACGCCGCCGCCGGGCAGCGCCTCGAACGGGCTCCAGGTGCCGGCCGTGGAGTCGCCGGCGGCGGTCCAGATCTTCTGGTCGCCGCCGATGGCGAACAGGCGGACCTTGTCACCCATGGCGACGGCGCTCACCTGCTGCATCCCGCTGTTGCCCGGCACCTGCTCCGGGGTGCTCCAGGCGCCGGTCGTGGTGTTCTTGGTGACGGTCCAGATCGTGTTGTCGCCGCCGATCGCGAACAGGCGGACCTTGTCACCCATCGTGACGGCGCTCACCTGCCGGATGCCGCTGGTGTCCGGAACCTCCGCGAAGGTGCCCCACACGTTCGTGCTGTAGGAACCCTCGTTCGTCCAGATCTTCTGGTCGCCGCCGACGGCGAACAGCCGGCTCCCGGGACGGGAGGCCTTCACTTGCTGCACCCACGTGCTGAGGTCGTCGACACGGGCACCGTAGGCGCCGGTTCGGGTCTCGGTGGTGTTGAAGCAGCCGCTCTGCCAGGCACGGCTGGTCACGGCGACGAGCTGGGGCTGGCCGTTGGCGGTGCGGGTGGCGGGGGCACCGGCGTCGCCCGCGCAGACGGTCGTGGTGGCGTCCTGCCAGGCAAGGTCAACGCCGGTGGCGTCGGTGGCTCCCGCGGCGACGGCGGCGGCGTGAAGGGTCGTGGGTGCCCAGAGGCTGGGTGTGCGTCCGTACCCGATCGCGCGCAGGGGCTCGCCGCTTGCCGGGGCAGCGGCGGCGAGGGCGACGGGGCTGATGCCGTCAGCGGGGGTGGCGAGGCGTGCCATGACGAGGTCGCGGTCCTGGCGCGGGACCAGTTCCAGGATGTCGGTGGTGACCCCTGTGTCCGTGGCGGTGAGGTCGGGCCGGCCGACGGTGGCGGTGGTGTGCAGCTTCGGTGCGCCGGCGGCCGGCGTGGTCGGCTTCGTCGGGTCGTCGGCGAAGCAGGAGGCGGCGGTCATCACCCAGTAACGGTCCACGAGGGCTCCGCTGCAGGCGCGCTTGCCGTCGCCGACGTCGATGCGGGCGGTGTAAAGCGCGTCCGTGACGGCTGCCGGCGGCGTGGTGGGGGCAGTGGGGGAGTCGACGCGCAGCTGCAGCAGCACGGACCGGCTGCCCTTGGCACCTTCGCCGACGCCCTTGATATCGCCCTTGTCGAGGCTGACGGTGTCAGTGCGCCCGTCGGCGCTCACAGTGGCGGTGAGGGGCTGGGCCAGGGTCTGCAGTCCGACAACCTCGGCTATCGACATGGCAAGGAAGCCGTGGGGGGCCGTGCTGTTGAAGCAGAACTGGCCGACGTTGGCGGTCGGAAGGCGCGACCAGACCTTGATCTGCGCGGTGTTGCAGTCGTCGGTGAGGATGATGTGTCCGTCACCGCTGGTGAGGGTGATGCCCTTGTCCGCGAGCACCTGTGCGGCGCCGGGGTAGGCGAAGTCCTCGACGATCTGCGGTGCGGCCGAGTTGGCGGTCGTAACGGTGTCGGCGATGGCGGTAGGGGCTGCCGTGCCGAGACCGGCGGCGGCAAGTCCCATCAGTCCCGCGAGCAGCCGGCGGTTCCTAGATGTGCGCATGTTCCTTTTCCTGAATGAATAAACGTTAAAGGTGTGAATCGGGACGGTTTTATCGTTCCCGATCCGGTTCTTCGGTTCCAGTGCGACCGATCACGGCTTCGCCCGGTCCAACCTGCTGACCTGGAGTCACCTGATAAGAGGTCATGATCGGCCGCGTAGACCCTACATGAGTGCACGACAGTTTCTCCACGTCGTATATGATCCCCGCGCCGCCGGATCGGCGGCATCCGATCTATTTGACAAGCGGGGTTGACTCGGTGAATCGGGACATAGCGAAGACAAAGGGTGAGGGAAGGAGGTTCTTGGGCGTTCGGTCGTTGGGCCGCGGCTTTCTGCCGCTCGTCCTGCTGGCAGGGCTGACGGCGGCGGGGCCTGCGGCCAACGCCGGCAGCACCCCGTCGGCGGAGCCGCCACCGGTCGTGCTGCCGGACAGCGACCGGGGCAAGGCGATCGTGTTCTGGGACGCCGGCGGGGCCGCGGTGCGCGCGGCGGCGGAAGCCGCCTTGGCGGGCAGTGACGCGGACGTACGGGCCTTCCTGGACAGCGGCAAGGCGGCCGCGGAGCTCAAGGACGACCGCGAGATCGCCCTGCAGCTCGTCGCAGCCGGCGGACGCGAACTGCGCGATGCCGCGAAAGCTGCGATGGAGGGCACTCCGGAACAGCTGCGGACCTTCGTCACCAGTGGCTGGAAGGTCCCGCTGGAGTCCGACCAGCGGGTGCAGGTCTTCCAGCTCGTGGAGGACGGCGGTGGCCGGGAACTGAAGGAGCGGGCGACGGCCGCGCTCAACGGGACCCCGGAGGACGTGCGCCAGTTCCTCAACGACGGCCAGTACCCGGCGCGCGAGAGCGACGACCGGGTCCAGCTCTTCCAGATCCTCACCGACGGCGGCCCGGCGACGAAGGCAGCTGCATCGATCGCCATCAACGGATCGCCCGCCGACGTCCGGGAGTTCCTGACCGTCGGACAGTACGTGGCCCGCTCCCGCGACCAGGAGTACACCTCCGTCACCGACCTGGTGACCCAGACCAGGCAGGCCGGAGCCCAGGCCGAACAGCAGCGCAAGGCTGCCGAGGACGAATCCGACCGGGCCGTCAAGGCCGCGGCGCTGGCCAAGCAGTACACCGCCATCGCGGCCAAGGAGACCGAGGCGGCCAAGAGCGATTCAGCCGCCGCCGCGGGCGCCGCAGCCCGGGCCGCCGAGGCCACCCAGCGGGCCGCCGAAGCCGGACAGGCGGCCATCGCCGCCGCACGGCGGGCCACCAACTACGCACGCCTGGCCATCAGCACGGCCTCACAGACCGCGCAGGCCGCTGCCGCTGCCGAACGGACCTCGGCAGACGCCCGTAGCGCTGCCGCCGACGCGGTGGTGAACGCGGCGGTGGCCGACAAGGCCCGTGCCAAGGCCGCCGAGACGAATGCGGTCGTCCAGCAGGTCGACCAGCTCGTCAGCGTGGCCAAGCAGGTCTCGGACATCGGCAACAAGGCTGTGGCGGCCGCCTACGCGGCCGATGCCGCGTCCGCGGACGTGGAGGCATCGGCCAAGTCGGCCGAGGAGAGCGCCGGTTACGCCGACCAGGCCGGCGTCTCGTCGGCTGCGACCCGCCGTGCGGCCGACGCCGCCCACCGCAGCGCCGCCGAGGGCGCACGCGCCGCCAAGGCCGCTGTCGGCCTGTCCACCCAGGCCGTCGGCCTGGCCGACAACGCGGGGAAGCTGGCGGCCTCCGCCAAGGCGCACGCCACCGCGGCCGCCAAGGCCGCGTCCGACGCTGCCGACCAGGCCGGGACCGCGGCCGACGCCGCCGAGAAGTCCGCAGCACACGCCGGCGAGGCGGACACCGCCGCCACCGCCGCCACCGCGGCGGTGGACAGTGCCACGAACATCCAGGTCCTCGCCCGCAGCGCCGAGGCCGAAGGCCTCACCGCCCGCACCGCCGCGGCGGTCGAGCAGGCTAGGGACATCAAGGCCGAGTTCGACCACGATCGCCAGCGCAACGCCCAGGCGACGGCCGACGGGAAGAAGACGGATGAGGAGGCCACCCGCCTGGCTGCCCAGGCCGCCGCCCCCGGCGCAGACCCCCAGACCGTCACGGCCAACGGCCGGCGCATCGCCGTCATCGCCATGAAGACCCGCGGCCCCTGGGCCCGCAGCTCCGCCCGCTCCGCCCTGGCGGCCTCCGACGCCGCGGTCCGCGCCTACGTCCGCGAAGGCTGGAAGCTCGCCGAACAGCAGGACGAACGCACCCGCGTCCAGCAGATCGTGCAGTACTCCGGTGTGGACAAGGTCAAGACGGCGGCCACCGCAGCATTGACCGGTTCCGCCGACCAGGTCCACGCCTTCCTCGAGACCGGCCAGCACCAGGCCGCCGCGGACGACTACCGGGTGCGCACGTTCCAGCTGATGGAGGGCGCCGGACAGGGCGTCAAGGAGGCCGCCCAGAAGGCCCTCAACGCGAACACCGTCGAGGCCTACCTGGCCTTCCTCAACTCCGAGCAGTTCACCACCCGCCAGGACGACGAACGCGTGCAGGCGTTCCAGCTCCTCTCCAGCGGCGGACCGGAGGTCCAGGCCGCGGCGAAGGTCGCGCTGGAGAGCCCGCCACTGCTCATGCACGCCTTCATCGAAGCCGGCCAGTACACCGCGCTGCGCAAGGACCAGCTCACGGCCACCCATGTCGCCGCCGTCGAGCAGAGCATTGCGGAGGGCTCTCAGGTCGCCGCGCTGGCCCGGCAGAACGCCGCCGAGGCCAAGCGCGTCGCGGCGGTCGCGAAGGGCGCCTCGGACGAGGCCGGCGCGGCCGCAGGCCAGGCGCAGGCAGCCGCGGCGGTCGCCGCCAGGGCGGCGGAGAACGCGAAGGCCTCCGCCGACAAGGCCGCCAAGTCCGCGGCTCAGGCCGCGCAGTCGGCGGCGAAGGCCCTGAACGCCCGGGAGGTCAGCCGGCAGGCCGACCTGTCCGCACAGTCCGCGGCTAGCTGGGCCCGGGCGTCCTTCAACGCGGCCAAGCACTCTGCCGAGCTGGCCATTGCCGCGGCCGCCACCGCGCGACGGGCATCAGAGGCCGCTCACGACTCCGCGGACGAGGCTGACCGCATCTGGCACACCTCGATGGTCACCGAGCTCGTGCACGCGCAGGCCCGGGACTACGTGGTGTTCGAGGAACAGAAGGCCGCCGAGGCCTACCAGCAGTACCTCTTCGAGGCGGAGCACCCGAGTACCCCGGACTTGACCGCCTATGAGGTCTGGTCCACAGGCATTCACATGGGTCTCGACCTCGGCGGTATGATCCCGCTCCCGGGCTCAAGTGCCTTCGAAGGCGTCAACTGCGGTTTCTACGCGGTCGAGGGAAAGCTGATGACCGAGGACGCCGCGCTCTCCTGCGCAGGCGCCGTCCCCGTCGTCGGTGAAGCCAGCATCTGGCGGAAGGCCGAGAAGTACGGCGACCGAGGGACGCCGATCTTCAAGTGGCTGACGAACAAGGAGCACCCCCAGCAGCCGGCCGCCTGCTTCATCGAGCCGCCCAACAGCTTCCCCGCCGGCACCCAGGTCATCCTGGCCGACGGCACGCGTCGCTCCATCGAGACCGTTCGGGTCGGTGACCAGGTGATGGCCACCGACCCGGAAACCGGCCGGAGCGGCCCCCGCGAGGTCGAGGATGTCATCCGTACCCCAGAGGACAAGGAGTTCACCGACATCACTGTCCGCGGCGTCGATGGCGCTGTTGGCTCCCTGACCGCCACCGACCACCACCCCTTCTGGCTCGAGAACACCCACAAGTGGGTGAACGCCGCCGACGTCGCTGTTGGTGACCGTCTGCGCACCCCAACAGGCGACGTCGCGGGTGTCCTCTCGGTGAACCACCGGAATGCTCCCCAGCCCGCCTACAACCTCACCGTGCAGGACCTGCACACCTACTACGTGACGGCTGGAACCACCCCGGTCCTGGTTCACAACGCAGTCCACAAGAGGTTTCCGAATGGTACCCCACTGTGGGTGAGAAACGGCATCAGGGACGTCCTTTCCGGGGCCCGCCAGCAGCGGCTGACGGGGAATACTGGAAACCGACGCCCCGACTTCTTCAATGCAGAAGAATTCGAAAACAATCCAGGTGCGCATGCGTTCTGGAAGAACGACCCGCAGGGAACGGGCGTGACCTCCAAAATCTATGACCTTAAAGACGGAGACAATGGATACCGCATGATCGTTCGCACTAAGCCAGGGGAGGCGCCCATCTATGCGCTTGCCATCCCCGGAAGGTCAGGCGGTCACAACTATGAGCAGCTGTTTCAGTTCACCCCTCAGTGTGTGCCATAGCGGTCGGAATCATCGAAATCCCTAGGTTATGACGGGAGCCCTTAATTGGGCTGCCGATGGCAAGAGATGGCTGGCCCGCTGGAAATGTCAGCGGGCTGGCTCATTTCCGGAAAGGCTGCCGCGCCGGGAGGGGCCTGATGGGTATTTCTCACTTTAGTGTGACGGTGACGCCGTAGTCCTTCAGGAGGTTCACGGTCGCGTCGAAATAGGAGAGATTGGTGCGGCGGCCGAGAATTTGCCCGGCGATGGCGGCGCGGGCGGTGTCGGCGTGGTGCCAGACGAGTGTGAACGGCGCGAAGACGGAGGGTCCGCCACCCAGGTGGTCCCTGACTGAGTCAAGGCTGCTGCCGTACGTGCCGCCGGGGCCGAGGAGGGCTTCGCCGAGTGCCAGGAGCAATCCTGTCTTTTCTGTGACGTACTGCCCATCGAGGTGGTATGTGCCACCGGAGCGGCCGACGCCTTGTCCGTATGGGCCGACACGGCAGAGATCGAGCCACTCCTTCCGCCCCTGTACGTCGAAACGAGCCCACTGGTTGGGCTGCGTGGGGATGCCGTCATACCAGACGTCCCAGACCTGGCGGGCTGCCAGGGTGGGGCGGTCGGCGACGAGCCAGGGGAGGCTGCCGCTGGGGTCGGGGACGGTGATGTCGATCAGGGTCCCGCCGAGGACGGACGGGCGGGCGTCGCCTGGGCGGAGTTGGAAGTTGTACCGGGACATGCGGCGGCCGTTGCGGTCCAGCGCCCACAGCGCGATGACCTGGTCGTTCTCCTCCTGTGGCGAGCGGAGTTCGGCCAGCAGGGGTTCGGCGGGCTCACAGCCGATCAGGTGCAGCGGCTGGACCTGCCGTCGCGGACGCGGACCGGAGAGGCCGTCGATCGACAGACAGCTGCCTTCCCAGTCGGTGGCCGACAGGTCGATCTGCGGGGCCGGCTGGAGCCGCGGGCCCCAGTCGTCCTCGACGCCGGCACCGACGGTGATGTCCACGCGATCGGGATCGCCGGGCGAGGGCCGGTGGGCCAGGACGGTGACGTTCTCCAGCGCCCAGAACCGGGGGCTGTCCGTCGCGGGATCCTCGGGGTGGATGAAGAGGCTCACATCGCCCAGCAGCCGCACGGGATCGGTCGACCGCGTGACCGCCCGGGCGAGCCCGCTCTCGCGCGGGCACCCCCGCAGCGTCAGGATCTCACGCGGCCGCGGCGGCGGGTCCATGAACAAGCCCTCGACCTCCGCGCAACGCCCCCAGAGCTCCCCGGCCTTCTCGTCATCGTCGTCGTAGTACCCCCGCACCAGGAGATACCGGACCGGGAAGTCCCGCCCCCACTCGATGTGTTCCTCGGACCGCACGATTCTCCCCTGCTACCCGGCTGCGTTCGCGCGCCAACGATATCCGTCGCGGCCATCGGCCGCTGCCGACCGCCCTCGCGGTGCGGGGAGCCATCGCCCGAGCACCGGAGAACACTTGCTTCCGGCACTCCGTGTCGTCCGGGCGTGGAGCGGTCGGCCACGCGCGGCGAAGCCGACGCCCCTGGTCGGAGGACCGGGACGGTTCTCCGACAGTCCGGGCGGGGTCCCGCCGGACCCGAGACGCACTTCCCGGGACTTCACCGGCAGGCACCTCATCTGCCGCTTCCGCGCCGCCAGGATCGGCGTGGAGGCCGGTGCCCGCTGGGCGATCGAGGAGTGGCGTCTCTCGCTCGCTCGGGTTCGATGTGCTCGGTGCCCCCGCCGTGGACGACATTGCGCGGGTTCGGCCCGCCCTCGTCGCCGTCCCGGGCTGGCCTTGGCAGCGGCCGTCCTGCTGGCGGAGCGCGAGCGGGACGTCACCTGGTCGTCCGGGCCGGCGCCCTCGCTCGCCGTCCTGCTCCCCACCGGCGCGGTCGGCCGCTGGCTGTGGGCTCATCGGCCCGTGCCGACCTGACGAGTCCTAGGATCGCCGGTATGGGTAACACGACCGGCCCGGGCGCCTGGCGCGTCACCGTACTCGACCAACAGAGCAAGCGCGGTCTTGAACCTACGCACCGTGTCCCGGTGGAGCCGTTCGCCCGGCGCGACGACCTGGTCATCGGCGGTCGCACCTTCGAGATCACCTGCACCGACACCGCCGGGCACGTCCGGTGGACCCACCCCGTCCCGGGCGTACCCAACGCGGCGCACATCTCCTCCGGGCGCGTCCTCGTCACCACCGGCTCGGTGGACTACTGCGCGTGGGGACCCCTCGGCCCCGCGTACCTCCTCGACCTCGCCGACGGCACTCTGATCGCCGAACTCCGCGGCGAGCGCGGCGCGGCGCTCGGCGGGGGCCGGTTCGTACTCGGGCTGGAGGGCTACGACTTCTTCCACACCTGGCAGTACGACCGCGACGGCGGCCTCACCGACACCTGGCACACCTACGGCCACTACGTCGTCGGTACCGGCGTGCGCGTCGTTGAGACAGCCCGCGGGAACCCCACCAGGGGCCGCGTCGTGCGGCTCCGCCCCGGCGGGGTGATCGAGCGCAGTCCGCTGCTGCTCACCGCGCCCCAGGTGGGGCACCCGGTCGTCCTGCCCGACGGCACCGTCCTGCTCCTCGACGCGGGCGTGCTGCGGGCCGTCGGCCGCGACCTGACGGACACCGTGCTTGCCGAACTCGTCACCGTGCCCGGCGGCGAGGGCCACCGGTTCACCTCCACCCTGGAACACACCGCCGCCGACCGCCTCACCGCCGTCATCCGCGAGCAGAACCCCGAACGGGCGAACAAGTACATCAGTCACACCTGGACCCTCGCCCTCGACCCGCCGCAGTGACGGGTGGAGGGCGGCCGGCGATCCGGCGGCCCACGACGGGGAGTTCGACGTAGGGCGGTGGGCTCCGCCGTGGCCGATCGGGTAGGACGGCGTGGCCGTCGGCCGGCGGAGCTGGAACGAGTGCGCCCGACGAGGGCGTAGCAGAACCCCGGACCGGTGGCCGGGTTCGGCCGGGGCCGCCGGCTGACGCAGCGGTGGGTCAACGCTGCACCGTACGAGACTCCGCGGACGACCGGACACGAGGCCCGCGCCCTGTCGGCCGCCCCCGGGAGACGAGCCGGGAGATGGAGGACGCAGGGGCGGCGGTGGCCGGCTCGGCGCGGTCGTTCGTATCCACCCTCTATGATCCCGCCTGGGGGGAAGGCCGCTGGGCTGGTACGACACCGCTGTGTCCGCTCTCCCTTCGGCGACGCGTGCCCGTGCCGCCGATTTCGACGACCGGGAGACGACCACTCGGTGATACTCACTCAACGCCTGGGCCGCGGGCTGCTCGCCGGCGCCTCCGCGTTCGCGCTGGCACTGCTGCCAATCGGCCTCTCACCCACCACGGCGGCTGCCGCACCGGCCGCCGCACCAGCCGGTGACGGGTCCGGGCCGGCGCCGGCGGACCTCAGCACCACGCGCGCCTTCTCGGACACCTTCCGGCTGGACCCGGCCCTGGACACCGACCCGCTGTACGGGCTGAACGTCGGGCTCGACGCCCGGCAGTCGCCCCCGGCCGGGCAGCACGGGATCTCCTACTCCCGGGTCTCCGGCCGCTGGGACACCTCGGTCGCGCCCGACCAGTGGTTCGTTCAGACCAGTCATCCGAACCACCCCAACAAGCTGCTGTTCGCCAAGGGCGTCTCCGCGGTGATGCTCGGGGCGCCGGCAGTCGCGGACGGCACCGGCCACTACACCGTCTCGACGGTGATCGACCCGGTCGTCGGTGACACCGCCGTCGGCGACTGGGGCTCGATGGTGCTGAGCCGCAGCCACCGCAGCAACGGGTACGTCACCGGCAGCGACGTCGACCTCGGCCTGACCGTCACCTCGGGCGGCAGGCTCGCGCTCTTCCACGGTGGCAGCGGCGAAACCCCCTTCTGGACCGGCACGGTGGCGCCCACGGCGCAGTACGCCGTCTCGCTCACCGTCTCCACCGGCGCCGACCGCGCCGTCACCCTGAGGGTGAACGGGACCCCGTTCACCGTCTCCGCTCCGGCCGGGGTGACCCGCTGGCCGGGCAGCGAGTTCCTCTACCTCGGCGCCTACCTCTCCAGCCCGGACCGCGTCACCACCTTCGGCGACGGCGACGGCCACGGCCTGAACGTCAGCAACGTGGACACCGGTACCACCCGCAGCGCCAAGCCGCTCGTCGACACCTTCGACGGCGCGCCCAACGCCACGGCCGACTTCGGCCTCAACCAGGACCTCAGCGCCCGCCAGCCGAGCCTGATCTCCGTCAACTACACCGCCGCATCAGGCGTCAAGGGCCTGGCCCTCGACCCGCCGGCCGGCTCGGTGCAGGTCAACAGCCCGGCCAACCCGAACGTGCTCTCGTTCCCCAAGGGCACCTCGGCCGTCCGCTTGAACAAGCCGGCCACCTCGGACGTCCCGACCGGCGCCTACACGGTGCACGCCGTTCTGACCCCGCTGGTCGGCAGCACCTCGGGCCAGGACTGGGCCTCCCTCGCCGTCGGCAACGCCTCGGGCGGCACGGGCGCCGTGGATGCCGAGGACATCGCGCTCGGCCTGCGTGTCCAGGCCGACGGCGGGTTGGCGCTCTTCCAGGGTGGCGCGCCGACCGCCCTGGCCGCCGTCCCGCCGGCCGGCTCCTACGAGGTGTCGCTCGCGCTGGCGACCGGCGACCGGCAGCAGGCGACCGTGAAGGTCAACGGCGCGACGGTGTTCTCCGGTCGCACCGCCGCCAAGCTGCCCCGCGACGGCTACGTCTCGCTCGGCGCCCACCACTCGGCGGCCGGCCAGGTCACCACGGTGGACGACCTGCGGGTCTCCATGCTGGGCGGGCTCGGCTACTACGGGTTCTTCGACATCCGGGACCCGGACCGGCCGAACTACGGTGCCAACCACGCGCCTGAGGTGGCGCGGTGGACCAACGTCAACACCTACCTGCGCGGCCAGGACCGCCGCCTGGAATTCCTGGACCAGTGCCTGCCGGCCTCCTGCGTGATCGACCTCAACCAGGAGACGGTGGTCCCGCGCTCGTCGGATGACTGGCAGGTCAACCCGAACCCGAACGCCGCGCAGAACCTGCTCGACCTGGTGCAGCGCATCGGACCGAACATCGACAAGATCGCCGCCGTCGACCTGACGGACGAGGCCTACTCGCACGGCCTGAGCCCCGCGCAGGTCCAGACGCAGGCCGAGCAGATCAGGGCCGCGTTCCCGGACAAGATGCTGATCATGAGCCTCGACCACTGGAACGCCGAGCAGACCGCGCCGGTCCCGTCCATCGTCGACATCGTCGGCTTCGACCACTACTGCGTGGGCCGCAGTGAGATCCAGTGGCGGCTGGCGAACCTGAAGACCTTCCTCTCCTCGCCGGACCAGCACCTGATGCTCTTCCCGGAGTCCACCAACGAGCAGGACATCGCCGACGGCTGCTACTCCGGCAAGACCGATGCGGACATCGCGGCGTACAACGCGGAGTACCGCGCGATCGCCACGCAGGACCCCCGAGTCGTCTACCTGCAGAACTTCCGCTGGCTCGGCCCGGACCAGCCCGACAAGGTGCCGCTGACCGTCGCGGCCCAGAAGAGCATCGGCGAGGCCGTGGTCAACGCCTCGCCCACGCCGGCGCCCGCCTCGGCGGGCGTGTACCGGTCCTCGGACGGCAGCTTCGGCGAGGCCGCCCACAACGGCTGGTACACCGGGCAGACCGTGTTCGGCGGTGGCGGCAACGCCGTCCCGCTGACGGGCCACTGGAGCGGGCCGGGCACCGACACCATCGGCGTCTACCACCCCGACACCGCGACCTTCCAGCTGTCGAACGACAACGCCACCGTGGCCGCCACCTTCCCGTTCGGGGTCCCCGGTGACGTCCCGCTGGTCGGCGACTGGAGCGGGCAGGGGCGGACCACGGTCGGTGTCTACCGGCCCGGTGACCAGACCTTCTACCTCTCCGACGACAACTCCAGCGTCAAGTACCGGATCAAGCTGGGCAACGCGGGCTGGAAGCCGCTGGTCGGCGACTGGGACGGCAACGGCACCACCACCGTCGCCGTCTACGACCCGCAGACCCTGATCTTCTACCTGAACGACTCCAACCAGACGGAGAACCCGCGCCCGGGCGTCAGGTTCGGCAACCCCGGCGACATCCCGATCAAGGGCGACTGGGACGGCACCGGCAAGGAGACCATCGGCGTCTACCGGCCCGGTGACCAGACCTTCTACGGGGCCGCCGAGAACTCCAACCTGGTGATCTACAGCAAGAAGTTCGGCAACCCGGGCGACGTCCCGTTGGTGGGCAACTGGGGCTGACACCCCGCCCGGAGAAAAGCCGGGCTGACACACCGTCCGACAGGGCGCCCTCCCGACCGCTCCGTGCGACCGGGAGGGCGTATCCGGCTGTTCGGACGGGGCCCCGGGGGCAGGGCGTGCGGCCCAAGCAGCGGCGACGGCGACGACGTGACTCCCTAACGGTCAGTCAAAGGGATCGCGCGGCATCTGGCAATCGTCTGGAACACCGTAGCGGCGGGCGCTGGCCGGCGACGATCCGCCGAAGCACCGGCGGGCTACGGCATGCGTCTGTTCCACGCCGTTCTCGCCCCGGACGCGCCTGTCAGACTCTCAAAGAGCGCGGAGACGGAGTGCGCAAGGGGCTCGGCGGTCTGCTGAGCACGTGGGCCGTCCCTTGCGCGGCGCTGTCGACCTCCTCTGGTGTGGGCATGTGTGGCAGGGGCCAGTCGGATCGATGCTGACCTCTTCTTGTCGCCTTTCCTGATGAGGAATCAGCGTGACAGAGCGTCGGGCAGGATTCGGGTGCTTCGCGGAGCGGACATCGCCGTTGCCGTTCATCGGTGTGGTCGTAGGTGTCGCCGAGCGGTTGCCGGCCGACGTGGATGATGCGTTCCCTGCTCGGGCTTGTGCGGTGCTCGCGGAGCACACGGCCTTCCGCGCCCTATGTCCGAGCCTCGGCGTCGGGCCGGGCACCCCGTTCTGCGGCGTTCCTGACGGCGTGGAGCGTGCCACGCAGGACGACGCCGACGCCGGGGGAGACGAGCGCCCAGTAGCGGCCGAAGCGGTCGTCGGCCGCGGGGTCGGTACAGGCGGTGCGGGCCTCGTAGGTGAGCAGCGACCGGTGGGTGCCGTAGGAGCGGACGACAAGAGCGGCTGCCATCTTCGCCCAGCCCGACTCGTCGAACGGCGTGAAGTCCTGCGATTCGACCCGGCGCCATTCGATCGAGGCCTGCCACGGCTTTCCGACCGCCCCGAAGACGAGCTCGCGTCCCGGATTCTCGCCGAGAGCCACCCAGGGCTGATCGCCCCAGGCTTCCCCGGGGGTATCGAAGAGGTCGGCCACCCGCAGAGTCGGCGGGGTCGGTTCGGGCCGGCCGCGGAGCCGGTCCGGAAGTCCGCGTGCCCACATGGCCGCGTTGAGGAGCGGTGAGTGGACGGTGAGCAGGTCCAGTGTTCGGGCGGCTTCGTAAGTGACGGGCGGTGCGGCGGCGATGGCCACACTTTCGAGGCGGGAGTAGCCGAACTCGGGCAGCACGCCGTCCAGGAGCAGCTGCGTACCGGTGGGATCGGCATTCGAGTCGGCGTACATCTCAGCCTCCGGGGGACGGGCGGTCCTGCGGTCACGAGGTGCGGCTGAGCCGCGTGCGCAGGTTGTGGAACTGGCGGGTCTGCATGATGAAGTGCGCGGGTTCGCCGAACAGCAGGTCGAACGGCCGGGTGAACCGTCGCGGTCTGCTCAAGCCGCGCGTTCGGACCACCAGACGGGTCCCGCCACCGGGGGCAGGCCGGAGGTGGAAGCCCCAGACACCGTCCATGTAGGCCCGGGGCAGAGGAGTGGAGCGGGCGTCGAAGGAGTGTCCGGACGGCAGCTCCAGGTTCGACTGCAGCACCAACGTCTGCTCGGGCTCCAGGAGCGCCACGGTGAACCAGGACCGGCCGTCCGGCGCCGCGATCAGACGCTGCCCCTCCTCCAGGCTCTGCCACGCGGGCACGATCACGTCGGCGCTCGGTTCACCCATGTGGTCCAACCTGTCCCAGCTGTACCAGCCTGCGCGGTCGCCCCCCATCTGCACCAGCCAGGGCCAGACCTGTTCCGGTGGCGCGGGGAGGGTCGTGGCCATGGTCGAGGAACTGTCGGCCTCGGGGACGAGATCATCGCCGGGGTAGCCGCGCGCCGCCTCGTCGGGGGTCGCGCCCCAGGTCAGCATCCTCGGCCGCAGGATCAGGCCGTGCAGGGCCAGGGCTACCACGGCGGTGGCGACGGCGGCCGGCCCGGGCGTGAATCGGTGTCCGCTCATACTCCGAGCGTTGCTCTCGCCACTCGGTGACGCCACCGGGCAGCGGAAGGTCCGTCCCGGGCGCGGGCCGACGCGTTGGGCACCGGCACCGCCAATGGGGACGCCCCTCCGCCGGTGGACGAGGCCGGCATCGCGCTCTCCGCTGCCCGACCGTCGTGGTGCGTGCCGCGCCGGGCTGCGGCCGCAACCGGAGAGCCGTGCCGCCCAGGACACGCGACCATGAGCGAATGGACGAGACCGCGAAATCCGGCCCGGACTCGCCGCCTGCGGCGATGCTCGACGCCATGGCGAACCTGGCGCGATTCCACCGAGAGCACGAACAGTTCTATGCCTCGGCGCCACGGGAGCAGGCCGTCTCGCTCCAGCGCGACGCGCGGACTCTCCTCGCCCTGGCCGATCGCTGGTCCGCGGTGCAACCAGCGTCTCCGTCCCCGCTCAACCCCTTCGAAGGCGCTGACGACCTCACTGCACCGGTCGGGCTCCAGCTTCGCGGCGTGCTGTTCATGGACGGCCAGGGCGAGCCGGTCGAACTGGTCCATCTCAAACGCGACCTCGCCCGGACCGCTGACGATCTCCGCTCGGGCGCCGACTGGCTCGCCGCCGCGATGCAGTCGTCATGGGACAGCGCGCGGGCGCTGCTCGACTTCGCCGACTTCGCCGACCTCCTGGGCGAGCGGCATCGCATCATCCTCAACGACTGGCAGGCCGCCCACCTTGCCGATCTCGCGGGGCTTTCTCTCCACCGTGCTGCGGACATCCTCGGCGGTGTGGAATTCCACCCTGTGTCCCTCAGATCAGCGCTGGCCAGGGGCTCCGACGACCAGCGAAGGCTCTACTCGGCAGCCGAGCTCATTGCCCGCGCCGCCGACCTTCTCAGTGAGTCGGCCGAACTCGTACACGACAACGAGCGCCGGTGGCGTATCTTCGGCGCTCGGATTGCCGACCTCAGCAACTCGCCCCCGGCGTGCCCTCCGGGCTCGGCACATCAGGGGTGAACCGTACCCCCGGAGGGCGGCAGGACTTCCGTCGGCAAGTCGGTGGAGCTGCTCGGCCGGTACGCGCCGGGGCTTCCACTCCGGGTCAGCTCTGAAGCGTTGCCACCGTGCGCGGGTTCGGGTACCAGTCGGCCGGGCCGCTCGGCGGGAGGTGGCGGGGCAGGCCGTCGGTCCAGCGCTTGGTGCCGTCGGGCAGGACTGCGAGGGCCTCGACGCCGGGCCGACGGGAGGCCCAGGCGAGGGCGCGGTCCGGGCCCATGGCGAAGGCGGCGGTGGTCCAGGCGTCGGTGCGGGCGATTCCGGTGCCCGGGCCGGTGATCAGGGTCAGTGAGGCCAGGCCGGTCACGGGGCGCCCGGTGTGCGGGTCCAGGATGTGCGGTCCGCGCTCGGCGGTGCCGGATGTGGCCACCGCGAGGCCGCTGCCGCCCAGGACGGCGGCGAGCCGGCCCTGCCGCAGCGGGTGGGCGATGCCGATCCGCCACGGGCCGCCCGCGGTCTGGACGTCGCCGCCGCCGCTGACGCAGAACTGCCGGGATCCGGCGGCGTGGAGCATCCGGGCTGCCTCCTCGACCGCCCAGCCCTTGACCCAGCCGCTGGGGTCGAGTCGGCCGCCGGGCCGGTCGGTGAAGTAGCCGTCGGTCTCCTCGGCGACTTCGCGGCAGGCCGTGTGCACCTGGCGGACCTCCGGGGCGCAGTTGTCGAGGCCGAGTTCGCCGCGGTCGAGGCGGCTGATGTCGCTGTCCGTCCGGTAGGTGGAGAAGACCGCGTCGATTTGCTGCAGCCGGTCGGTGATGTCCCGGAAGACCGCCGGGGTGTCCGGGCCGGGGTCGCGGACGACGATCGAGAAGACGGTGCCCATGACCGGTTCGGTGTGGCGGAGCACGGCAGCTCAGCGCCCAGCCCGGTCGAGGGCGCTCTGCAGGGAACGAATGTAGCCCTGGCTGGTGAAGGTGGCGCCGCTGACCACGTCGATCCCGGCGCTCTGGGCGGCTATCGCCTCCTGGTTGAGCAGCGGCAGGGCAGAGCTGTTGATCTCCCGGTCCCGACGGTCCTCCGTCGGGTACTTGATCACGTCGACGGTGGTGATCCGGCTGCCGGAGAGGGTGACCTCGACCTGCACCAGCCCGTACCGGGTGTTCGCCGCGTTGCCGATGACCTTCCGTGTCCCGCCCGCGACGGTCGCCGCCGATGACGGCCCCGTCCCGCCCGGGCCGGTCGCCCCCGATGACGGCCCCCTCCCGCCGGTCGATCCTGTGGCGCCTGCGGACGGCGAGGCAGCGTCCGACGGCCCGGCGGCGGCGCCGGGCGCGTCGCTCCCGTCCGAGCTGATGACGGCCGTCGGGCCGGCGGCCTGGTGCGGCTTCAGGGACAGCAGCAGGATGATTCCGGCCGCGGTGGCGGCGCTGCTGACGGCGGCTCGGCGCATGGGAGGTGCTCCTCGGGGATCAGAAGGTGAAGGACTCGCGGTGGATACGGCCGCGCCGTACCCCGGCGGCCCGCAGTGAACGCACGGCCTCTTCGGCCATGGCCTCCGGTCCGCACAGGTAGACCTCGTGGTCGGCGAGGCCGGGGAGCAGCCGGGAGAGGGCCGTCCCCAGGTCGCCGACCTGTGCCCTTGACCCGACCAGCTCGTACACCCGCCCCCCGCGTCGGTGGGCGACCTGCGACAGCTCCTCCCGAAAGAGGAGGTCCTCCCGGCGCCGGGCCCGCTGTACCAGGATCACCTCGCCCGGCATCGTCTCGAACAGGGCCCGCAGCGGGGTGACTCCCACGCCCGCTCCGATCAGCAGGACGCGGCGCCGTCGCTGCACTCGTGCCGTGAAGGCCCCGTACGGGCCCTCGGCGCGGACGCGGGTGCCCGGGCGCAGCGAGGCCACCGCCGCACTGTGCCCGCCGAGGTCCTTGACGGTGAAGCGCAGGAAGTCCCTGTGCGGCGGCGCGGACAGCGAATACGGGTTGGCGGCCCAGCGCAGGCCGGGCGCGTCGAACTGCAGCCGGAAGAACTGCCCGGGCTCGGCCCGCAACTCGTCCAGCCGCTGCCCCCGCAGGAAGACGGACACCACGTCGGGGCCCTCGGGGCGGACTTCGGCCACCGTGAGCCGATGGCGGCGGTCGCGCAGCCACGGTCGCACCAGCCGGTACCAGCCCAGCAGGCCCGCGGTGACGAGGTAGAGAGCGCACCAGGCGGCCCGGCCCGGGCCGCCACCGAGGTCGGCACCGGTGGCCAGCTGGTGCCCGAAGGCCAGGGCCACCGCCAGGTAGGTCGCCAGGTGGAGGTAGTACCAGGTCTCGTAGGAGAGCCGGCGGCGCGCAGCCCGGGCGGACACCGCGCCGGTGCCCAGCATGAGGAGCGTGGCCAAGGTGGCCTTGAGCATCTCGGGGAAGTGGAACGCGATCTCCACGCCCTCGCCGAGTACTCCGCGGCCGTCCGTCAGGGCGTATCCCCAGACGATCGTGAGCACGTGCGCGGTCACCATGGCCACCAGCCAGCGGCCGCCGAAGGCGTGCCAGCGGGCCAGGCGGTCGGCGCCGACCTCGCGTTCCAGCGGTGGCAGCCGGGCCATGAGCAGGAGCAGCACGGCTGCCGCGTACCCGGCGAGCAGGCCGGTGATCCGGCCCGCACCGGTCAGCCAGCCGGCCGCACCGGTGACCGCGGTGGTGTCCGTCCACCACAGCGCGACGACACCGAGCGCGCCCGCGGCGATCAGCCCGAGGGCGGCGGCCGGCGCAGCGGCGGCCGGACGCCGCGGTGCCGCCCGATGCATCGGGCTCACGGAGCGCGGCGGAGCGACGCTGGCCATCGGGATTCTCCTTCCTGCCGGCGGCGGTGGCTGCCGGGGTGATCACGATGGCACCGCAAGCTCTCAGTTGCCTCTGAACCCGTGCCGGCGCCCCCGCCGGTCCGAGCGGTATCGGCGCAGCTCAGAGCCTGTTTCGGCGGATCACCCGGCAGATGCGATCTCATGGCTTTCTCATCGTCGCGTGACCAGAATGAGCGCCGACGACAGCGCATGCCGAGGGAGCACCATGGACGACACCGCCGACACGCGCGCCTGGCGAGTGCTCGTGGTGGACGATGAACCCGACCTGGTCGAGGTGGTCTGCGGCGCGGTCCGCTACGAGGGCTGGCAGGCCCTGGGCGAGACCACCGGCCAGGCCGCCGTCCGGACCGCGGCGTCCTGGCGGCCGCACGCCATCGTGCTCGACATGATGCTCCCGGACCTCGACGGCATGGAGGTGCTGCGCCGCGTCCACGAGGAGCAGCCGGAAGTGCGGGTGCTCTTCCTCACCGCCCGGGACGCGGTCGAAGACCGCATCGCGGGCATCGCCGCAGGCGGCGACGACTACGTGACCAAACCGTTCAGCCTGGCCGAGGTCGTTGTCCGGCTGCGCGGACTGCTCCGCCGCACCGCACCGCCCGGGGCGGCGCATCCCCCGCCCGCGCACGCGCTGGTACTCGGGGACCTCGTCCTCGACGAGCAGGCGCGCGAGGTCACCCGGAGCGGCGACACCATCGACCTGAGCCCCACCGAGTACGCGCTCCTCGCCTACCTGATGCACCACCCGCGGCAGGTACTGAGCAAGGCGCAGATCCTGGATGCCGTCTGGTCCTACGACTTCGGCGGCCAGGCGCACGTGGTCGAGCTGTACATCAGCTACCTGCGCAAGAAGGTGGACGCCGGCCGGGCACCGATGATCCACACCGTGCGCGGGGCCGGCTATCTGATCAAGGCGGCCACGTGACCGGCGGCCTGCGCGGCCGAGTGGGCCGGCTGATGCCTAGGACACTGCGCGCCCGGCTGATCGCCGGGCTGCTGGTGCTCCTGGTGGTGACCTGCACCGCCGTCGGGCTCGCCACCACCGCGGCGCTACGCCACTTCCTGGTGGACCGGCTCGACCAACAGCTCGCCGATTCCGGCGGGCGGTACGCGGCCAGCCTGGAGCACGCCGGACAGGGCGGCGACACCCGGGCCCAGGCGCCGGGCACCTTCGGGGCCCGGCTCCTGAACGGCCGGGTGACCGCGACCGGGGTGGTCGACGGCGACGCCGACGATGCGGACGATCCCAACGACGACGACCGGGTGGCGCTGTCGCCGGCCGGCCAGCGTGCTCTCGCCGCCCTCCCGGTCGGCGGGCCGGCCCGCACCGTCGACCTGGGCGGTGCAACCGGCCCCTACCGGGTGCGCGCCGTCGCCGGCCGGGACGGAGACGTCCTGGTCGGCGGGCTGCCCCTGCGGCAGGTCGAGGACACCGTCGACCGGCTGGCCACCCTGGAGCTCATGGTGTTCGCCCTGGCCGCCGCCGGGGCGGGAGTCGCGGGTGCGCTCTGGGTCCGCTGGTCGCTGCGCCCGCTGGACCGGGTGGCGAGGACGGCCGAGCAGGTCAGCGCACTGCCGCTCGCCAGCGGCGCCGTCACCCTCGCCGAACGAGTTCCGGACGACGATCCGCGCACGGAGGTCGGCCGGGTCGGTACGGCCCTCAACCGGATGCTCGATCACGTGGGGGCCGCACTGGCCCGCCGGCACGTGGTGGAGGAACGCCTGCGGGCGTTCGCCGCCGACGCCAGCCACGAACTGCGCACCCCCGTGGCCGCGGTCCGCGGGCATGCCGAACTCGCGTTGCGTCATCCCGGTGAAGTCCCCGAGCCGGTGCGTCACTCATTGGAACGGATCAGCGCGGAAGCGGGCCGGATGGGGATGATCGTCGAGGACCTGCTGCTGCTCGCCCGGCTGGACGCCGGCCGCCCGTTGGCTGACGAGGAGGTCGATCTGACCCGGATCGCGCTGGACGCGTTGGCGGACGCCCGAGCCGCCGGACCGGAGCACCGCTGGCGTCTGGCCCTGCCCGAGGAACCCCTTCTCGTGCGCGGGGACACCCACCGGCTGAACCAGGTGGTGGCCAATCTGCTGGCGAACGCCCACACCCACACCCCGCCCGGTACCGAGGTCGAACTCAGTCTGGCGCGGTTCGGGGAGCAGGTCCGGATGGCTGTCGCCGACAACGGCCCCGGCATCCCGCCCGAGCTGGCCGGCCGGGTGTTCGAACGCTTCGTCCGGGGCGACCGGGCCCGCTCGCGCACGACCGGGTCGACCGGGCTCGGTCTGTCGATCGTGCAGGCGGTGGTCCAAGCACACGGTGGCGCGTTGGAGCTGGCGAGCCGCCCTGGCCGCACCGTGTTGAACGTTCGTCTCCGGGCCGCGCCCTGACCTGACCGCCCGCAGGCGTGCCGAGCGCAGTGCGGCGGCTTCGAAGACGAAGGTGAGAGCGTCGGCGGCCGGACGTCGAGGCCGGGCCGATCAGGACGTCCTGTGCCTGGGTGTCGGCTGTGGGGCCCTCCTCGCGGACTCGGACGAGCACGACGGGGCAAGTCGCCCGACCCAGGACCTCCTGGCTCACCGAGCCGACCAGGAAACCCTGCAGTGTGCTCAGCCCTCGGGAGCCGAGCACCAGCATGGTGGCTGCGCGCCCGCGCGCCCGCGCGCCCGCGCGGCCTCCAGGGCCTCAGCCGGGTCGTGGGGGACATGGGTGGACACCTCCAAGCCGGCGAGTTCGGCGCGTAGGGCCGCCTCCTTGGCGCCCAGCCGCTGTTGGCTCCAGGTGAGGGCGTTCGGCCGTGCCGAGTACATCGGTCTTGGGCCAGGGGCAGGCCTGAAGGAGTTCCAGCGGGAGCCGTCGGTGCAGCGCCTGCCCGGCCGCTCAGTCGGTGGCGTCGGGACTCAGCCCGCGCCTGGGCGAGACCGCCCGGAGCGCCGCGCGGGAGCCGCAGCCCGGGGACGGACCGCTCGGCTCGGCGTTGAACGGTGCACGGGCCGCAGACCCGACGCGCCGCCCGGCTCCGGACGGTGCAGGCTGGAACCACAGCACGCCGCAGGACGCCCGAGCGGCGGCCTCCATGTGCCCGGGGCGGCGCCAGTACGAGTGGCGCGAAACCGGTCGCCGGGCTCGGAACGGGAGACGGAGGATGGCCCATACCTACGCGCGCACCGGCGAGCGGCTGGCCGGCCAGGCGGACCTGGTCGCGGAGGCGCTGCGGCGGGTGACGGAGGCGGTGCTCGGCTCGCCGGCCGTCGAGGTCAGCCGGGAACTGGAGGCGGCCGAGCGAGCGGTGCGGCCGCTGTTCGAAGACCTGGAGGACGACCTCACGGTCGTTCTCGCGGTCGAGGGCACAAGGCCGCAGGGCCTCCGAGACGTCGTGGCCGAGATCCACATCGGCGGAGACCTGCGGCACCTGGCCGACCAGGCCCGGCAGATCGGGGAGATCGCCTCGGCGCGGCGCGTCAGGGGCCCGTTCCCCGAGGAGCTCCGCACCCCGCTGGGAGGGCTCGCCGACCTGGTGCTCGGCATGGTGACGCTGGCTGCGGCGGCGCTGCGGGAGCCGTCCGCGGCGACCGTGGCCGACCTCCATGACGGTCCCAATGCTGCCGCCCAGCGCCAACGGCTGCTGTACGAGCGGATCATCCGCGAAGGGGCGACCGACCCGACGGACGTGCTGGATGCAGTGCTGCTGGCGGCGTGCTTCGCGCGCTGTGCGCACCATGCGCTGTCGGCGGCCCGGTTCGCGGCGCTGTTCGCCGAGTCGCCGTAGCCGCCCGCGCCTACGGCAGGCCCGCCACGGCGGTCGTCGCCGCGAGGCTGCGCAGGACGCCGGCATGCCGGACGGTGCCGTCGTGGGCGATGACCAGCTCGGCCAGGGCCGGTTCGGTCAGGTCGACGACCGGTCGTCCGTCGTGGACGAGGCGGGCCAGCAGTGCGGCGACGGAGCGGGAGAAGGCGACGGAGGCGGCCGCCGGGACATGGGCGGCGAGGTCGCCGGCGCCGACCACGGTGACGCCGTCGGCGAGCACCTGCTCGATGCCGGGCTCGGCTCCGGCGACGGTGCGCCCGTAGGGCCCGCAGGCCAGGTCCACCACCACTGACCCCGGGCGGAGCCCGCGGAGGGCGTCGTCGTCGAGCAGCAGCGGCGCCGGAATGTTGCCAGAGGGCTCGACCGTGCTGATCACGATGTCGAAGGACGGCAGGTCCGCCGCCGCTGCTCGCTCACCCGTTCGGCGGACCTGCACCTCGGCACCGAGCAACCGCGCCGTCTCGACCGCCCGCCGAGCGTCAGGGCCACCCCCCAGAACCAGGACGCCGGCCGGTTCCCGGCCGAGCCGGTCGGCGGCCAGGCGGACGGCCTCGGCCCCGGCGAACTCCGCCTGGCCCGCCGCCGCGTCCAAGGGGCTCGGGGGGCCGGCCGTGGCCGACAGCTGGTCGAGACTGATCAGGGTCGCCCCCTCGTCGGCCCACCGGCGGACCACGAAGGGGGCGTGCATCGGTCGCAGCAGGCCGATGAGGATCTGCCCGCGGCGCATTGGCCCGAGTGTGTCGACCGTGGGCCGCCGGACCGCGACCACGATGTCCGCCGAGGTCACCTCGGCTCTGGAGACGACGCGCGCCCCGGCTGCCCGGTACACAGCGCCGGTGAAGCCCGCGACGGCTCCTGCGCCGCCCTCGACCAGGACGCTCAGCCCGAGGACGCCGATGTCACGCACGCCTTCCGGTACGAGCGCCACCCGTGTTTCTCCCTGATGCCGCTCGCGGAGCACGCTCAACGTCACGGCCGCCATCGCCGACCTCGCAGTCCGTCATGGAAATGCTCTGCGCCCTCCCAGTATCAGCCTTTGCGAGGCTCCCCGATCACCCCGGATACTCGAACGGGAGCCGTTGCCCGACTCCGCGCGGAGGTGGCCGTGGCCCGTCATGGTTGGCAGTTCTGGGTTGACCGAGGGGGGACGTTCACCGATGTCGTCGGCCTGCGCCCGGACGGCCGTCTGGTCACCCACAAGCTGCTCTCGGTGGACCGCCGTCGCTACCGTGACGCCGCCGTCGCCGGTATCCGGCACCTCATGGGGCTCGCCCCGGGAGAGCCCCTCACCGATGTCGGCATCGAGGCCGTCCGGATGGGTACCACCGTTGCCACCAACGCCTTGCTGGAGCGCACCGGCGAGCGGACCGCACTGGTCGTCACCCGCGGTTTCGGTGACGTCCTGCGGATCGGCTACCAGGACCGCCCGCACATCTTCGCCCGCCGGATCGTCCTCCCCGAGCCGCTGTACGACGAGGTGATCGAGGCGGACGAGCGGATCACCGCCGACGGCACGGTGCTGCGCCCGCCCGAGCTCGACGCGCTCGGCGCCCGGTTGCGGACGGCGTACGACCGCGGGATCCGCTCGGTCGCGGTGACGCTTCTGCACAGCCACCTCCACCCGGCGCACGAGCGCCTGATCGGTGAACTCGCCCACCGCATCGGCTTCCCGCAGGTGTCGCTGTCCAGCGAGGTCAGCCCGCTGATGCGGGTGGTGCCGCGGGGTGACACCACGGTCGTGGACGCCTACCTGACACCGGTGCTGCGCCGCTACGTCGACGAGGTGGCGGATGAACTGCGCGGGGTACGGCTGATGTTCATGCAGTCCAACGGGGGACTGGCCGAGGCCGGTCACTTCCGGGGAAAGGACGCGATCCTCTCCGGCCCGGCCGGCGGTATCGTCGGAATGGCCCGAATGTCCGAACTGGCAGGCCACGACCGGGTGATCGGCTTCGACATGGGCGGCACCTCGACGGACGTCTCGCACTACGCGGGTGCCTACGAGCGGGTGGTCAGCACCCAGGTGGCCGGGGTGCGGTTGAGGGCGCCGATGCTGGCGATCCACACGGTCGCCGCGGGTGGTGGATCGGTGCTGCACTTCGACGGCGCCCGCTACCGGGTCGGCCCGGATTCGGCCGGCGCCGACCCCGGCCCGCTGTCCTACCGGGCCGGCGGACCGCTGACGGTGACGGACGCCAACCTCGTCCTCGGTCGGATCCAACCCGGCTGCTTTCCCACGGTCTTCGGGCCCGGTGGCGACCTGCCGCTGGACCGGGAGGCGGTCCGGGAGGCGTTCCGCGCCCTCGCCGTCGACATCTCCGCCCGGACGGGCGACGACCGGACACCCGAACAGGTCGCCGAGGGCTTCCTGCGGATCGCCGTGGACAACATCGCCAACGCCGTGAAGCGGATCTCGGTCCAGCGGGGGCACGACGTCACCCGGTACGCGCTCACCACCTTCGGCGGTGCGGGCGGCCAGCACGCCTGCGCGGTCGCCGACGCCCTGGGCATCCGCACCGTTCTGGTGCCGCCGGCGGCCGGACTGCTCTCCGCGCTCGGCATCGGCCTGGCCGACACCACCGTGATGCGCGAGCAGTCCGTCGAACTCCCTCTGGAACAGGCGTCGATGGGCAGGATCGGGGCGGTGGCCGAAGCGCTCACCGCGACCGCCCGGGCCGAGCTGCTGGCCGAGGACGTCCCGGCGGATCGCGTCCGGACGGTCCGGCGGGCCCGGCTGCGCTACGACGGCACGGACACCGCGATTCCGGTCGACCTGGCGGAGCCGGCGGTCATGGCCGCCGCCTTCGAGGCCACCCACCGTGCGTTGTACTCATTTCTGATGGACCGTCAAGTGATTGTCGAGGCATTGTCGGTGGAGGCGACCGGTCTGACCTTTCCGCCCGACATCGGCGTTCTCGGAGCGGCTTCCGGCGGAGAGCCCGACGTGCCCGGGGAGGTCGACCTGTACACCGGAGGGACATGGCGGAGGGTCGGCCTGCACCGGCGTCAACTGCTTCCTCCGGGGCGTACGGTGACCGGTCCCGCGATCGTGGCCGAGTCCGGTGCCACCACCGTGGTCGACGACGGCTGGCGGATGACGGTCGGCGAGGCAGGCCATCTGCTGCTGGAGCGGTCCGCCGCGCCCGGGGCCGAGACCGTCGGTACCGAGGCGGACCCGGTGCTACTGGAGGTCTTCAACAACCTTTTCATGTCGATCGCCGAACAGATGGGAGCGCGGCTGGAGTCCACCGCGCAGTCGGTCAACATCAAGGAGCGGCTCGACTTCTCCTGCGCCCTGTTCGACCCGGGCGGCAACCTCGTCGCCAACGCCCCGCACATCCCGGTCCACCTCGGCTCGATGGGCACCACCGTCCAGGAGGTGATCCGGCGGCGAGGCGGCTCGATGAGGCCCGGCGACACCTATGCCGTCAACGACCCCTACCACGGTGGCACCCACCTTCCCGACATCACGGTGGTCACCCCGGTCTTCGACGCGGCCGGAGAGCGGATCCTGTTCCACGTAGCCTCCCGCGGGCATCACGCCGAGATCGGTGGGCTCACACCCGGCTCGATGCCGGCCAACAGCCGCCGGATCGAGGAGGAGGGCGTGCTGTTCGACAACTGGCTGCTGGTCGAGGGCGGGCGGCTGCGGGAGGCGGAGACCCGGAAGCTGCTGTGCGAGGCGGCGTACCCCTCGCGCAACCCGGAGACCAACCTGGCCGACCTCCGGGCCCAGATCGCCGCCAATCGCAAGGGAGTCGAGGAGATCGGCGCGATGATCGGCCACTTCGGGCTGGACGTGGTGCAGGCGTACATGGGGCACGTCCAGGACAACGCGGAGGAGGCCGTCCGCCGGGTGATCGGACGGCTTGACGACGGCGCCCACCGGTACGAGACCGACGCCGGGTCGGTGATCGCCGTACGCGTCACCGTCGACCACCGGGACCGTTCGGCCGTCATCGACTTCACCGGCACCGCGGACCAGCTCGACAGCAATCTCAACGCGCCCGCGTCGGTGGCCACCGCGGCGGTGCTGTACGTTTTCCGCACCCTGGTGGCCGAGGACATCCCGCTCAACGACGGCTGCCTGCGGCCGCTGCGGATCATCGTCCCGCCCGGGTCGATGCTTGCCCCACGCCACCCGGCCGCCGTGGTCGCCGGGAACGTCGAGACTTCGCAGGCGCTCGTCGGTGCCCTCTACGCGGCGCTCGGAGTCCAGGCGGAGGGCTCGGGGACGATGAACAACGTCAGCTTCGGCAACCGGGATCACCAGTACTACGAAACACTCGGTTCAGGCTCAGGCGCGGGCGACGGCTTCCACGGTGCCTCCGTGGTGCAGACCCACATGACGAACTCCCGGCTCACCGACCCCGAGGTCCTGGAGTGGCGACTGCCGGTCCTGCTGGAGGAGTTCTCCGTGCGGGCGGGCAGCGGAGGCCATGGACGCTGGCATGGCGGCGACGGCGCCGTCCGGCGGATCAGGTTCCGCGAGCCGATGACGATCAGCCTCCTCTCCAGCCACCGCCGTGTCCCTCCGTACGGCCTCGCGGGGGGTCGGCCGGGCGCCCTCGGCGCCAACCGCGTCGAACGCGTCGACGGCTCGGTCCACCACCTGGCCGGCTGCGACTTCGTCACCGTGGAATCGGGTGACGTCCTGGTGATCGAGACCCCCGGTGGCGGTGGCTACGGCCGGCCCTGACGTCGATCCGGCCTGGCATCAGTGCCGGCCTTGCGGGGGAGTGGGCACGATGACGACCGGGCAGTGGGCGCGGTGGAGCAGGCCGTGGGGGACGGAGCCGAGCCGCATCCCGGTGAAACCACCGTCACCGCGGCGTCCCACGACCACTGCGAGCGCGTGCTCGGAGGCCTTGGCCAGTTCCTCGACGGGGTGGCCGCGGATCACCTCGTGCGTCAGCGAGACGTCGGGGTGGAGGTGGTGGCGGCCGGCCGTGGTCTCGTGGAGCAGTCGCTGCAACGTCCGGACGGCCGTCGCCTCGTCGAGACGGCTGATCAGTTGGGACTGCCACACCCAGAGTGCCCGGAGGGCCGCACTCCGCCGTGCTGCGGCGTCGAAGGCGAAGTCGAGGGCGGCGACCGAGGAGGGACTGCCGTCGACCCCCACGACCACGTACGGCGGGTCCTGGGTGATGTGCTCGGGCTCGCGGACGACCACGACCGGGCAGTGGGCCTGGGCACCGACCGGGACGGTCACGGAGTAGGTGCTCAGCACCTCCTCGGCCCGGCTGAGCCCGCGCGAGCCGAGGACGACAAGCGCGGCGTGGGCCGACTCCCGGCACAACACCAGGGCGGGGACGTCCTCGGCGACGGCCGTGGTCACGGTCAGAGCGGGGTGCCGTTCGCGCGCCGCTGAGGCGGCCCGGTCCAGGGCCTCGTCGCCGCGTTCGCGCAGCGCCTTGTGGTAGCGGCCCTCGCCGTAGGCGTGGAGCTCGTGGGCAGGGGTCGGGACCGCGTGCACCAGGCGTAGTGGCAGCCCTCGGCGGTCGGCCTCGTCGGCCGCCCAGGCGTCGGTCATCCGCCCCGTGGTGACCGCATCGACGCCGAGGACGATCGGCTGGCGCCCGCCGGCGGAAGTCGGGGATGTCATATCTCCTCCACGGATTGGGCGACCGGATGGCCGCATCCGGCCCTGCTTCCACGCTAGGGGGGCCGGGGTACCGGCGGGAGGGCCGGTCGGCCCTGTCCGGCCGGGTCGGGCTCGCCCCTCCGCGGCTCGACCTGCGCACACCCTCCGGACGGCGGCTGCCCAACTGACGGGTGCCCGCCGCTACGGACCGGACGCCAGCCTCCGGGCGATGGATTCGGTCCACCGATCGATGTCCGCCCAGTCCCGGTGGTCGCCGTAGCGTCCGCCCATGAGCCTGAATGCCACGCGCCCGGGGAACGGCCAGTGTTCCGACTCCACCGCCCCTGAGAAGTCGTGGTGGTCCTGAAGGTCGGCGTCGCTCCGGAGGCCGTCCGGCTGCGGGGAGCGGTGCGCCGCGCGAAGCGCTCGCAGCCGCTTGGCGACGAAGGGGTGGAACGCGCTGCCCCGTTCACCGAGCAGGCTCACGCTGAAGAGCCAGACGGGGAGGCCGGCGAGCGCGTCGGCGTTTCGCCGGGTGAATTCGAGGGCGGCGGAAAGCCACCGCCCGTCGTGGACCGCGCTTCCGAGGACGGCCGCGTCGAGGTCCTCCAGTTCCGTGGCCTCGGGCCCGCGAGAGGGGCCGAGCGGTACGAGGGAAGCGACCACGACGTGATGGCCGTGACGGCTCAGCCCGGCAGCGATGCGCTCGGCGATACCCCGAGTGGAACCGTGCTCGCTGGCGTAGCCGACGAGAATCCGCATGGCACCATCACCCGCTGTCACCGTGGGGCGAGGCCAGGTCGGTCCTCCGGGTACGGCAGGACCGCCCGGCTGCGGCACGCAGACGTTCCTCGATGCGGCGCCGCACATCGGCGGTATGCCGGAGCAGTCGCTCGGAGACGACCGCGGCCGGGGGCGCCGGGACTTCGATCCGCCGTGCGGCGGGCGGGAGTTCGGGCAGGTCGGCCTCGAAGCCGGCCCGGGCCCGGGCCCGGGTGAGCGTGGGCCCTGGTGACGTCCGCTCGTCTCCTGCCATCACCGGTCTTGCATTCGACATCGCGTCAGGTCTCGTTATCCGGGAGTGCATTGGGCGCCGGCTCCCGGTAGGTGTCCTGATGTCGGTAGTGATGGATCCGGGCGTCGGGGCCGGGGAAGTACTCGGTGATCCTGTCGTTGTCCGACCAGCGCACGTCGTAAGGGGGGCTGCCGTCCTCGTGGTGCAAGCCGACGATCTCGCCGTCCCGCCGTACCGCACCGGGGCGGGTGCTCTCGACGATGATCCGGTCTCCTGTTGAGGCTCTCATCTGTTGCTCCCTACGTCCCGGGGGCCACGACGGACTGGCCCGGGGCGACGGGCTCCGGGGCTTCGACCGGCCCGCGACGCGCCCGACTCTCATGACATCACGTCCCGAGGGGACCGAACCGGGGCCGGGCGTCCCTGTCGGTAGGGCCGATCGGACCGGTCCGGCAGGCGCCCGGCGGTCTGGGCGGGTGGTCCGGTGGGCCCCGTGGCAGGTGCGGGCCGTCGACGGGCCCCGGGCCGACTCTGTCGTGGGCATGAGTACGGACTCGACGGCCAGGGTCGGCGGGAGGTGCGGGGTATCGGGAGGTCCGCCTGCGTGCGGCCGGATGGTGGGCCGGTGGGCCCTTCCGGGGGACGGAGGACGGGCGGACGCTGGAGTTGTCCTGACCGCCGGGGCCGAGGTCGAGGAGCCGTGCCATGTCAGCTGTCCCGGACCTGCCGCCGACCGCCGAGGCGCTGATCGCCGACGGCACGACGGTCGAGATCCGCCCGATCGCCCCGTCGGACCGGGCGGCCGTTCTCGACCTGCACGCGAACCGGATGTCGGAGGAGAGCCGGCGGCTGCGCTTCTTCGGCGCCAGCCGGCGGGCGCCGGAGCTGGCCGCGGAGCGGCTGTGCGGTCCGGTCCGGCCCGGGCTGCTCGCGCTCGGCGCCTGGGCAGGACCGGAGCTGGTCGGGGAGGCCGACTGTGAGGTCGTGGACGACCCGGCCTGCGCCGAGCTGGCGCTGGCGGTGGCCGACGAGTGGCACCGCCGGGGAGTCGCGACCCTGCTGTTGGAGCACCTGGTCCATGCGGCGCGCGGCCGGGACGCCCGCGTCTTCGAGGCCGACACGCTGGCCGGCAACCGGGCCGTGCACCGGGTCTTCGCACCCGGGGTCGAACTGCTCGCGGGCGTGGTCCAGGACCGCGTCTTCGGTCCGCTCGTCGTCCTCGGCATGGGCGGCACCGCTGCCGACGTCCTCGCCGACCGAGCCGCCCGCCTCGCCCCGCTCACCGAGCACGACCTCACCGCCATGGCCACTGAACTCCACGGCGCACCCTTGCTGTTGGGCCACCAGGGGGCGTCCCCGGCCGACCTCGCGGCGGTCCGCGATGTGCTCGCCAGGCTCTCCCGGCTCGCCGCCGACCTTCCCCAACTGGTTGAGGCGGACCTCAACCCCCTGATCGCCCGCCCCGGCGGAGCCGTCTGCGTCGATGCCCGGGTCAGGCTGGAACCCCGGCCCTCGTTCGACCCCTACCTGCGCCGACTGCGCCGACCGGCCGCCGCCCAGGAGGCATGAGCACCATGAACCACAGCATCCTCGACGGTACGCCTGCCCTGACCACCGCTCACCCGGACACCTCGCCGGTGTCCGGCCGCACCCGGGTGCGCGCCTGCATGAGCCGACCCGGTATCGCCGTCACCCCCGGCACCGACTTCGCCACCGTGGTCGCCGCCATCACCGCCTCCCGGCGCGGCATACTGCCCGTCGTCACGGCCGACGGCACGGTCGTAGGTGTCGTCGCCGCCTCCGACCTGCTCGCCGCCTACGCCGACGAACACGCCGGGCGAGCCGTCCGGGGCGAACTCCACGCACAGGACCTCATGACCGCGCCGGCGGTCACCGTGACCGACGAGCAGAGCGTCACCGAGACGGTGGCCCTGCTGCGCCGCGAATCCCTGCACCACCTGCCGGTGGTCGACGGTGGCGGCCGGCTGGTCGGCCTGGTCTCACCGCACGACCTGCTGGACGCCCTGCGCCGCGACGACGAGGCCGTCCGGACCGAAGCACTCGCCATCGTGCTCACCCCCGGCTCCGGCATCGCCCCCGCCTCCGCCAGGGTCACCTGCGAACGCGGTCATGTCGTGCTGCACGGCCGCACCCGCACCCGCAGCGACGCCGCCGCGATCTGCCTGCAGGTCGCCCGCATCGACGGGCTCACCGGACTCAGCGACCGGCTCGGCTGGGACACCGACGACACCACGCCTCCTGCCGCCGGTTGACCCTCACCCACCGCACGGGGCGGCGCGGGGGATCAGCCCGGGACGAGGGCCACCGGGCCGCGGGCGTGCCGGACGACCGCCTGGCAGGTCGAACCGAGCCTGCCGAGCGGGCCGCGGTGCTCCCCGTGCCGAGCGACGACGACCAGTCGCCGTCCCTGTGACCTGGCCAACCGGCAGATCGCCCAGGAGCTCCGGCATCGCCGAGAAGACCGTCAAGAACCAGGTCCCGCGGCTCCTGGCCGAGGCGGGCGTGGAGCGGCGCCTCCAGCCGGCCGTGCTCGCGGCCCACGCCGACACCGAGCACCGGCCCGAGCGGTCGCACTGAGCCCGACCGGCCCCTGCCGGTGGGCCGGTCGGCCCATGCGCGGCCGCCGGCTCCGGCAGCACGGTGGGGGTGAGGTAGCAGCCCCACCCCGCCCGGTTGAGGAGCCCGCGATGATGTACTGGAACGACCACGGTATGAACGGCTGGGGCTTCGGCCTCATGACCGTCGGCATGCTGCTGTTCTGGGGGCTGGTCGTCGTGGCGATCGTTCTCCTCATCCGTCACCTGGTGCACACCCCGCAGCACGCACCGGGTGCCTACCCCGTCCCGCAACCCGAGCGCCCCTCGCCCGAGCAGCTGCTCGCCGAGCGCTTCGCCCGTGGGGAGATCGACGCCGACGAGAACCGCCACCGGGTGGACGCCCTCCGCTCTGCCGGCCCTCCGGCCGCAGGCTGACGTCCGGGAGTCATCATGGCCACCCTCGCCCTTGACGCCGCCGCGCTGGAGAATCTGGTCTCCGCCGCGGTGGCCGCACCCTCGATCCACAACAGCCAGCCCTGGCACTTCCGGCTCCAGCCCGAGACCTCGGTTCTGGAGGTACGGGCCGTACGGGAGCGTGCCGTACCGGCCGCCGACCCCCAGGGACGGGCGATGCACGTCTCCGTCGGCGCCGCAGTGCTCAACCTGCGGGTCGCCGCCCGGCACATCGGCTGGGCACCGGACGTGCGGCTGCTGCCCGATCCCGCCGACCCGGACCTGTTCGCCACCGTCCGTCTCGACGAGACGTCCCCGGTCCGGCTCCCCGGCACCGAGGCCCTGTACGACGCGATCTGGCGCCGCCACTCCATCCGCACCCCGTTCACCGGCCAACCCGTTCCGGCGGACGTCCTGGACCAGCTGGTCATGGCGGCCCGGGCGGAGGAGACGGTCCTCCGCCTGCCGGGCCGGGACGAGACGGCCCGGCTGCTCGAACTCACCGCCGAGGCCGAGCGCCGCAACACCACCGACCCCGCCCAGCGGACCGAGAGCCGCAACTGGATCCGCAGCGGGGACGTGCCGCCGTACGGAATCCCGGCCCACGCCCTGGGACCGCAGGACCGGGACGGCCGGCTCCCCATGCGGGACTTCGCCGCCCTCCGCCCCGTCGAGCACCAGCAGCCTGCCACCTTCGAGCACGAGCCGGTCATCGCGGTGCTCACCACGGACGGCGACCGCCCCGAGGACTGGCTGCGCACCGGGCTCGGCCTGGAGCACGTCCTGCTGGCGGCCACCGTCCACGAGGTGCGGGCCTCGCTCCTGCACCAGGTGGTGGAGTGGCCGGAGCTGCGCTGGGCCGCCCGTGAGCCGCACCAGCGGCCGGGGCACGTGCAGATGCTGATACGCCTCGGCTACGGCCCGGAGGGAACGCCGACCCCCCGGTTGCCGACCGCCGATGTCCTCGATCCCGAGGCCTAGGGAGGGTTCGTCGTCCTTGGAATGCGACATAGCCTCCTGGCGTGGTGCGAGGTGCAGCGAAGGATGTGGACGGCTACCTGGCCGAGGTGCCCGATGAGCGTCGGGACGCACTGGCCGAGCTGCGGCAACTGTGCCGCCAGGAGCTGACGGGCTTCACCGAGGCTGTGGCCTACGGTATGCCCGCGTACGAGCGGGACGGTGTCGCCGAGATCGCCTTCGCCAGCCAGAAGCAGTACATCTCCTGCGCGTCGTCCGCGATCGCCGGCGGCACGGTGACGTCGAGCAGGCCGGTCATCCGCAGGCCGGGGGTGAAGCCGAGCGTCCGCGCGGCCCGTTCGACGACCTCGACCCGCTCGGGCGCGCAGGCCGACGGCGATTCGCACCTCCCGTTCCTCCGTTCCCGGCAGTGGCAGTGCCACCACCGCGAGGTCGGCACCGGCGATCTCGGCCGCCCGGGTGACCAGCAGGTTGAGGACCTGCTGTTCCGAGGCACCGGACAGCAGGCTGCGGGTGATCTCCGCGTTGGCCGTCAGCCCAGCGATCGCGCAGCCTGGCCTGCGTGTACAGGCGGGCGTTGTCGATCGCCACCCCGGCCGCCACGGCCAAGGTGGCAAGCACGGACTCGTCCTTGGCGTCGAACTCGCCGCCGCCGCGCTTCTCGGCCGGACTCTCCGATTCGCTGCCCACCGGCTCCTCCGGGATCCGAGACTCGCCGGGTACCACTGTCAGACCAGACGCGACGGTGTCGGCACGCCGTGCCTTGCGTGGGCGACCCGGGCCCAGGGCCCTCCGGCGGCCCACCCGGCGCATGGCGGCCGACGGCCCCGCGGAGGACTCTGAGAGGGAAGGCGGGACATCGGCGGCCACCTCCGGAGCGGCATCGGCAGGGCCGCGCCCCCGGGCGCGACGGGCACCGGGTGAACCAAGGAGCCATCGTGAACCAGAACCGCGACATCGAGACCACTCGCCGCGTCGATCCCGCGGATGTCGCGCGCCGGATCACCGAGCGCCGCGATCAGCTCGGCCTGACCGACCGGATGCTGGCCCACCGCGCGGCCATGGCCCCCCGGTACCTGGAGCACCTGATGCAGGCCGGTCCGGCCTTCGACCCGGGCGGTTTCCTGCGGATCGCCGCCGCCCTGCAGCTCACCTACCCGGAGCTGGTCGAAGGGCGTGCCGACACCCCGCCCGGACGACCCGAGGCCGGAGCCCGCCCGCTGCTGCTCCACCTCACCGAGCCCGAGTGCTGGGACAAGATCGGCACCCACGGCGTGGGCCGGATCGCCCTGCCCGTCCAACCGGGCCCGGCGGTCTTCCCGGTCAACTACACCGTGGACGCCGAGACCATCGTCTTCCGCACAGCCGCATCAGGCGCCGCCGACCCGGGTGACGGGGCCTCGGTGTCGTTCCAGGTCGACCGGATCGACGACCACCTGAGCCAGGGCTGGAGCGTCCTCATCCTCGGTACGGCCGAGCACGTCGACGACCCTGAAATCGTTCAACACCTGCTGAAGTTGCCTGGAACCACCCCGTGGGCCGGCGGCAACCGCCCCCTGTGGGTCCGTGTCCGCCCGGACGAGATCACCGGCCGCCGGATCGGCAACGGCGGGTCGCCGACCATGGCCGGCGGCATGTAGACCCCGTCGGCACGGGACCGGTGGCCCCGCCGCATCGCGATCGAGCTCTCCCTGTCACCGAAGCTGCGCGGCGCCGTGCCGATCGGCGGGTCTTCGCCGCCGGGCTGCCGGGCTGTGCCTTCGCACGGCGCTTGACCGGGCGGATGCCGGCCGTGTCGCGGCCATTCGGCCGGCATCTGCCTTCCGACTGGATCTCAAGGGCCGGCGACACCGGACCGGGTCGCGGACGCCGATGCCCGGTGCGACGCGATGTCCGCCACGATGCGCTCGGCGAGAGGCGCCACGGTGGCCGCCACCGCAGCCGACAGCCCGGTACCGAGGCTGCCGTCGGCCCCCTCGACCGCGTAGACGACGAGTCGCGGAGGGAGCCTGTCGAGCTCTCGGGCGAGCTCGACGGCCTCGCCGAGGCCGAGCCCGTGGGAGCTCGTCGCGCCGCCCGTCGGCATCAGCCGGTCACTCTCAAGTGACAGGCGGTGGACCCGGCCCGGGCGTCCGGGGTGTGCATGGGCGGCATCCACCACGATGGCGAGCTCGGCGCCCTCCCACAGGGTGATCAGCCGGGCGGGGTCACCGTCGCACACCCGCAGCACGGTCCCGCCCGGCAGGGGGTGCTGCTCGGCACGTTCTGCCAGCCACGCCACGACGGCCCAGCCCACGCCGTCGTCGTGGCGGTACTCGTTCCCGACGCCGATGACGGCGATCCGTGTTGCGACGTTCATGCACTTCGCCCTTCCCGTACGCCGCAGCCGTGAGTCGCACCGCGGCCAGGTGGGGGCCGTACGGGGATCGGAGGCCGCCACCTGGACCACGCCAGGACGCCCGGCCGCAGGCCCGCGCCCATACTGGCCGGGACAGCTCCTGGCCGGGGCGGTGTGATCGGTGCGCGGAGGTTGACGTGGCGGACGGCGTGGTGGTGATCGACCGGGACGGACTGAGCGCGCTGATCGTGGTCCTCGCCGGGCGCGGACGCACGGTCGTGGGGCCGACGGTCCGCGACGGGGCGATCGTCCTGGCCGAGCTCTCGGGCGGTGACGAGCTCCCGTACGGTTGGGGGGTCGAGCTGGAGGCCGGGACGTACCGGCTGCGCGCCCGCGAGGACGGCGCCGTGTTCGCCCACAGTGCCGGCCCGCAGTCCTGGAAGACGTTCCTGCACCCGCCGCGCGAGCGGCAGTGGACGGCCGACCGGCACGCCGACGGTGAGCTGGTGATGACGGAAGAGCGGACACCGCCGCCCTCGTACGCCTTCCTCGGCGTCCGTCCGTGCGATCTGCGGGCCATCGCGATCCAGGACCGGGTGCTGACCGGCGGGATGTACACCGACCCGGCCTACCGCGGGCGCCGCGAACGGGCGTTCCTGGTGGCGGTGGAGTGCACCGAGCCGGGGGCGACGTGCTTCTGCGTGTCCATGGGCAGCGGGCCGGCCGTCGGGCCCGGCTACGACCTGGCGCTCACCGAGGTGCTCGACGCCGACGGCCACCGCTTTCTGTTGCGGGCCGGGAGCGAGGAGGGGGAGTCGGTCCTGGCGGAGCTGCCGAGCCGCCCCGCCGACGCCGCGACCAGGTCGGCCGCCTCCGAGCGGGTCGCCGGGGCGGCCGACCGGATGGGCCGCAGCATGCCGCCGGTCGACCTGCAGGTCCTGATGCGCGAGACCCTGACGGCGGAGCGCTGGGACGACGTCGCGGCACGTTGCCTGACGTGCGGCAACTGCACGATGGTCTGCCCGACCTGCTTCTGCACCACCGCCGAGGACGTCACCGACCTGACAGGCGACCACGCCGAGCGGTGGCGGCGCTGGGAGTCCTGCTTCGACCTGGACTTCTCGCACCTTCAGGCAGGCCCCGTCCGCGACACCCCGCGCAGTCGGTACCGGCAGTGGGCGACCCACAAACTCGGCACCTGGTACGACCAGTTCGGCAGCTCGGGCTGCGTCGGCTGCGGGCGCTGCATCGTGTGGTGCCCGGTCGGCATCGACATCACCGAGGAGGCCCACGCGCTGCACCGTGAACGCGGCGGCGGCCAGGACGAGGGATCGCCATGACCGTCGCCCGCCACGGATTCCTCGGTGCTCTGCCGCCCGGTCACCGCGACCGCCTGCTGGGCTTCTCCTACGAGATCGCCTTCCCCGGCGGCACCCGCATCTTCGAGGAGGACGGCGTCGCCGACCGGTTCTGGGTCATCCGTACCGGGCTCGTCGCGCTCGACATCCACGTCCCGGGCCGACGCGAAGCCGTGGTGGAGACGCTCGGCGAGGGCGATCTGCTCGGCTGGTCCTGGCTGTTCGAACCGTACCGTTGGCACCTCGGCGCGCGGACCCGTGGGACGGTGCTGGCGTCCGAGTTCGACGCGGAGCGCGTCCGCGCCGCGTGCGAGGAGGACCCGGCGTTCGGCCTGGCGGTGACGAACCGCGTCGCCCAGGTGATCGCCCGGCGGCTGAAGGCCACCCGCACCCGCCTGCTCGACCTCTACGGGCTCCCCGGTGACGGTCGGGCGCGATGACGACCCCGCTCCCGTACCGGGTGGTCGAACGCGAGGCCGAGACGTCCGACACCGCCACGATCGTCCTTGAGCCCGCCGACGTGCCCCTCCAGCCGTTCACCCCGGGGCAGTTCGCCATGGTGTACGCCTTCGGTGCCGGGGACATCCCGCTCTCGGTCAGCGGCTTGGACGGACACCGGCTGACCCACACCGTCCGTGCGGTCGGCGCGATCTCCGGCGCGCTGCACGGCCTGCGGCCCGGTGCGACGGTCGGTGTACGCGGCCCGTTCGGCACCGGTTGGGAGCTGCCCGCCGCCACCGGGCCCGACATCCTGGTGGTCGCCGGAGGCATCGGTCTCGCGCCGCTGCGCCCGCTGGTGCGCGCCGCGCTCACCGAGCCCGGGCGGTACGGGCGGCTGAACGTCCTGATCGGCGCGCGTACGCCCGGTGACCTGCTCTACACGGAGGAAGTGCGCGGGTGGCAGACGGCCCGGAGGGCGGTGGTCACCGTCGACCGCCCCGACGTGCGGTGGCAGGGCGAGGTCGGCGTCGTCACGACCCTGCTCGACCGTTGCGCCTTCGACCCGCAGGAGGCGGCGGCGTTCGTCTGCGGCCCGGAGCCGATGATCCGGGCCACCGCCCGTGACCTGGTGCACCGCGGTGTCGACCCGGACCGGATCAGGGTCTCGCTGGAACGCACCATGCACTGCGGGACGGGCCACTGCGGGCACTGCCAGCTGGGCCCGCTCCTGCTCTGCCGCGACGGGCCGGTCGTCACCTGGACCCGCGCCCAACCCCTGCTCATGGTAAGGGAGTTGTGACATGCCGAGCACCGCCAACCGGCACCCGACGCTCGCCGTGTGGAAGTTCGCCTCCTGTGACGGCTGCCAACTCACCCTCCTGGACTGCGAGGACGAGCTTCTCGCGATCGCCGACCGGGTGGAGATCTCCCACTTCCTGGAAGCCTCCAGCGCGAGCGCGCCGGGCCCGTACGACCTCTCGCTCGTCGAGGGCTCGGTCACCACCCCGAAGGACGCCGAGCGGATCCAGCACGTCCGCGCGGTCTCGCGGCGCCTGGTGACCATCGGCGCCTGCGCCACCGCCGGCGGCGTCCAGGCGCTGCGCAACTACGCGGACGTGGCCGAGTTCCAGGCCGTCGTCTACGCGCGGCCGGACTACATCGACACGCTCGCCACCTCCACACCGATCAGCGCCCACGTCCCCGTCGACTTCGAACTGCGCGGCTGCCCCATCGACCGGCGCCAGCTCATCGAGGTCGTCACCGCCTACCTGGCCGGCCGCAAACCGGACGTCCCCGCGCACAGCGTCTGCTTCGAGTGCAAGCAGCGCGGCACGGTCTGTGTCACGGTGGCCCACGGCACTCCCTGCCTCGGTCCGGTCACCCACGCCGGCTGCGGCGCGATCTGCCCCGCGTACCACCGAGGTTGCTACGGCTGCTTCGGCCCCTCGAACTCCACGAACCTCCCCTCCTTCGTTCCCCTGCTGCGTCGCGACGGCATGGACACCCTCGACGTGGTGCGGGTGCTGCGCACGTTCAACACCGCGTCCCCGGAGTTCGACGCGGCCTCCCGGAAGGAACTCGGACGGTGACGCACCGCGGCTCCAGGACGCTCCACGTCGGATCGCTCGCCCGTGTGGAGGGCGAGACCGCGCTGCACCTCGGCCTGGACGACGGCGAGGTCACCGACGCCCGGCTGGAGATCTACGAACCCCCGCGGTTCTTCGAGGCGTTCCTGCGCGGACGCTCCTACACCGAGCCGCCCGACATCACCTCCCGGGTCTGCGGGATCTGCCCGGTCGCCTACCAGATGAGCGCCTGCCGGGCCGTGGAGGACGCCTGCGGCGTCACCGTCTACGGCCAGTTGGCCGCGCTGCGCCGGCTGCTCTACTGCGGGGAGTGGATCGAGAGCCAGACGCTGCACATCCACCTCCTCCACGCACCCGACTTCCTCGGCTGCGACAGCGCCATCGACCTGGCCCGCACCCACCGCATCGACGTCGAACGCGGCCTGCGGCTCAAGCAGGCCGGCAACGCGATCATGGAACTCCTCGGCGGCCGGGCGATCCACCCGGTCAACGTCCGCCTCGGCGGCTTCCATCGCACTCCGACCGCGGCCGAACTACGGCCACTGGCCGAGCGGTTGCGGCGCGCCCGGGACGACGCACAACAGACGGTGCGCTGGGTGGCGGGCTTCGACTTCCCCGACGCCGGCTGCGACCACGACCTGCTCGCCCTGGCCGAACCCGGCAGCTACGCCATCGAGTCGGGCACCCCGACCGTTATGCCCGCCCCGCAGGCCGCCGGACTGCCCGCCGACTCCGACCGCGCGCTACCCACCCGCACCTTCGCGGTCCACGACTTCGGAGACCACGTCGTGGAGAGCCAGGTGCCGCACTCCACCGCGCTCCACTCGCTGCTGGACGGCCGCCGTCATCTCACCGGCTCGCTCGCCCGCTACGCGATCAGCGGCCGCTGGCTCTCCCCGCTCGCCCTCCAGGCCGCCCAGGACGCCGGACTCGGCGACCCACGCCAGGGCGTGGTCTGCCGCAACCCCTTCCGGAGCATCATCGTCCGGGCGGTCGAGGTGCTCCACGCGGTCGACGAGGCGCTGCGCATCATCGACGCGTACGAGCCTCCACCGCATCCCCACGCCGAGGTGACACCGCGAGCCGCCATCGGTCACGGCGCCACCGAGGCACCGAGAGGGCTCCTCTACCACCGTTATGCCATCAACGGCGAAGGGACCGTCACCGACGCCGTCCTGGTCCCGCCGACCGCGCAGAACCAGGGCGCGATCGAGGCGGACCTTCGCCGCATCGTGCAGGAGCGCCTGGGAGACGGCGACGCCACCGACGCCGAACTGACCGCTCTGTGCGAACGGGCGATCCGCAACCACGACCCGTGCATCTCGTGCTCGGCCCACTTCCTCGACCTCACCGTCGAGCGCGCCCCGGCGTGCGACTGAAGCGGCTGCGACGCCAGTGTTCGGACGGCGCCGCGCTCGGGCCCGTGGACGGTGTGGTGCTGCATGCTGCTCGCACCCCGCCGCCGGGATCTGCCGGGGGGTACACCCCCCTGATGGCTCCCGCTCTCCGCCGGTTCCAGCCTCGGGGAGCCGGGCCGGCTCAGGAGGCGCCGCGAACGACGACCACGGGGCAGGGGGCGTGCTCCACACAGTGCCGGCTCACGGAACCGAGCACGGTGCCCTTGAAGCCTCCGAAGCCCCTGCTGCCGACGACCAGGAGCCGGGCCCCGCGAGCCGTCTGCAGCAACACGTCGGCCGGGTGGCCGTACTCGGTGCGCTGCCGGATCGGCACCGGGGAGCCTGTCGAGTCGACCTCGCGCTTCACCGCGTCCGCCAGGGCGAGACGGGCTGCCTCCTCGATCTCGGGACCGGGGATCGACAGACCCCAGCCGCTCAACGGCGGGTAGTCCCAGGCGATCACGGCAGCCACCGTGGAGCCGTCCAGCCGGGCGAGTTCGAGTGCCCAGCGCAGTGCCGCCGACGAACTGGGCGAGCCGTCGACGCCGACGACGATGGTGGGGGCGGTTTCCTGCGCGGATCCCATGGCGAACCTTCCCTGTGGCCGTATGCGGTTGACGAGATCACTGCCCGGCGTTCCGGGCGGACGACGAGCGGGCCGCCCGCCGGTGACCGACACGTCGCCGTCCACCGCCCGGCACCGGCGCACCATGATCGGTACGAGGCGGGGCGGCTCGATTCTGCGGGATCCGGTGGTCGGCGCCGGACATCACCTCCCCGGCAGTACGGTGCGTCGGCATCACGACTCCCCGTGCCCGGTCGCGTCCGCGTGGCCGGTGAGGTCGAGGATCTCGTCGACCGGGCGGCGTGGGGTGGCAGCGCCGGGCGGACCGTAGCCGAGTCGCAGGACGAGCTGGACGTGGCCGGGGCCTTCGCCCGGGTCGCGCAGGCCCCAGCGGGTGTCGGGCCACTCGACGGCCTGGTGCAGGACCGAGATGCGCACGCCGTGGGCCGTCGCCAGCAGCCACACCCGCTCCATCGCCTGGCCCGCGCGCAGCCAGTCCGCCGGCCGGTCGCCGTGCGTGGTGAGCGTGGCGAGCTGGGGCAGTGCCTCGAAGCGCTGGGACGCCGTGGTGGATGGTGTCCGGCCGGTGAAGCTCCGCATGGGCACGTGGGCGTCGTGGTCCTGCGGGCCCAGCGCGGCCGCCGGGATGCCGTCCGCCGCCGGCTTCTCCAGCCGGAGCCACGTGCGGGTCTCGGCCATCCGTGCCAGGTCGGTTCCGGTGCGCCGCTCGGCGTCGTGGGTCAGGGCCAGCACCCGCCGTACTCCCGCCTCCTCCAGCGGGGACAGCACCGCGCCTTCGTCGAGGGCCGCCGCGATGAGTTCGCCGAGTACCACCTCGGGGACGTCCCGGTTGGCGAACGGCTGACGGCTGGAATGGCGCTGCCCGATGGCCTCGAAGAGCTCCCTGCCGAAGGGCAGCGGTGCCGGTGAGGGGCGGGCGAGGCGGACTGTCGCGACCAGGCGCGGCTCGGCCTCGTCGGGGAGGAGCCGGACCTCCGGATCGCGTCCGAGCCGGAGGCCGGCGACACGCAGGTTGAACAGGGCCGCGCCGACCGAGATGTGCAGGGCCCGGCCGTCCGGGTCGGTGATCGGCACGGCACGGTCCAAGTCGGCGTACACCCGCATGCCGAGCGCATCGGGCGTGGGGCGGAAGCTCCAGGGCTGGCTGTTGTGCAGGGACGGCGCGGCGCCGGCCGCGGCAGCGAGAAACCGCAACTGCTCCGGGGCGAGGGGTTGCTCGGTCATCGTGGACTGCTCCTTGGGCCGGTCGGACCGGTACGCGCTTCCGGCGGCCGACGCGGGCCGCCGCGGGATGTCCGTGACCGGTCCGGGCGGGGGCCGGCCGTGCCGCAGCTTCCATCATGCTTCGCCGGCCGAGCCGCCGGCGTGGGCCCACCGGCCCCACAGCGCCTGCCGTACGTCCCCCGTGCGTGGTCGTCAGCCATGATCGCCGCGGACCACGACGACGGGGCACGAGCCGTGCTGCACGCAGTGCTGGCCGACCGAGCCGAGCAGGGCACCGGCGAAGCCGCCGTGACCACGGCTGCCCACCACGAGCAGCTCGGCCCCGTGCGACCTCTCCACCAGGACCTCGGAGGCATTGCCGAGTACGGCCGTCTCCCGGATCTCGACCGGCCTGTCGTCGCCGACCGCCTCGGTCACCGCTTGGGCCAGCACTCTCTCGGCGGCATGGCGGAGCTCACGATCCACCGACGCCGGGGCGCGCCTGTACATCGCCGGGAGCAGCCAACAGAGCACCGCCTCCACGGCGCCGCCGGTCAGCCGTGCCTGCCCGACCGCCCAGCGCAACGCCTGTCGGGAGGAGGGCGACCCGTCGACCCCGACCACGATCCGGCGTGACGCCGGGACGACCCTCTCCATCGCGTACCTCGCTTCCCGAGCGGGCCGACGGCCGGCCGCAGGCTTGTACGGCACCGCTCATGGTCGTTTCAACTCTCCGCCCCACCACGACGTGACGCACTCCGCCGCTCGGGCCTCGGCCGAGGCGTCCGGGGCCGACCGCCCTGCCGGGCCGTCCATCCGGAGAGACCATGAGGGTGTCCGAGAACATGCCGCACCGGATCCGCCCCTGCCGTCGGCCGGGGTGAGGGACCGCCATCCGGTGTGTCGCTCCGGAGGAGATTGCCGTGGCTGTCACCAACACGTCGTCGCCCGTCCGGGTGGAGGCCCGACTGGACCTTCCGCTATCGCGCTGGCTCTGGCTGGTCAAGTGGATCCTGGTCATCCCGCACTGGATCGTCCTGTGCTTCCTGTGGGTGGCCTTCGTCCTGCTGACCGTGGTCGCGTTCTTCGCGATACTGTTCACCGGCCGCTACCCGCGCGGGATCTTCGGCTTCAATCTGGGTGTGCTGCGCTGGTCGTGGCGGGTGTCCTACTACGCCTACGGCGGGCTCGGGACCGACCGCTATCCGCCGTTCAGCCTTGGCGCGGAGCCCGACTACCCGGCGACGCTGGACGTCACCTACCCCGGGGAACTCTCCCGCGGTCTGGTGCTCGTGAAGTGGTGGCTCCTGGCACTGCCGCAGTACCTGGTCGTCGGGGTCTTCGTGGGCAGCTTCCACGAGGGGTGGGGCGGCGGCGGGCTGATCGCTCTGCTGGCACTGTTCGCGGGGGTGGCATTGGCCGTCACCACGCGCTACCCGCCGGGCATTTTCGACCTCCTCGTCGGTCTGAACCGCTGGGCGCTCCGGGTGGCCGCATACGCGGCCCTGATGACCGACTCCTACCCGCCGTTCCGGCTCGACCAGGGTGGCCTTGAGCCGGTCGCCCGAGACACCACGTGACACGGACGGTCAGCCGACCGGCCGGGCTGACCGAGGAGCAGGCGGCCCGGCTCCTGACGGAACACGGGCCGAACACGGTCGGGGCGGCGCCGAGCCCGCCACTGTGGTCCAGAGTCGTCGCACAGCTGCGCGACCCCCTGATCCTGGTGCTGCTCGCCGCCGTGGTGCTGACCGTGGCGACCGGCGACCACGCCGATGCGATCGTGATCGGCCTCGTGGTCGTGGTGAACACCACCGTGGGCGTCACCCAGGAGGTCCGCGCGGACAACGCGGTGGCGGCCCTCTCCGCGCTCTCCGCTCCTGCCGCCCGGGTACTGCGGGACGGCCGGGAGCGCGAGGTGGCGGCCGCCGTCGTGGTGCCGGGGGACATTCTGCTGCTCGCCGAAGGAGACATCGTCCCCGCGGACGCAGACCTCACCGAAGCCTCCGCGCTGCTGGTCGACGAGTCGATGCTCACCGGCGAATCCGTACCCGTGGACAAGGACGTGGCCGCTGCTGCCGGGCTCAGTGCCGGCACGGTGGTGGCACGCGGCCGGGCGGTGGCGACCGTCACCGCCACCGGCACCGACAGCGCGCTGGGCCGGATCGCCGCCTCGCTCCACCCGCGTCCCCGGGCCACCCCGTTGCAACAGCGGCTCGCCGGGCTCGGACGGGTGCTGGCGCTGGTCACGGCCGCCCTCTGTCTGGTGGTCTTCGTCCTCGGGCTGGCGCGCGGCCAGGCACCCGAGGCGATGGCGGTCACCGCGATCAGTCTCGCCGTGGCGGCCGTGCCGGAGTCACTGCCCGCGGTGGTGACACTCGCGCTGGCGATCGGAGCCCGCCGGATGGCCGCCCGCCACGCCATCGTGCGCCGGCTCGCGGCCGTCGAGACGCTCGGTTCGGTCACCGTGCTCGCGACCGACAAGACCGGCACACTCACCGAGGGCCGGATGGTGGTCGAGCGGCTGTGGGCACCCGGGTGGGAGGCCACGGTGACCGGCACCGGTTACCGCCCGCAGGGCGAGGTCCTGGTGGAGCCTCCGGAGGGGCGAGACAGGGCTCGGGCACTGCTGCGGGTGGCGGCGCTGTGCAACGACGCCTCGCTGCGGCCGCCGCAGCCCGGCGAGGACGGGCAGTGGACGGCGCTGGGAGACCCGACCGAGGCGGCCCTCCTGGTGGCGGCGACCAAGGCGGGCCACGACCCCGCCGTGCTCGCAGAGCTGTCCCCGCGGGTGGACGAGCTGCCGTTCGACAGCCTCCGCAAGCGGATGACGACGGTGCACCGGACGCCTGCAGGGCGGTTGGAGATCTGCTTGAAGGGCGCTCCCGAGGCCGTTCTCGATCCCGCCCTGGTGGACGACGACGCCGATGCGCTGGCCCGGGTGGCGGAGCACGCGGCGCGGCTCGCCGCCGACGGTTACCGGGTCCTCGCCGTGGCGTCGGGTCTGCGGGACCGCCCGGGCGGCGCGGTCGAGTCGGGGCTGCAGCTGCTCGGGCTCGCGGCGCTCAGCGACCCGCCCAAACCTGCGGCCGAGACCACTGTCGCCGCGTGTCGGCGCGCCGGAATCACCCCGATCCTGATCACCGGTGACCACCCGGCCACCGCCCGCGCGATCGCCGAGCGGGTCGGTCTCCTCCAGCCCGGTACGGGCCCGGTCGGCGGCGAGGTCGCCACCGGCCGCGACCTCGCCGCGAGCCTGGTCCCCGACCTCACCGCCGTGCGCGTCTTCGCCCGCACGGATCCGCAGCAGAAGCTCGACATCGTCGAGGCCTGGCGCGCGGCCGGCGCCGTCACCGCGATGACCGGCGACGGCGTCAACGACGGCCCGGCACTCCAGCAGGCGGACATCGGCGTGGCGATGGGCCGACGCGGCACCGAGGTGGCCCGCCAGGCCGCTGACCTGGTGCTCGCCGACGACGAACTCGCCACGCTGGTCTCGGCCGTGGAGGAGGGGCGCCGGGTCTACGACAACATCCGCCGCTTCCTGCTGTACGCCATGTCCGGCGGAGCCGCGGAGATCCTGGTCATGCTCCTGGGCCCGCTGTTCGGTCTCGCGCTGCCGCTGCGCGCCGGCCAGATCCTGTGGATCAACCTGCTCACCCACGGCCTGACCGGCGTCGCGGTCGGCGCCGAACCGGTCTCCGCCCAGGCGATGCGGCGACCGCCCCGATCCCCCCACGAGCACGTGCTCGGCGCCGGCCTCTGGGAGGGCGTCCTCGCGCTGGGCGCGACGGTCACCGCCGTGAGCCTGGCAGCCGCCCTGTGGGCCGAGGCGGCCGGGCGGCCCTGGCAGAGCGTGTTGTTCCTCGCCCTGCTGGCGGCGCAGCTCGGCGTGGTCCTCGGGCTGCGCGAGCGGCTGTTCACCCGGGCCAACCCGTTCCTACCTGCGGCCGTCCTGGCGTCGGCGGGGCTGGCGGTGGCCGCCCTGTACCTGCCGCTGCTCCAGGACGTCCTGCAGACCGTGCCGCTGTCCTGGGCGGACATCGGGGCGGCGGGGACGGCCGGACTGGCAGCCTTCGGGGCGGCACGGCTGGGCGCGCGCGGGCTGATCCTCCCGGCACGGCGGCAGGGCTGAGCGGGGCCCGCCCTCGGCCGGGCGATGAGGCGTGGCGGTCTGACTCACGGCGTTCGGCGGCCGTGCTCGGCGGCGACCCGGCGGGCGTGGGCGACGATCTCATCGGCCGCTCGCTCACTGATCCCGAGGGCGTGCGTGAGTCGGTGTGCGCTCCAACCGTGGCGGGCCAGCAGGACGGCGAGCGGATGGTGTCCGGACGCCTCGGTGGCGGGACGCACCGACGCCGGCGCGACGGCGGCCGGCGCGGCGTGTCCTGCCGTGTGGTGCCGCACCAGGGCCCGGCGCAGCTCGTCCGCACCCCAGACGACGAACGGGAACGGCACCACGACGGCCAGTTGGGCCGGGGTGAGTGCCGCCGTCCCGAACACGTGGTGCAGGGGTGGCAGGTAGACGATCGCGGCGGCGAAGGCGAGGGAGAAGCCGATGCCGCCGAGCAGCCGGCGATTGCTGAGGACGCCGATGGAACGCAGCGAGGCGCGGTCGGTGCGGGCGGCGAAGGCGGTGCCGATCTGGCAGGCGACGATGCCGAGCCAGGTGACCGTGGTGGCCTGCTCGTAGGTCAGGTGCAGCGCGGTGCCGGGGCCGGTCGGGGCACCGGGGTGCCAGCCTCCCAGCGTGAGGGTGAGCAGGAACCCGGACATCACCAGACAGGCCGAGATCAGTCCGAGGAAGCCCCAGGCCCGGGCCAGCATCCCGGGCTGGATCACCCGCTCGCCGCGCGGGCGCGGGGGGCGGTCCATCAGCCCGGGCTCGGCGCGTTCGCGGCCGAGGGCGAGGGCCGGGAGGGTGTCGGTGCCGAGGTCGACGGCGAGGATCTGCATCACCGTGAGCGGCAGCGGGATGGCACCGCCCGCGAGAGCGAACACCAGGAAGGGGACGACCTCGGGGACGGCGTGGGCGAAGATGTAGACGATGAACTTGCGGATGTTGTCGTACGTCCGCCGGCCGGCCTCGACCGCCGCGACGATCGTGGCGAAGTTGTCGTCGGTCAGCACCATGGTCGCCGACTCGCGGGCGACGTCCGTGCCGGAGCGGCCCATGGCGACGCCGATGTCGGCGCGCCGCAGGGCGGGGGCGTCGTTGACGCCGTCCCCGGTCATCGCCACGGTGTGGCCCTCGGCGCGCAGCGCGTCCGCGATCCTCAGCTTGGCCTCGGGCGAGGTACGGGCGAAGATCACCTCCTCGCCCCGGGCGAGCAGTGTGTCCAGCTCCGGCTCGCTCATCGCGGCCAGCTCGGTGCCGGTGACGATGCGGGAACCGCGGTGGCCGATGCCGACCTGCTCGGCGATGGCGGCCGCGGTGAGGCCGTTGTCACCGGTGACGACGTGCACGGTGATGCCGGCCCGGTGAGCGAGCGCGATCGCGTCGGCGACCTCGGGCCGGGCCGGGTCCGCCATCCCGACCAGGCCGGTCAGACACAGGTCCCGCTCGGCCTCCTCGCGGCCGGCGGGCGGCGGCTCGCCGGACGGCAGTCGCCGCCGGGCCACCGCCAGCACCCGCAGTCCCCGGGCGGCCAGGACACCGACGGCATGCGCCACCTCGGTCCGGTCGTCCGGCGTCAGGGCCCGCTCCACCCCGTGGTCGAGGAGGCGGGTGGCGTGGGTGAGGACCTCCTCCGGCGCACCCTTGGTGTGCAGGACGACCGCGCCGTCCCCGGTGTCGGCGGTGGTCATGAGCTTGATGCGCGGGTCGAAGCGGAACACGGCCCGGCGGTCTAGGTCGCGCCGTTCGGGCGGACACGGCACGCCCAGCCGGTCGGCCAGAGCGAGCAGCGCGAGCTCGGTCGGGTCGCCGTGCCCCGCGTCCGGATGCGCCGTCGTGCAGGCGGCCGCCGCCTCGGCGACCAGCCGGACCTGCGGCGGCACGTCCGGCAGCGCGTCGACGGCGGTCTCGCCACCCGGGGTCCAGACGGTCGTCACCAGCATCCGGTTCTCGGTCAGCGTGCCCGTCTTGTCGGTGCAGACGACCGTTGTGGAACCCAGTGTCTCGACGGCGGACAGCCGTTTGACCACGGCCCCGCGCCGGGCCAGGTCCCGGACCCCGGAGGCCAGCGCCAACGTGATGGTCGGCAGCAGACCCTCCGGGACGTTGGCGACCAGCAGGCCGATGGCGAAGCTCACCGCGGCGGCGAGCGAGAGGCCCGCCGCGAGGCCGATCGGCAGGAAGGCCAGTCCGACGCCGACGGCAACCACCGCGATCAGCCGGGCGGCCCGCTTGACCTGGTGCTCCAGCGGGCTCTCCTCGCGCCGGGTGCGCTGGCTGAGCGCGGCGATCCGGCCGAGCTCGGTGTGCATGCCGGTGGCGGTCACCACCGCCCGGGCATCGCCACCCGTGCACGCCGTTCCGGAGAACAGCAGGTCACGGGCGTCCAACAACGACCCCTCGATGTCCACCAGGTCCGCCGAGCGGAACACCGGCACCGACTCGCCGGTCAGCGCCGACAGGTCGACCTCGACGCCTCCTGCGAGCAACCGGGCGTCGGCGGAGATCCGCTCGCCCTCCTCGACCACCAGCACATCCCCCGGGACCAGCGCCTGGACGGCCACGTCCCGTCGGACGCCGTCGCGGACCACGGCGGCCTGCTCGGGCAGGAACGCCGCCAGCGCCTCCACCGCCCGCTCGGCCTGCTGCTCCTGGGCGAAGGCGAGCGCGGCGTTGAGCAGGATCACCGCCACGATCGCCACCGCCAGTGCCGGGGCCCCACTGACGGCCGCGAGCACGGCCGCGACGGCCAGCAACAGGGCGAGCGGGTGCGTGAACTGCTGCGCGAGCTCGCGAGGCCAGCGGCGCCCGCCCCGCCGGGCGAGGGTGTTGGGACCGTACACGGCCTGGCGCCGGACCGCCTCACGCTCCGGCAGACCCGCCGGTGACGTGCGCAGATCCCGGAACAGAAGCGCCATCGGCTCGCGCGGGTCGGGGGCGTCCGAGCGGTCGGTCGGCCGGAGCGTGGTGGTCGGTGCCATGTTCCCTCCCCGGTGGTCGTTGGGGCGGCCCGGTGCTCCCGAGCCCTGTACGAACCGTAGGCAGGCGTCCGGGCCGGGCGGGAGGGCCGACCGGTCCGGGCACCGGGGCGAGCGGCCCTGGCCCGGATGCTGTCGCCGGCCCACGCTGGCGTTGTCGGCCACGCCCTGTGCGCGGCCGGGACGGGCACGCACAGGAGGAGCACCATGAAATAAGTTGAAGATCCAGGTGGCCTACGGCAACAAGCACGGCGCCACGGGCGGCATCGCCCACGAGATCGGCCGGACCTTGGACCAGGACGGGTTCGACGCCGTCGTCGTCCCCGGGGAAGAAGTACGGAACGTGTCGGACTTCGACGCGGTCGTTCCCGGCAGCTCGCTCTACGCAGGCCACTGGCACCGCGACGCCCTGCGCTGCGCACACGACCACGCCGAGGCCCTGGCCCGGCGCCCGGTCTGGCTGTTCAGCAGCGGCCCGGTGGACAGCTCCGCCGAGCAGCACGACATCCCGCCGGTGCACGGCGCCACCACGGCGATGCGACAGCTGCATTCCCGCAGGCACGTCACCTTCGGTGGCAGCATCACCGCGAGTGCCGACCAGCGGGCCGCCTCCACCACCTACCAGGTCACCAGCGCGGGATTCCGCTACCCGCTCCCCTTCCACCAGCACCTCACCGACGACGACATCCACCACGTCACCACCGCCCTCCAGCAGGCCCTCACCAGCACCGGAGCACGCATGCAGCAGCTCAGTGTCGCGGTAGCCAGGGTCGGCGCGGAAGATGCCGGGGTCGTACCGGCGGCGAGCCGCCATCGACCAGGCTCGTGGGTTCGGGGCGTGGTCAGGTTCCGGTGGTCTGGTCGCTGATCATGGCGATCAGGCCTTCCCGGCCGTGTTCTCGCAGGACCCGGCGCTGACGGGTGGCGCCGTTGCCCTCGCGCAGCAACCGCTCGAGTACGGGGACGATGTGTCTGCGCTCTCCACTCCGGGTGAGCGCCGGGTCCACGGAGTCGAGCATGGTGGCCGCTGCGTCGCCGACCGCGACGAGTCGGCCGTGGACGGGGTCGAACACCTCGCTCGTGGAGCCGTGGCGCGCACCGTGCCACACGGCTGCGGCCAGGGCCTCCGGCTCGACGGCGGGTCCGGGGCGCCCCGTCCGCTCGTCGCTGATGGCCTGGTCGGCCAGGAGGCGGACGATGCCGGCGAGCAGCACCGCCTCGTCCGGACGCAGCTGGACGTCCATGGCGCGGACCTCGACGGTGGGGTAGTGGTCGGACAGCCTGATGTGCCAGTAGATCTGCCCCCGGTCGTGGATCAGCCGGCGTGCCACCAGCGCGCGGGTGCGTCGGTCGTAGTCGGCCGCGTTCTCGAAGCGTGGGGGCGGTCCGCTGACGGGCCAGCGACTGAAGACGATGGTGCGCCAGCTGGCGAAACCGGTGTCGGTGCCCTGCCACAGGGGCGAGTTGGCGGCCAGCGCCACGAGCACCGGCAGCCAGGGGCGCAGCCTGTTCATCAAGAGGATGCCGGTCGCGCGGTCGGGGATACCGAGGTGGACGTGCATGCCGGTGATCAGTTGCTCGTCGGTCAGTTGCGGCGCGTCGGTGTGCATGGCGCGGTAGCGGGCGGTGTCGGTGATCGGGACGGTGAGGCGGTCGGCGAAGGGGGCTGCGGCGGATGCGGCGAGACGACAGCCGTCCGTGACGGCGGCAGCCCCCAGAGCGTGGCGCAGCCGCAGGAGGTGTCCCCCGACCTCCTCCAGCTCCCGGCAGACGGGCGTGGCGACCTCCAGCTGGGCCTGCAGGAGTTCACGCTGTATCTCGGCCTCGGCGAGGGCGGGCTGCAGGCCGGCCGTTCGGCGCACCTGTTCCGCGCGGGCCCGTGGAAGGCCCGTGTCGAGGTCGAGCAGGAGGTACTCCTCCTCCACACCGAGTGTGAGCATATCGAGCGGATACCCGGTGATCCGGCTGCCATCCGCCTGCCGGCCGTCTGAACGTCAACGCGGTGGCTGCACCCTCCGATCCGCTTGGCGTGGGCGTGACCCGCCGACGGGTCGTGGGTCGCCGATCCTCAGAACCGTTCCTCCATGCGGATCGCCTTCCTGAGCTCGGTTTGCGCCTTGCCCTCGTGCCCCTCGTGCGTTTCGAGAAGAGCGGCGGCGATCGCGTCCAGCTTGCGCTGGACGGCATGCTCGGCGCGACGCTCAGCATTCTTGAGCAGCGCCAACAGAAGGAGCGTGATGGCCGTCATCGTGTCCCCCACCAGGATCTGCCACTCCGTGGACAGACCGGCCGCGTGGACCACGATGAAGGCCGCCACCAGCATCACGCAGAACAACGAGAACGTCGGCGAGCTGGTGAAATTGGAGGCGACTTCGGCAAGCCGCTCGAACTGGCCGCGCCGGCCGTCGCTGCGATCGGCCGGGTGTGAGAGGGTCATGCCCCCTCCCTACCACCAACGCTTCCGGAACGCTTCCGGCCGCGCCCTATGTTGCGCGCGAGGCGCCCGGGCGGGCCGGATGCCACCGTCATCTCGTGGGAGGCGGGCTGCTACGTCGACGTCGCGTACCCCGCCTGCACCCGTGGGGCGCCGATCCACGGCGAGTGGGCCCCGTGCGTCCGCCTGCCTCTGCCATGTGTTGCCGCCCTGCCGTGTCCGGCCGCCTGAACGCGGACCGGCCGGCGTCGCCGTCGACCCCGTGGGTGGGCCGTCCCCACCAGGCGCGGCTCGGGCGGAGAGAGTGGTCGGTTGCGGGCCCGTGGCCTGTGTCAGCCGGCGCGGAGCTGGTGCGGGGTGGCGTCCGAGTGCTCCGTCCCCGAGGTCATGAGGTCGAGAAGGGCCGCAACGTGGAGGTGATCGTCGGCGGGGTGGCGCAGGTGGGTGTCGGGGGTGATCTCGTATCTGTTGCGGCGGCCGGTGCGGGTGTGGGCGAGGTAGCCGGCCTTCTCCAGGTCCGTGACGATGGCCTGGGCGGCGCGCTCGGTCAGATCGCAGTGGGAGGCGATGTCACGCAGCCGCGTTCCGGGGTCGCGGGCGATGGTCGCCAGGACACGTGCGTGGTTGGTGAGGAACGTCCAATTCGTCCTCGGGGGTGCCGTGTGCCGGTCCATGACCCCATCGTAGGCCTCACCCTTCCAGCATCACAAAAGGTGCATTTCGACTCCGGTTTTGCTTGACGTACATGGACGGGGCGACGCAGGATTTCAGTAAAAGTCGTCAGTGGCCAAGGAGCTCGCCATGTCCAGGTGGGAGTCCTCAACACGGCAGCGGCGCACCTCTCGGGGACCGGCGCCAGCGAAGCCGGGACAACACCGCGCCCCCGACGTGATCGCCGCCGGGAACAAGTCCGTCGGCGTGCGGCTCGCGGGCACCTCGCAGCACCCGGTCGCAGCTGTCTGCGGCGAGATCGACCAGGACTGCGCCGCACGTCTCGGGCGGGCGCTGATCAACGCCCTGGACGCGAGTCCAGGTGTCCTGACCATCGACATGACGGGCGTCAGCTTCACCGACAGCACCGGCCTCAACATCCTGCTGCGCGTGCGCGAGCGGGCCCGGCAAACCGGCAAGACCCTGTCGCTGCGCCCGGGCCGCTTCCTCTCCCGGATCCTCGACCTCACCGAGACCACCACCCTGTTCGCCATCGAGCCAGTCCCTGACCGGAGAGGGGATGCACCGACATGAGCCTCACCGAACCCGCCGTGCTGGTCGGCCTCCTCGGACCCGCCGAACGGCCCGAGCGCCTCCTTGTCAGACTCGCCGACGGCCGCCAGGAGGTGACCGCCCTCCTGGGGGAAGCAGCTGCACGCGCTGTGGCCGCCTCTTGCCTGCTGCGCCCGGCCCACGCCGCCGCCTCCCTGACGCACTGGATCCAGGGCGGTCTTCCCATTCGCGTCTCCCGTTCCCGGGCCTCCGCCAACAACAGCGGCCCGGTCGCCTTCGCCGGCTTCGAAACCCGCCCGGACACCACGGGATCCGACCGGCTGTCGGCGCACCGACTGCGGGCGCCGGGCCCTGGGGTTTCTCCCGCCGCGGATGGTCGGCGCGGCGGACGCGGAACGAGCGCCGTGAGGCGGTAGCGGAACAACGCGACAGGAGCGTCGACTCCGGCGTCACGGCGACTCTCCCGCGAGGTCGGCGGGGTCGAGGACGCGGCAGGGAGAGGTGCCGCCAAGGTGCGCAGGTTCTCCACGCGCTGGGGAGGTTCGGCGCCCTCGATCCACGACTCTGTTGACGGTCGTCACGGGAAGGGCCTGCACCCTGTCGACCTGCTGCACCGCCCGGCACACTGTCGAAGCGAAATCCTGTCTCCGGTGCTGGTGATTCGGATGTGCCATGTCGGACAGACGGACAGTATGGCAACACGGTATCTGGAGATCGAACGTTCGTACGACGGCGCGCTGCGCAGGCCGATCACTGCGGACGGCCTGTCCGGAGTGGCCTTCGTACGCGCCGGTGCCACCGTGCGGCTGGACGCCGTCTACTTCGACACGCCGGACCTCCGACTGCTGCGCCGGGGCGTGACCCTGCGCCGACGCAGCGGGGGCCACGACGCGGGGTGGCACCTCAAGACTCCCGAGCCGGACGGCGGCCGTGCCGAGACCCGCCTCCCTGCCGACACCGATGGCAGGGACCGACCGCCCGCGGAGCTGACCGCCCGGGCAGCGGTCCACGCGCGCGGCGGCCGGCTCGGTGCCGTGGCGCACCTGCGGACGCGGCGGGAGCCCACGATGCTGCTGGACGAGCACGGGGGGACCCTCGCGGAGATCGACCGGGACACGGTGTCCGCGGAGCTCGTCGGCCCGGTCGGCGCGACGCTCGGACGCGTCGACTGGATCGAGACCGAGGTGGAGCTGGTGGATGCGGGGCCCGAGCTCCTCGACGCGGTCGAGGAGCGGCTGCTGGCGGACGGCCTGCGGCCGTCCGCCAGCGCGACGAAACTCGGCCGCGCCCTGCACGACCGGCTCGAAGAGCTTCCGGACGGATCCCGCACCGCTCTGCCGACCGCTTCGAACGCCCCACACTCCGTTGGCGATTGCCTCACCGCCTATCTTCGGACCCACGTCGCCGCCCTGGAATCACTGGACGCCGCCGTCCGACTGAACGAACCCGACGCGGTGCATCAGATGCGGGTCCACGTCCGACGCCTGCGCAGTGCGCTCGCCGCCCACCGGCGGCTCCTCCGCAAAGGGGCGGTGGACCACGTCGACGACGAACTACGCCGACTCGGCCGGATCCTCGGGCGCGCCCGAGACGCCGAGGTTCTGGGTGAGCAGCTCACCGCCGACGCCGCCGACCTGCCTCCCGACCTCCGGCCGGGGGCGACTTGCCGACTGCTGGAGGCCGTCTTCCGGGACCGGTACCAGACCGCCTGGCGCGCAGCCGTGCAGGCGATGAGCCGGCCCCGCTACTTCGCACTGCTCGGCGTGTTGGAGGATCTGGCCGCCGAACCACCGCTGCGCGTCCGCGCCCGGCACGGCCGCAAGGAAGCCCGGAAGGTCCTGACCCGGCAACGGAAGCGGACCGGACGGCGCCTGAGTGCCGCGCTCGCCATGCCGCCGGGACAGGACCGCGACGCTGCCCTGCACCGGGCACGGAAGGCCGCCAAACGCGCCCGCTACGCCGCGGAATGCACCGAGCCGCTCCTAGGGAAGCAAGCCCGTCGGCTGGCCAAGCGCGCGAAAAGCATCCAGAAGGCGCTCGGTGCCCACCAGGACGGCGTGGTCGGCGAGAGAACCATCCGCGAGCTCTCCGACCAGGTCCCACCCGGCATCGCCTTCGCGCTGGGCGTGCTCCACACCCGCCAGCGACACGACGAGGACCGCCGGCTGTCCGAAGCCGCGAAGGCCGGCCGCCGGCTCGCACGCTGATCTCGCACCAAGTCGTGGTCGGCGGCGCACCGGCAGGCCGCCGGCCTGCTGAGCGCAGCCGAGGTCCTGCTCCATCCGCTCGGAGGCGCGCGCGACCCGCAGGTACAGCCCCTGGAGGTTGTGCGGCACCCGCAGGGGCCAGGAGGTGTCGCGGTAGAACCGCTTGATCCCGCCCGTGATTTGCGGGAATCGCATAGGTCACGAACCGGAAGGCCACCCGCAACCGCGGCCATTCCCCTTCGGAGCAAGCCGCGTTGAAGAGGCTCCATCTTGCCGTCCGCGAGCAGAGACGCCCGGGGCCCGCGACATCAACCACGTCGTCGGACACTGGAAGGAGGCACTGAACCAGTTCTCACTCCTCTTCGCGGACCAGCTCAGCATCCCATAACCGCAAGGGACTTACACCAGAACGCTTACCGCGCGGAGCGGTCGGCGAGTCCCGGGGGTTCAGGCCGGATGTCCGGCGTCGATGTCCGTGACATCGCCAAGGCGGAGCGGACAGCGCCCTGTCGTGGTCCTGGTGACGAAGGGGTCCAGGAGGAATCCCACGTGATCACCCCAGTCGACTCGGTCGAGGACCCGCCCCGCGAACCAGGCCAACGCGTCGGTGAGCACCGGGACTCCGGACGGGCCGGGCTGCCAGCCGATGGCCGCGAACTTGTCGACCGCGTCACCGCTGCGTCCGCCGAACAGCTCCGCGAGGTCGTGGCGCTGCGGCAGCAGATGGACTACGAGGACAGGAGAGTGCATCGCGACGGCGTAGGTGTGGTTCACCTTGGAGAGCCACACCGTGAACCGGGGAGGCCGGATGGAGCACTGGCCTGCGAAGCCGACCAGGCAGCCTGCGCGCTGCCCGGCGTCGGTTGCAGCGGTGACGACGTAGACCGGCTGGGTGTCCAGCAACGCGACGAACGATTCGAACCCACCCATCTGTCCTCTCCCTCCGTGTTCTACCGTCCAGCTGCACCCGTCGGCTTTGTCGCGGTGATCGGAATGGGTAGGACGCGCCTACCCATTTCGGCCGACACCGACGCGAGAACAGGCGACCTGCCTCCTAACTGTGCTTTCGCTGCGTGCAAAGGTGCACTGTGAGGCGACCCGGTGGCGACCCGGCCGGCCGGGTCGCACAGACACGGGGTGCCGATTGTGGTGGCCGCCCCAGGGTAGGAGCCAGGTGGGACCGAACTTGAGGAGAGTCGAGGTGACGTCGTGCGCTACGTGCCCTCGCTCGACGTCTACCTGGACGGAGCCCCCGGGTCGGAAGGCCGAGCGCGAAGTGCCGCACGTTGCTTTCTCGGCGAGCTGGCAGGCCTCGACCGGGTCCGGCTCAGCCCGCAGACCCGTCAGGACGCGGTTCTGGTGGTCAGCGAGTTGGTGTGTAATGCGTGCCGGCATGCACCGGGACCGTGCAGACTGACGATGGTGGTCGTGGACGAGGGCGTCGAGATTGCGGTCGAGGACACCAGTTCGGAGCTGCTCCATCCGGCCGGACGGCCGGGGCCGTCCGGGCACGGCCTGTTCGTGGTAGCCACCATCGGTCACCGGGTGCACGCCGCACGCACGGCCACCGGCAAGATCGTGGAGACCGTCGTCCCAAACCACCGGGGGTGAAGGGCAGCGCCCCAACCGTGGGACGAGGGACACCGGGAGGAGAAGAAGCCATGGACACCGACTGGGCCCAGGCCGGGCTCACGGTGGTGGTTCGCGCTTCGGGGCGGAGCGTGATCGTCCGTCCGGAAGGGGAGCTGGACAACGACACGGCGGAGCCCCTGGACGAGGTCTTGGATGCCGTCCTGCGTGGCCCGCCGGGCCCGGTGGTGGTCGACTGTGACGGTCTGTCCTTCTGCGACTCCACCGGCCTGAACCTGCTGCTACGCGTTCGCCGCTCCGCCGAGGGCGACGGGCGGCCGCTGCTGCTGGCAGGCCTCAGCCCGATCGTTTCCCGCCTGTTCGAGATCACAGGAGCGGGAAGCATCTTCCGGATCTACCCTTCGCTGGCCGACGCGCTCGACGGCCAGGACGGCTGACCGCTGATGTCTGCCTCGGACCACCGCCGATTGGTTTTGGACCACGTCCCCGGTGTGGTCGTCAAGTCCCGCGAGTTCACCTGCGCGGCCTTGCTCGACTGGGGCTGGCTCCCGGCCGCCGAGGGCGAGCGCCGGGCGGTCGCCGAGGACGTCCTCCTGATCGTCAGCGAGCTGGTCACCAACGCCGCCATGCACGCCGGGGGACCGATCGAGCTGCGCCTGCGCCGCTCACCGGCGGGGCTGCGCGTGGAGGTGTCCGACACGAGCCCCGAGCTGCCCGTACTCCGGCGCACTAAGGACCCCACCGCCCCCGGCGGATACGGACTACGGGTGGTCGCACTACTGTCCTGGGCCTGGGGCAGCGCCTCAGACCCCAGTGGCAAGACAGTCTGGTCGGAGATCGCCGCACCGCCGGCCCGCCCGGAGCTCGCGAAAGGGCACCGCTCGCATTGAACGGCGCAGGTCGTCGTCCGCACCCGGCGCCGCCCACGCCCGCGGCCTAGGCTGGAAGAACTCCTCACTCTCGGCGCCTCTAGGGGGCGTGGATGTCGGAACCGCAGGGCGAAAGCACCCGGCTACGGGCCACGATCGACCGCCTGCGCGGCGAGGTGGAGGGCCAGCGCCGTGCCATGCGGACCCGCGCCGTGATCGAACAGGCCAAGGGCATCCTGATCGAACGGTTCTCGTGCACGACGGACGAGGCCTTCAGCCACCTGGTCCAGCTCTCCCAGGACAGCAACCGCAGAGTCGTCGACATCGCCGCCGACCTGCTCGCGACGGTGGCACCGCCGGACACCGACGAGGACGGCCCGGTCGCTGGGCTGCCGCAGCCGGCTCCGGTCGGCCGCGCGCCGGCCGCTGCGGGGCCCCGGGCGGGTGGTCGCTCCGTCGCGGGCGACTTCGCGGCCCGCTACCACCTCGCCGCCTCGGCCCTTGGTTCGGCCGAGGCACCCGACGAGCTCGCCGCCCTGCTCACCGAGGCGGCGCTTGCCCCGCTCGGTGTCGGCGCGGTCGCCCTCACCCTTCTGGAGCCCGACGGCGCGCTCAGGCTGGTCGCCAGCCACGGGGTCCCCGCCCATCAGCTCAGCCAGTGGCAGCGCATCCCGCCGAGTATGTCGCTGCCCATGACAGATGCCGTCCGCAGCGGAACGATCGTGTGGGCCAGGCGCTCCGAGTTCGCCGCGCGCTACCCCGACCTGAAGGGCGAGGACCTGGTTCCCGGTGAGACTGTGTGCGCCCTGCCGCTTCGTACCGGGGAGCGGCTGATCGGTGCGATGAAACTCGGCTGGCCCGGCGACTTCCACGCCGACCGTCCCGCGGAGCGCTACCTCTCCGCGCTGGGCCGGCTCTGCGCCGCCCAGCTGCTGCGGGTGCTCAACCCGAGCAAGGAGGAGGCCGGAGCGCCACTGCCGACCGGTGAGCCGTGGTTCCGGGCGGTACTCGACGCCCTCCTCGATCCGGTCCTGATCCTGAACGCCGTCCGCGAGACCGAGGGGAAGGTCACCGATCTGCGCGTGGAGCACGCCAACGCCGCCACCATCGACCTGGCCGGCCGCACCGGCCAGGACATCACGGGCCGGCTGCTCAGCGAGCTCTACCCCGGCATGGTCTCCTCCGGCACCTTCCAGCACCTGCTCGACGTCGCCGCCACCGGTGTGCCGTACCAGGGCGAGGCCGAGCAGTACGTCGAGGTCGTCGGCGGCGCTGTGCACGGCTCGACCATGACGCTGCACGCCACCCCGTTCCTCGACGGCGTCCTGGTCAGCTGGCGCATCCACGACGAGCAGGAACTCCGGGAACACCAGCTCGCCCAGGCCCAGCGGCTGGCCGGGATCGGCACCTGGCAGTGGGGCGTCTCCGCCGGGCATCTGGACTGCTCACCGGAGGTCTTCCGGCTGCTCGGCCGACCCGAACGGGCCACGCTCGGCACTCTTGGCCTGGCGGAGGCGGAGGCAGCCGTCGCACCGGCGGACCGCGCCGCCGTCCACCTGCTGGCCGAGCGGCTGCTCGCCGGGCACGCCTCCGCCACGCTCGAATTCCGGATCGTCCGCGGCGACGGCGTCACCCGTACCGTCCGAGCGATCGCGGAGTCCGTACCCGGCCAACGGGACGGCGAACTGCTCGCCGTCCGCGGCGTCGTCCAGGACATCAGCGCCTGGCGCCGCACCGAACGGGCGCTCACCGACACCCGCGCCCAACTCGCCGAGCAGGTCCGCCAGACAGCCGTCGAGCACCGCGCCGTACGGGCTCTCCAACACGCGCTCATGGATGTGCCCGGCGGCCCGCCCCCGTCCAACCTCGAAGTGGCGGCCCACTATCTGCCGGCCGAGAGCGACGGCCGGGTCGGCGGCGACTGGTACGACGCCCTCACCCTCCCGGACGACACGGTCCTCATCGCCGTCGGCGACGTCTCCGGCCACGGACTGCGGGCGGCCGCCGGCATGGCGCAACTGCGCGACGCCCTACGAGGTATGGCCTTCACCGGCGCCCAACCGGACCAGATGCTCCAGCGCCTCAACGAGATGCTCTGCCACCTCGGCAACGAGTTCATCGCCACCGCCGTCTGCGGCCGGCTCGACCCCGAACACCGGACCCTCACCTGGGCCAGGGCCGGACACCTGCCACCCCTGCTGGTCCACGACGGCGCAGCCCGCTACCTCGACCAGCCGCCCGGCATGCTGCTCGGCGCCCACCCCGGCGCCGTCTACCGCAGCACCGTATTGGACCTGGAACCCGACGACGTGGTGCTGCTGTTCACCGACGGACTCGTCGAGCGGCGCGGTGAGAGCCTCGACCGCGGCCTCGAACGCCTGCTCACAGCGGCCGCAGAGTACAAGGTGCCCAACCTCCGGGGCCACCTGGACCACATCCTGCGCCGACTCAAGGCCCCCAACCCGCAGGACGACACCTGCATCATCGGCTTGCAGCTGACCTGAATCCGGGCGCCTGCGATCCGCGGCCGCGCGAACGCCACGAAAGCCCGGGACCCGGGAAGAGCCGCTGACGACCACCCGATCAAGGCAGTCCGAGCAAGTCGGTACGGTCGTCTACAGCCAAGGCTGACCCTCCAGGCGTGCGAGCCGGTGCGCCTGCCCGTGTGAGCATCCGGCAAGCCCCAGCTCTACGGAGACGGTTTTGGCGGCCGGGGCGCACGAGCGAGAGAGCAGGGGGCACGCGGCTGGCTGGAATCAGCGCGACGCCAACGGGAGCGGCACGGGCTCAGCCCGTTCCTACAGCCTTATGGTGCCTGGGAATCCCCCAGCGGCGGTTCCGAATGCTCGTCGTCCGCTCCGGCGCGGACGTCCGCCGGAGTAGGAGCCACGATCCGTCCTTCCTCTGCCGACCGGCGCTGGGTCTCTTCGTCGGGTTGTGCCGTGTCGCCGTCAGCCGTGGCCCGGACAGCTACCGGGGTTGGAGCCACGACGGCTCGTTCCTCTGCGGACCGGCTCCGTGCCTCTTCGCCCGTTTGCTCCGGGTCGTCGGGAGTGGCCACGTCATCGCCTCCTCCGGCCGCGCCGGCCCTCCGCGGGGGAAGCAGGAGGTGCCCAGGCGGCTACTGCAATCAAGTGTCCCGCACGTCGAACGGGTTGGCGCGGTGCCAGGACGGGACGTCGCGGACCTACGAGCGAGAAGAACGGAAGGGTCGAGTTCGAAGGTACCCGGGGCCCGCGGCCGACAGCATGGAGAGCGAGGCGGCGTCTGTGGCCTTCCCCTCCGCGGCGTCGACCTCGGTCGGTCGTTTGCCTCAGCTGGGGCGGGGCAGGCGCGCTGCACAACCGAAAGGGGGCGGAAGCCTGTGCAGAGGCCGCCATGGCACCCATCGAGCGATACGCCGTCACGATCCCGGGTACTCCTGGCGCCCATGCGCCGCCGCGGGTTGTCGTGGTGCATTTCACGCACACGACCGGGCCGGATGGACGGCCGGTGTATGCCGACGAGTCCGGCGGCCTCCGGGTGTACGTGAGCGCCGGTGTGGCCGAGCCGCTCGCCGATCCCCCTGGAGGTCGCCTCGATGCAGTGCCCGCACGCCGTCCCGGTGCCATGACCGGATATGCCCGGCGAGTGGCCGTGGTGGCGTGGCGCCGCGGGCGTGAGGTGGAGTTGCTGCACCGGGCGATGGCGTTCGCGGCGCTGTGCTTCGTGACCCTCGTGCCGCTGCTCGTGGTGATCGCCGCTGCGTCGCCGACACGCGGCAGCGGCATCGCCGACTGGATCGCCGACGGCCTGGGCCTGTCCGGCCGCTCCTCGGCGGCTGTGGGCCAGCTCTTCGCCTCGCGCCGCGAGGTCCTCAGCACCACCACCGGCCTCAGCCTTGCCGCCCTCGCCGTGTTCGGGGTCAGCCTGATGACCGCGGTGCAGAACGCCTACGAGCGGATCTGGCAGCTGCCGCCCGGCGCCTGGCGCAGCGCGTGGCGACAGGTGGCGGCCCTGGTCGGGCTGATCGGCTACATCCTGGTCGCGGCGTGGAGCCGGGTTCCCTGGGAGCACACGGCTGCGCAGCCGGCCCTGCAGGTGGTTGCCACCGTGTGCGGCGGGGTGCTGCTGTTCTGGTGGCTGCAGCGGCTGCTACTCGGTGCGCGGGTCCCCTGGCGCAGGCTGCTTCCGGGGGCCGGCGCGACCGTCGTCGCGCTGGTCGGCCTGCGGGCGTTCTCGCGGCTGGTCTTCGCGCCGCTGATCGTCTCCAACGTGGTCACGTACGGTCCGGTCGGCACGGTCCTGGTGGTCCAGTCGTGGCTGATCGGGGTGGGCTTCTCGGTGTACGGGGGCGCGATCGCGGGCCGGGCGCTGTTGTCGCTGCGGGTGGTTCCGCGCCGTCGAGGCGTCCGCTGAGATGCCGGCGCAAGTGGATGTCGGCCCTGGGGATTGGATCCCCGGGCCGGCCCCTCATCAGCGGTACCGCCCGACCGTCGCAGGCTGCTGGCGATTGGTTGGGCGGATCCGGGGCAGGCGCGCGGTATGTTGCTGCTCAGACCACCCGGCGTGTATCCGGCCCAGGGCGACACGGCCCTCCTGGTGGAGAGTCTCGCCCGCGAGGGGCCGCTTCGCGGGGCGCGCTGTCTCGATCTCGGCACCGGCAGCGGCGCCGTCGCGCTGGCGGCCGCCCGCCTCGGCGCCCGGGTGACGGCCGTGGACGTGTCCTGGCTCGCGCTCGCCACTGCTTGGGCGAACGCACGACTTCGTCTCCGTCGGATCCGGCTGCGTCGCGGGGACCTGACCGGGCCGGTGCGCGACACGCTGTTCGACCTGGTGGTCAGCAACCCGCCGTACGTGCCCGCCGCCCAGGCCGAGCGCCCCCGGCGGGGTGTGGCCCGCGCCTGGGACGCAGGGCCGGACGGCAGGCTGCTGCTCGACCGGATCTGCTGTGAGGTGCCGGATCTACTGGCGCCCGGCGGGGTGCTGCTCCTGGTGCAGTCCTCGCTGGCCGACGTCCGGGCGACGGTGCGCACCTTGGAGCGGGTGGGCCTGCAGGCCGAGGTGGTGGCCCGGCGGCGCCAAGACTTCGGTCCGGTGATGTCGGCTCGCGCGGAGTGGTTCGAGAGCCGCGGCCTGATCGCCCCGGGTGTCCGCGAGGAGGAATTGGCGGTGGTGCGCGGTGCCCGACCTGCCTGAGTACCAGGACTCGCGACCGCGGCTGTCGGCGCGCCGAGTCCTGCCGACCGATCACGGCCCGGTGCTGATCGAGGGCCCGGTCGAGATCGTCCTCCCGGACGGGAGCCTGGTCCGCTCCGACCGTCCTGTCGTGGCCCTGTGCACCTGCCGCCGCAGCCGCCGCTACCCGTTCTGCGACACCAGTCACCGGCGGCACCGGCCCGGTGGCTCAGCCGAGGTCGGGCTCGGCGAGCGGCCCGCCGCGCAGTGAACTGCGCCCGGCCGCCCACTCCCCGGTCAGATGGGCGGACAGCCGGCCTTCGGCGAGCGAACTCGCGGCGATGCCGAAGGCGACATCACCGGCCAAGGCGGGCTCCGTCGCAAGCAGCGGTCCGATCACCCCGTGCCGCACCAACTGCTCGTGCACCGCGTCGGCCTCCACGTGCTCTCGGTAGAAGCGGAGTCCGGCGGGCCCCGCGCCCAACCGCTCGAAGGCCCGGACAAGGCGGGCCGACCCGGGGGAGGAGGTGATCTCCACGGTCGCGAACTGTCCGATCAGAGCGCCGCGCAGCGCCCGGTGCAGGCCGAACAGTGACATCAGGTTCACCACCTCCAGCGCCGGGGCGGCCGCTGCGTCTACGTAGCGGCCGTACGTGGAGTCCAGGCCGAAGTCGGCCATCATCTCCGCGAACAGCCGTGAGTGGGCGCGCTCCGGGTGTCCTGCGCCGTACTCGTCGTACTCGATGGACAGGAACGCCGTCTGGGCGGCGCCGCCGAGCCGCGGTGCGGCCCACAGCTGCGGGTCGGCCTCCTTGAGGTGGTACAGCGAGCGGTGTACCAGGTACTCGCGGGCCTGCCAGCGCTCACCACCGGCGAGCAGGAAGTGGGAGGGCCCGTCGCCGGTGCGCGGTTCGGTGAGCAGGCGGGCGAGCAGCTCGTCCAGCGGTGGTACCTCGCCGGCCTGCTCGCGTACGGCGGCGAGGAAGTGCTGTTCCATTTCCCCGCGCAGCCGCAGAAGTTCGGGGTTCCACTCCCAACCGGGGTCGACTCCCGTGAAGCCGCGGTAGTGCAGCTCGTAGCAGACGTAGAGGGCGAGCTGCAGATCCTCACCCCACGGGTCGGCTTGGCGGATCGGCACCGGCTCCAGCCGCCTGGCGGTAGTGCCCGGGCTCGACGTGAGCGCGGCCCTGACGGCGTCGGACAGGGGGCCGCGCGGGGTCGGCGAGCGGGGCGCTACGGGTGTCGTGATCACGGTCTTCCTCCTTGATTTGAGGCGCGGCGGCGGTCAGGTGGCGGCGCGTTCGAGGGTGCAGCATTCGGCTCCACCGCCGGCTTTCACCGCAGCGGCCTGCGGCTACCCGCGCCAGGCGGGAACAAGCCCGTGCGGGCAGAACGGTTTCGGGTGCTCCTGTCCGAGCAGACGCCCGGAGACGCCGGCCGCACCGGTCGGACCGAGAGCGGAGGAGTGATTGCCATGGGCAACGTAAACAAGGTGAGGAACGTCACCGAGAAGGCGAAGGGAAAGGCGATGGAGTCCGTCGGCCGGGCGATCGACGACCCGGCTCTGAAGGTCGAGGGCAAGGCGACCCAGGTGAAGAGCGACCTGAAGCAGGCCGGTGAGAAGGTCAAGGACGCTGCCAAGCACTGACGGAGGGATCGCGAGGAGGAGCACTCATGAGCATGGTGCGTGAGTCGATCGACGTGGATGTGCCGCTGCACACCGCGTACAACCAGTGGACGCAGTTCGAGGAGTTCCCGAACTTCATGGACGGAGTGGAGGAGGTTCGTCAGCTCGACGACCGGCACAATCACTGGAAGACCAGCATTGCGGGTGTCCAGCGCGAGTTCGACACCGAGATCGTCGACCAGCTGCCCGACGAGCGGGTCTCCTGGCGCACCGTCGGCGGGGATGTCCACCAGATGGGCACGGTGACCTTCCGGAAGATCGACGACGACCACACCCGGGTCAGCCTGGCGATGCAGTTCGAGCCGAAAGGCCTGGCCGAGTCGGCGGCCGACACACTCGGCATGGTGGACCGACGAGTCAAGGCCGACCTTGACCGCTTCAAGGGGTACATCGAGGACCGCGTCGGTTCGAGCGGTGCCTGGCGAGGCCGGATCTCCCCGGGCTGAGCACGGCCCCGGAACCCCGACGGGGAATACGCGCTGGTTGCCCGACGGCGCGCGCGGCTCCCCGGCCACGTGCCGGGGCGCCCGTCGGTGGGAGGAGGCAAATACCCCGCTTCGCCGCCGGCTCCAGCGGCTTCCGGTCATCCCTGCACGGGCCGCCACTGCGTGCGCTGCGGCCATGCGTCCGCGGCGCCGCCCACCCCGGCTCGGCCGCTGTCCAGGCACTGTTCCGGCTCGGCTGTACCCGCGTGCCCCCGAGGCGGCGGCGCCGATCGCCAGGCTGCTGAAGGGTTGGCGCCCCTTCTGACCGGGAATGAATGACACACGGAATGTCCGGGTTGTCGGCCCGACTCCGGTCCGGTGCCCGTCGTGGCGCCGGGTTCACGGCACTATCACCGTGCCGGGACGCCGCCGCCTGAAGAAGCCGGGCGCCACGGTCTCCCACAGCCGAATCCTCGCGCGCCGCGCGGTCAGCGTCCTGCTGCAACCGCGCTCCTGGGCGCGGGGATCAACCAGGGAGATGCCCACGTGTCCGCCCCTATGCCCACGCTGTCCTCCGTTGTGCCTTCCGCGCCCTGCGACGTGCCGCCCGACTCCGGTCGGCCGACCCGCCAGGAGATGCGGGTGATGGGCAAGACCGAGGCCCGCGATTTGAGCGACGCCCTGTTCGCTCGACTGGCCGGCCTGGAACGCGAGTCCGCCGCCTACAGCTACGTCCGCGGCACGATCATCGAGCTCAACATGCCGCTTGTGCGATTCGTCGCCTCCAGGTTCCGAAACCGGTCCGCCGACAGGGACGACATCCTGCAGGTCGGCACGATCGGGCTGATCAAGGCCGTGGACGGCTACGACCACCGGCGCGGCGTCGAGTTTGCGACTTATGCGATTCCCACCATCACGGGTGAGATCAAGAGGTTCTACCGCGACGCCTCCTGGCCCCTGCGCGTGCCGCGCAGCCTCCAGGAGCTGTACCTGCGGGTCGCGCGCACATCCGAACGGATGGAGCAGGATCTCGGTCGGCTGCCCACCGCCCAGGAACTCGCCGAGAAGCTGGGGCTGGACGTCGACGACGCCGCGTCCGCCCTCGCGGTGGGCCGGGCCTACCGCGCCGGATCGCTGGACGCGCTGCGCGAGGACCGCGAGGACGAGACCGGCAGCGCCCTGCTGGACCGGCTCGGCGAACGCGATGCGCGACTGGACCTGGTCGAGTGCCGCGAGTCGGTGCGGCCACTGCTCAAGGACCTCACGCCCCGGGAGCGGACCATCCTGATGCTGCGGTTCTGGGGCGACTGCACACAGTCGGAGATCGCCGAACAGATCGGCTGCTCCCAGATGCAGGTCTCCCGGCTGCTGACCGCCACCTTGGGCGGCATCCGGGCCCGTTTGACCTCGCCGGCAGCCGACGCTCGCTGACCGGCCTGGCGTCCCCGGTTCCGCCCGGCAGGCGAGGACGGCCCGGCAAGCCGGTCGACGACATCCGGCAACCGGCGCCGCCGCCCGTACGCGGCCCGCCCGGTGCTCTGCGCCGGAGCCGGCGCGGAGCACCCCGTCGAGCAGGGACGCCACGTCCGCCAGGTCACCCGCGGTGGCCAGTCCCGGTAGCGCGGCGGTGGGTGTTGTACCAGCCGTCGATGTAGGGGCTGGCGTCCGTGGGCGTCGCGAAGGTGGAGTGGCGCACGCAGTCGGTTTTCAACACGCTCCGGAAGTTCTCCGCCAGGGCGTCGTCGGACGAGTTGCTCACGCTTCCCGTGCTCGGCTCGAATCCCGCGTTCAGCACACGGGTTGTGAGCTTGATGGAGGCGTAATCCGGTGGTGCCGCGGCGCTCACAGGGCGGTGCTGTGCCCGCCGGTGTCGGCCTGATCCGTACTGTCCCTGAGGACGGCAGTGCTGACTGTGTAATGCCAGCCGTTCAGCATGCGGCCCTGCTCGGCAGCCCGTTCGGCAAGGCGGTCCAGCTCCACCTGGTCCAGGCGCGGATCGGTGTCGGCGATCGCACGCAACGCCCGCCACAGCGCGGTCTTTCCTTCGACGCCGGCGCGCAGCGTTTCCAGTTCGATCAGGTCGCTGAGCGGGGAACGGCGTAGGACGGTGCCGTTGGGCTTGAGGCGGCTGAGGCGTTCACCGGCGAGGCCGAGCCATGTCCGGTAGTGCCGGACGGGCACGCCGAGTCGGTTCATGATCCGGACGAGGTCGTCGCGGTCCTGCTCTATGTCGTGGGCCAGGCGCTGCAGGTCCGCCGCGTGGTGGCTGCCCGGGTGGGTCCGGGCCATGCGGGCGGCGAGCGCGGCGCCGCCGAACGCGCCGGTCAGGTGGTCGTTCAGGTAGATGTGCAGGGGCTCGACCAATGTGTGGGGAGACATCGCGGCTCCTTCCGGTGCGGCCGGTCACCGGGGCCGCTGAGTGGGTGAGTGCAGCGACCCCGCGCCGGTCACGGAAGCGGAATGGTCTGGCTGTTTCATCGTGCCGCGCCGTGCGGCTGGGCGCTCGCCGCCCGCCACGGCCACGGCACCTGAAGCGCCTTCCCGGGTTCGGCGGAGGAACACGGGTCGGGGTTGCCGGCGGCTGGTCGTGATCAACTGGGCCGGTGAGGCGGTTGGCCCCGCTGTGGGGCAGGTCGCTGCCCGGGCCGGCCGGGGGCAACCCACCGTCGGCGCGGTGACGGCGGCACCGGCCCGGCGTCTCTCTGCGCGCTGTGTGATGGCGAGCTCGCGGGGGCTCGGCCTTCTTGCGACCGGGATCCTCAGAGTCCTCCGCCGACACGGCGCACGGCCTTCCGGGCACCCGGGCCGGATGTCCGCCGAACAGGTGCGTCACATCGCGGTCCCCCCTGTCCTGCCGCAGCCTGAGGAGTGCGCGGCCGCCATCGGACCGGAGCATCGGCGCGGCCGGGCCATCGCGGTCGGCCGGGAGGTGTCATCGGCCCCGCTGGGGCAGGAGGCCACGAGCACCGTTCTTCGGGATCGCGGGATGGCCACGACTGTGATGGCCCGCCGTCTCCGCATGCCACATCGCCGCAGTTGCCCGCGGCAGCACTTGAGAGTTGAGGACATGGACAAGCCCGCTCCTGTGAAGAAGGTCATCGACGCTGTCACGGAGATCGTGACCGGCGACGGCGAAGACTCGCGATCGGTGCCCGGAGCGCCGAGCTCCCGGGCGCCGCAGGTCAGCGAGCCGACAGAGCCGCGGCCTCCCCTGCCGCCCAAGCCCGACCAGCAGCCGCCTTCCCCGGTGACGGCCACGGGCCGCGCGACGGGGGCCCCGCTGGATGTCCGGGCGCAGAACGGCGGGTATCTCACGACGGCGCAGGGTCTTCGGCTGCCGGATTCCGACCATTCGCTGAAGGCGGGCCCGCGCGGTCCGGTGCTGCTGCAGGACCACCACCTGCGGGAGAAGATCACCCATTTCGATCACGAGCGGATCCCGGAGCGGGTCGTGCACGCTCGCGGCGCGGCAGCCCACGGCGTCTTCCGCGGCTATGGCACCGCCGTTGCGGTGTCGAAGGCGGCATTCCTGACGGAGGGGGCGCAGACGCCGGTGTTCGTGCGGTTCTCCACCGTGCTGGGCTCCCGCGGATCGGCCGACACCGTGCGCGACACCCGTGGGTTCGCCACGAAGTTCTACACCTCCGAGGGTGTCTTCGACCTGGTCGGCAACAACATCCCGGTGTTCTTCATCCAGGACGCGATCAAGTTCCCCGACGTCATCCACGCGGGCAAGCCGCACCCGGACCGGGAGATCCCCCAGGCGCAGAGCGCCCACGACACGTTCTGGGACTTCGTGTCCCTGCACACCGAGGCCACCCACCACACCCTGTGGAACATGTCCGACCGGGGCATCCCGCGCTCGTTCCGGATGATGGAGGGCTTCGGAATCCACACCTTCCGACTCGTCAACGCTGACGGCGCCACCACCCTGGTGAAGTTCCACTGGAAGCCGAAGGCGGGCGTGCACTCCCTCGTGTGGGAGGAGGCCCAGCTGATCGGCGGCCTGGACCCGGACTTCCACCGGCGCGACCTCGCGGACGCGATCGAGGCGGGCAACTTCCCGCAGTGGGAGCTCGGCATCCAGACGTTCCCCGACACTCCGGAGCAGATGTTCGAGGGGATCGACCTGCTCGACCCGACGAAGATCGTCCCGGAGGAGCTCGCTCCGGTCCGGCCGATCGGGCTGATGACGCTGAACGCCAACCCCGTCAACTTCTTTGCCGAGACCGAGCAGGTCGCATTCCACCCCGGTCACCTCGTGCCCGGCATCGACGTCACCGACGACCCGCTGCTCGCGGGCCGCCTGTTCTCGTATCTGGACACGCAGATCAGCCGCCTGGGTGGCCCGAACTTCGCCCAGATCCCGATCAACCGCACCCACGCCCCGGTCAACGACATGCTGCGGGACGGCTTCCACCAGCACGCCGTGCATGCGGGTGTCGCCCCCTACAAGCCGAACTCGCTGGACGGAGGCTGCCCGTTCTTCGCCGGCCCGGGCGACCACGCGTTCGTGGAGTTCCCCACCCCCGTTGCGGCAGAGGCCAAGGTCCGCCAGGCCCCGGCCTCGTTCGACGACCACTTCAGCCAGCCCCGGATGTTCTGGCTCAGCCTCAGCCCGGTCGAGCGCGAGCACGTCATCGCCGCCTACACCTTCGAGCTGTCCAAGGTCTACGAGCAGGCGATCAAGGAACGCGTCCTCGGTGTCCTCGCCCAGGTCGATGCCACGCTGTGCTCGCAGGTCGCCGCAGGCCTCGGGCTACCCGCCCCGACAATGAGCACCAGGGATGCGGCCCCGCAGGTGTCTGCAAGCGCCGCCCTGTCCCAGGTCGGCAAGGCCTGGCCCTCCACCGGCCGGATCCTGGGCATCATTGCCGACCAGGCCAGCGACCTCGACGCGGTGCGCCGCGTGCACGACGCGGCGCAGCAGGCCGGCCTGCTACCCCTTCTCATCGCCCCCACCGGTGCGCCCCTGGTGGAGGGACTGGCTGTGCAGCGGACCTTCGGCGCCGCTCGGTCCGTCGAGTTCGACGCGCTCCTGGTCGCCGGTGCCCCCGCGCCGGGGGACGATGACCGCGGAGCCCGGGATGCCAAGTCCGGCGCCGTCGCAGGCGGGCAGTCGACGCTCGACTCCCGCGTCGTCCTGCTGGTCAACGAGGCATACCGCCACGCCAAGCCGATCGGTGTGCTCGCGGGGGCCCGCGCGGTCCTGGTGCCGGCGGCGGTCGACCCCCGGGCGCCCGGCGTGGTCCTCGAAACCGAGGGCGCCGACGTCCTGGCCCGCCTCACGGACCTGCTCGCGCTCCACCGCGTGTGGGACCGCTTTCCCGCCACCGAAAGCTGAGCCTTCGCCGTAGATCCCGACCCGACAACACGCCGCCCGGCCCACGCAGGAAAGCTGGCCTGGCTTTGTGCGCGCGGATTTACGACGTCGTTTCGACGTGATGTCGGGAGTCACACGCTCGCGCAAACAGGTGATGCTCACGAGAACGGTTTCTGGTCCAACTTCCGGAAGTTGAGCCAGAGCCCGAACTCATCGACGTGGCCGTCGGACCCGCAGCTGGCGCGCTGCAATCTCGGCCCCGACGACGGCTGATGACCAACCGGGACGGCCCTTCGGCGCCTGCACCGGCAGGCGCCTCCACCGTCACGATTCCGTACGTGTGCGTCCGGGCTGGGCGGGTAGGCGCAGAACCACGCCTATGACAAGGGAGGAACCCATGTCCACTGATGCCATTGTTCTGCTGAAGGAGGAGCACAAGGAGGTGCGCCGCCTCGTCCGGGCGCTCGAAGGCGCAGACGAGGGCGCCACGGAGGTCAAGGCGGACCTCGTGAGTAGGATCGTGGAAGCGTTGACGGTCCACACCTTCATCGAGAACGAGGTCATGTACCCCGCGGTCCGCGAACTCGTCCCCGCCCTCGAGCGGGACATCCTGGAATCCTTCGAGGAGCACCACGTCGCCGACCTGTTGTGCGCCGAACTCGACGCGATGGGGCCCGATGACGAGCGCTTCGACGCGAAGGCAACCGTGCTCATCGAGACCGTCGGTCACCACATCGAGGAGGAGGAGAACGACTGGTTCCCGAAGGTTCGCGACGCCTTGGGCCGCACAGAGCTCCAGGCGATCGGGGCCCGCATGCTGGAGGCTCGTGCCACAGCGCCCCGCCGACCTGCTCAGCCAGGCGCCCTGAAGAAGGCCGCTGATGCGATCCTCCGCTGACCAGGGGCGGGCCTGTGGCTTTCTTCTTCCCGGAATCGGCCCTCGCCCCGCATCGGCGTAGGACCGGTTCACTGCGGCGCCGTTGAGGGCGGAGTTCGGCTCCTGCGGCCAGTCCGTCGGGGCGGGCCGCAGCGAGAGCCGGATCGCAGCCGCTCGAGCCACTGAGGAAAGCCATCGCATCGAGTCGGTGAAGAGACCTTCAAATCCCGGCTCCCGACGATTCCTGAGGCCGCACCCTCGCTGCTGCGGAGGACCAGACGGCCCGGATCAGCTGACGTCCGGCAGGCGTGCTTGAAGGTTGCCCGCCCTGTCCGTGCGGGTGACGAAGCGCGGCTGCGGGGCCGTGGCAGGCCCGTCGACGTTCCAGCCGTCGGACAGGCGGAAGACGCTGCCGTGCCAGGGGCAGGTCACGCAGCCGTCGGCGACCTCGCCCTCCGAGAGGGGGCCCGAGGAGTGGCTGCACCGGTCGGCGAGCACATGGAACACCTCGTCGGATTCCCGGACCACCAGCACCGGCACCTCGCCGACCGTCCGACGCGTCGCCTCACCGACGACGAACTCCTCGGCGCGCCCGAGTGTGTGCCAGCGAGGCTCGACCAGGTGCGGGACGGGCTCTGCCTTGTTGGCGCCGGCAGCCTGGCGGTAGGCGAGGTGGCCGCCGACTGCTGCGCCGCTTCCGGCTGCGGTCAGTCCGGCGAGGCCGAGGACGCGTCCGAGGCGGATGCGGCCACACGAGCGGGCCGCCCACGACGCACCGTAGAGGCCGATCGCGGCCGCCATCGACGCGGCGTGCAGCAGGCCGGTGCGCCTCTGCTGCTCGTGCTGGTCCGCCCAGTCGACCCACCCCGAGAGGGCCGCCGGAACGGCGGTCGCCACGCCGGCCGCGACCAGAAGCCGTGCTGCGCGCTCCGAGCCGGGCACCAGGTCGAGCAGGACTGAGGACATCCAGGCGCCGATCGGCAGTTGGACGAGGGCCGGGTGCAGCGGATGCCCCAGGGGCCGACCGTGCAACGCCCCGCGCATCCGCCCCAGCGGCAGTGCCTGGACGGCGCGCGTCAGCGGCTCGACGATGGGGTCGAGCTCTGCTGCCCCACCCACGGCATCGAGCCCCTTCAGGGCCCGGGCACCGATGCCGCCGCGGTCATCGGACCGGGTGGCGGCTGTGATGCGCGCGATGAAGGTTCCCATGGGGACAACGCTGCCCTCACCGCCGACCCGGCGCGGCCCGTGCTGAGCCGAGCGGAGTAACGGTGAAGACGGCTGCCGGGTGGCTCCGGGGGTCGGTGCCGCGCGATCCGACCGGTATCCGCGCGGCGCGTCGGTATCGGGAAGGAGTTTCGGGGAGCCGCCGCCCGGCCCGCCCAGCCGGCCGGGATGGCCCGGCGACGTGTTGCACCCGGATGGCTCCCTACATCACCGCTGCTCGTCGACACCGTCAACGCCACCGGGGGTGCCCTGTGCCCTGTGCCCCCGGACCGGGCTGCACGACCGCCCTGAGCCCCCCGTCACACGCTGCGGTCCTCCGGTCAGGGCTGTTCGCCGTCGGGCCAGGTGCTGGTGTCCCGGGGCCGGACGTACGGCTCCTCGCCCTTCGGCAGGCCACCCTCGATGGCGCGTTCACGCGAGAGTTCGGCGTCGAACTCCAGGCCGAGGAGGATTGCGAGGTTGGAGATCCACAGCCAGACCAGGAAGACGATGACGCCGGCCAGGGTGCCGTACGTCCTGTTGAAGGACGAGAAGCTCGCGACGTACCCGGCGAACCCCGCCGAGGCCGCCATCCAGAGCGCCACCGCGAGCACGCTGCCCGGGGAGATCCAGCGGAAACCGCGGTCGCGCACGTTTGGCGCGGCCCAGTACAGCACTGCGATCATCAGCACGACGAGGAGCACCAGGACCGGCCACTTGGCGATCGACCAGACTGTGAGCGCGGTACTGCCCAGGCCCAGGGCCCGGCCGACGTGGTCCGCCAGCGGCCCGGTGAACACGACGATGACCGCGCTCGCCGCCAGCAGCACCATCAGCAGCAGCGTCAGCCCCAGCCGCAACGGGGTGGTCTTCCACACCGGGCGGCCTTCCCGGATGTCGTACACGGAGTTGGAGGAGCGGATGAACGCCGCGACGTAGCCGGAGGCCGACCACAGGGCGGCCGCCAAGCCCACGATCAGCAGGACCGTGCTGGTGCCGCTGTTGTTCTGCAACTGGTCGACGGCATTGCGCAGGATGTCCCGGGCAGCGCCTGGCGCGAGCTTTTGCACATTGTCCAAAATCGTGTCGGTGGCCGACTTGCCGATCACTCCGAGCACGGAGACGAGCACGAGCAGCGCCGGGAAGATTGCCAGGACGCTGTAATAGGTAAGAGCGGCGGCGCGGTCGGGCAGTTCGTCCTCCAGGAACTCCTTGCCGGTGCGCCGCAGTACCGCCCACCAGGAGCGCCGGGACAAATCACTGAGCGCGTCGGGCGCGGCCGCCTCCACGCGACGGCTCGGGCCCGGCCCGGTGCCGTTCTCCTCGCCGTCGTCGCGGCGCGATCGCTTGAAGAGGGATGCCATACCGGGCGTCTGTCCGCAACGTCGCCAGCCAATCATCCGGGCCCGGTGTCCTAACTGCGGGCCGTCCGCGCCGTCGTCCACGCTGCCAAGAGGTCGCGGTCCGACTTCACGGCCTCACCTCCACCACGACAACCCGCCTGCTCGTCGCCGCCATGTGGTTGAACTACCTTGGCCCGCTTGAAAGCAGTTCCGCGCGATTGCCACGGGTTCGACAAGGTCGCCGCCCGTTACCGAGCGGGACCCGTCCTGGTATCCCTGATCCTCCGACTCCGCGAACCGCAAGATCATCAACTGTCAGACACGCCGTGGTCGGAGGGCGGCAGTAGCGTTCCCAGCGGGCCCAGGTCCAAGTTGAGGTCCTCCATCGTCAGGCCGTACCGGGCGCAGAGCTCGCCCATGCGGTCGTGGAGGGCCATGAGGGTGGCTCCGAGTGTCTCTTCCTGTTCCTCGCTGAGGTCGCCGGTCTCGACACGGTGGATGGCCTGACGCTCCATGAGCTGGCGTAGGAGTTCGACGATGGTGAGGACGAGTTTCATCAGGTCCCGTTCGACCCTTTCCGGGTCGGTGGAGATCCTGCGTGGCCGGCCCGGCGGTGTGCCGTGGGCCGGCAGCGGACTGTCGTGGGATGTCGCGGGCAGGAGACGGAAGGCGCGGGCGGCTGCTTCGGCCACCTCGTCGAACCGGCCGCGAGGCAGACGTTCGTCACCGGTCATGGCTGTTCCCGCCGCGGGCGTGGCCGATCATGAGAGGGGCGGGGTTCTGGTCGCTGACGGACAGGATGAGCGCCCGCAGGGAGATCCGGACGAGGTCGATGTCCGCGATGGACAGGACGACATCGCCCGTGAGGACCACGCCTCCGCTGAGCAGCCGGTCCAGCAGGTCGATCAGGGCTGCCTGGCGCTGCGGCGCGGCTGCCGCCCGCGGGCCGGGAGCCGCGCCATCGGGGTCGTTCACGGCGTGGCCTCTTCCGGGAGGCCGGGGGCGGCGAAGGAGTACGGGGCCCACGGCCCGGTGACGACGACGCGGAGCCCAGGCAGGGCGGTGGCCGAGCGCAGCACGTCGGCCCGGAACGCCTCGCCGTGGTCCAGCGGTACGAGGTAGGCGTCGTTGAGAACGTTCACGCCCGGTTCGATGGCCAGCTCGCCCTCCTGCGGCCGGTGCCGGACGCGGTCCACGGCATGGGACAGGGCTGCTGCCTCGATCAGCTCGGCCCCACGCCCGGCTACGCGGAGGGCGTCCTGTTGCGCGTCCCGGTCGGCCCGGCGCCGGCGCAGGTAGGCACGTCCGGGGCCGAGATCAGGCCCGGGCGAGGGGGCTGGTGGTGGGTCAGGTGGGGCGTCGATGTACAGCTTCACGCCCCATTCCACGTACCCGGTCAGCCGGGACAACCGGTCCACGAAGACCTCCAGCCCGTCGTCGAGCATGTTCCGCACCCGGTCGTCGTCGAGGTACACCGTCGCCAGGCGCAGCGGAACGACGGTGGTGCACGCCGAGATTGCCTCGACGACGCCGTGGTGGGAACGGGCAAGCGCCTCCAGCCACTCGAGGTTCTCGAGGTGACGGGGCAGGGCGGTCTCGTCGAAGTCCTCAGCGGGCACGGCACTCACGGCTGCCACGATGTCCCCGCCGTGAGTGCCGGACACCAGGTGGACCGGAGCGTTCACGACGCCGACCAGGCCTTCCACGGTCCGCTGCAGGCCGGCGGCGGTCCGTGCGACGGCGTACGTGTAGGCGAGCCCCCCGGTGGTCATGGCTCACCCCGGGGGGTGGTGCTGCGGGTCCTGGGTGCGGCCCGCTTCGGGCGGGCAGCGGATCGGGTGGTGTCGTTGCTCTCGGCCTGTTCCTCGATGGCTGACAGGGCGGCAGGGTCGGCGCGCAGGGCGTCGATCTGCTCGCGCAGACGCTGGTTCTCCTCGATCTGCTCGCGCAGACGCCGGTTCTCCTCGATCTGCTCGCGCAGGAACCGGTTCTCCTCTTCCAGGGACCGGCCGCTGTCCGCCCGGGAGGACAGCGAGGGGTCGTGCTCCCACCAGTCGATGCCCATCTCCTTGGCCTTGTCCACCGAGGCGATCAGCAGGCGCAACTTGATGGTGAGCAGTTCGATGTCGAGGAGGTTGATCTGGATGTCGCCCGCGATGACGATGCCCTTGTCGAGGACGCGTTCCAGGATGTCGGCGAGGCTCGCGGAGGCCTGCCCGTAGGGCGGCGCGGACCTGGAGGGGAGCGAGCCGAGGCGGTTGGCGATGGGGTCTGTCACGGATCGACCTCGCTTCGCTGCCGGGTGCGTGCGGATGGGGTCACGTGTCGTCGTCGGGCTGTCTGCGAGCCCTGATCTCGTCCAGGCGGTCGAGGAGTTCGTCCTCACGGCGGTCGAAGGTCTCCTCGTCGATGTCTCCCGCCAGGAGAGCCCTCTCGAGTGCGGCGAGTTCCCGTTCTACAGGCGCAGGGTCGTAGTACTGGTCCTCCGCGGCCTCGACGACGCGTTCCAGCACCCACACGGTGCCGCGCACCGGTGCGAGCGGGAGTGTCAGGATCTGGGTGAGCAGGCCCACGGGGTGCCTCCGCTAGACGAAACTGTAGGCGGGCAGCGGGCCGTACAGCCGGAAGTCGAAGTCCTGGCCCAGCTCGTGGGTGAGCCCCTTCTCCGAGGCGAGGAACAGCTCCTGGTGTTCCTCGTCCACCAGGAAGGAGATGTTGAGGAAGTCGTCCCCGGTGGGCTCGGAGATCCTCTCCTGGCGGGTGTGGGGGCGCAGCGCCTCGATGATTCCGGAGGCAAGCGCCTGGTGGCGGGCGAGGACTTCCTGGGCGACGAGTTCGCCGAGCGCCAGCGAGAGGTCCGGGCCGGCGTCGCCGGCCTTGATGTCGTCGTTCAGGCGCCTGGCCTCGGGCGACTCCTGGAGGATCTGACGCAGCAGCACGTCTTCCTCGATGGCCGCCTTCAGGTGGTACTCGGCGCAGCCTTCCAACGCCGTCAGACGCTGGGTGTACTCCTCCCGGCGCTCCTCGAGGACGCGGCGTACGGCGTCGTCGTCAGGGGCGGTGAAGCCGAAACGCAACGGCAGCACGGTGCCGGTGGTCATCAGGCGCTCCTGGACGGCCTGGTGTGCCATCAGGTCGCGTCGCTTGGGCCGTAGGCCCTCGGGGGCTTCGCTCACGACGGCGCAAAGTGTGTCCACGCACACGGTCCGTAGTTCGGCCGGCGCCTCGCCAACTCCCGTCAGGCCGTCCAGGTTGTGGGGGTGCGTAGCGGCGGTGATGGAGTAGACGTAGAGGGTCACGTCATTCCTCCCGTCGCCTGGTGGGTCGGCGGGTGGGCCTCGCGCGCTTCGGTTCGGCTTCCTCTTCCTCCTCGTCCTTGTCGCGCCCCAGGTGGAGGGAGTCGGTGACGGCTTCGACCGCGCCGCTGATCGCCCCCTTGCTCTTGCCGTGCGCTCCGCCCTCGGTCACTTTCCCAACGATGTCGGGGAGCTGTGCCGGCGCCTTGCGCCCGGATTCCAGATCCAGGCGGTTGCACGCCTCGGCGAACCGGAGGTAGGTGTCCACGCTTGCGACGACGATCCGGATATCAATCTTGAGGATCTCGATGCCGACCAGGGAGACCCGGACGAAGACGTCGATGACCAGCCCGCGGTCGAGGATCAGTTCGAGGATGTCGTAGAGGTTCCCGGTGTTCCCGCTGCGGGAAACACCTGCTGAGCTTTGTGGCACCACAGTCACGGTGCCTCCCTTCGCCGGCCTGCCGTCGCGGTGGGAGCGGATGATTCCGCTCCGTCGCGGGTGGCGGGCTCTCAGGTACGGCGGTCGATCTGTCCGCGGGTGTACCGGCGGATCCGCTCGTACGCCAGCAGTTCGCCCTCCTCGTCGAGCGACACTCGGTAGCTGGCCATCACGCTGGTCGTCTCCGGGATGCGTTCCAGTTCCACCACCTCCACGTCAGCCCGCCACCCGTCCTCGGAGGGCTTGAGCGCCGACACGGACTCGGGTACACGCCCCAGGAGTTCCGCGAGTTGCTCGGCGGCGGCGCGCATCGCCTGCGCCGCGGAGACCCGGCGCCGAGGGCGGCGTACCGTGTCCTGATCCTCGCTCGCCGCCCGCCGGGTCCCGGCGCCGCTGGGGCGCGCAGAGGTCGGAGCCGCGCGGGCAGGCCTTCTAGGCCTGACGCCGTCCTCCCTCTTGTCTGGGGCCATCTTCTTCTCCGGGATCGGAGGCGACGCGCTGCGAGGTGCCGGTGTGGGGCCGCCGGCAGCTATTCCATGATAGACGGCATTCCTCATGGATTCCGGTGACAGCCGTTCCCGCCCGGCCTGTGGCGGTGGTGGTCCGCGACCCCGGCCCCGCACGCTGTGGGCGAGAACCGCGACGGCTTGGTCGGCCGACGCAGGCCGGTGTCCCTGACGGAAACGGCCGACGCAGGCCCGGTCTCCCTGACGGAAACGGCCACTGCCCACATGGCGCATGCCTGCGGCTCTGGCCAGACTGGAAGTACGGAGTACTGGCAAAGGCACAGGGCCGCGTTCTCGACCGCCTGGTGCTTCACGACCCGGGCGGGTGCCGAGCAGTGCCCATCGGCGCCGCCAACATGAGCCGCCCCCCGTACGCGCGGTCCCGTCGATGCACGGCCGCCCAGCACCCCCGGGCAGGACGAGGGGCGGGGCGCAGGTCGCTCGCGTCGCACCGGTGCACGGAGCGAGCGAGTGCCGGAAAGGACGACCCCATGAAGGACACCACCAAAGTCGCTCTTGCGGCGGCGGTCGCCGGCGGGTACGTGCTCGGCCGCGCGAAGAAGGGGCGGCTCGCATTCGCCGTCGCGACGTACATCGCAGGGAGGCGGTTCGGGCTCGATCCGCGGGAGCTCGCCACCGAGGGGCTGCGGCGCCTCGGCGAGGTGCCGCAAGTCGCCGAGCTGAACGAGCAGGTCCGGGGCGAATTGCTCAACGTCGGCAAGCAAGCGGTGGCAGCGGCGGCCAACCGTCGCATTGGGGACCTCGCGGACTCCCTGCGGGAGCGCACGCTGAACGTGGGCAAGCCGAAGGAGGCGGAGGCGGAGGAGGAGCCGTACGACGAGGAGGAGCCGGAGGAGGAGTCGTACGACGAGGCGGAGCCGGAGGAGGAACCGTACGACGAGGAGGAAGAACCGGAGGAGGAGCAGGAACCGGAAGAGGAGGAACTGGAGGAGCCCGAGGAGGAGCCCGAGGAGGAGCCCGAGGAGGAGCCCGAGGAGGAGCCCGAGGACGAGGGCGAAGCCGAGAAGGCGCCACCACGCCGCAAGCGCGCATCGCGCTCCCGGGGAGCTGCCGAAACCGAAGAACGGCCGCGCTCACGTTCCTCGCGGACGGCCCCGAAGTCGGCGTCGAAGTCCGCACCCGTGCGCAAGCCCGCCAAGAAGGCCGCTGCCCCGGCGAAGAAGACGGCCCCGGCAGCGAAGAAGGCCCCCGCAGCGAAGAAGGCCCCCGCGAAGTCGGCTCCGCCCGCCAAGCGCTCGTCGACCCGCTCGACTCCGTCCAAGACGGCCGCCGCCAAGGCCCCGGGCAAGAAGACGGCCGCGCCCGCGAAGAAGACCGCGGCGAAGAAGGCCGCTGCCAAGACATCCACGCGGTCCACCCGTCGGAGGTAGGTCATGGCCAGGACGGAACAGGAGGCGCCTGAGCAATCGGGCGTCGACCGGCTGAAGGAGGAGCTCGTCCACTACCTCGGCGCCCAGTTGGAGAACCTGGTCGGAAAGGCCGGTGACAAGGTCGCCGATGTCACGAGCCAGCTGGGAGAAGTGGCCGAGAACGGCGGTGTGATGCCCAAAGTGGGCGCACGCGTCCTGCAGGGCGACTCACCGGTGAAGGCGTTCCTCGCCGAAAAGGCGAAGAGCATGAAGGACAACGTCGTCGAGAAGGTCAAGGGAGCGTTCGGTGGCGGCAAGGCCGGCCGGAAGGCCGGCAAGAAGGTCATGAACATCGTCGAGACACTCGACGTTGGCGTGCCGGTGCGGACGGTCTACGACCACTGGACCCAGTACGAGGACTTCGCGGGCTTCGCCAAGGGCGTGCAGGACATCTCACAGGGCGACGAGGTGACCACCGACTGGAAGGTCAAGGTCGGGCCCTCGAAGCGCAGCTACAAGGCGACCGTCCAGGAGCAGATCCCCGACGAGCGCATCGTGTGGACCTCACAGGGCGCCAAGGGCAGCACCCGTGGGGCCGTCAGCTTCCATGAGATCACTCCGAACCTGACGCGCATCGTTCTGGTGGTCGAGTACTTCCCCGCGGGATTCTTCGAGAAGACCGGGAACATCTGGCGCGCCCAGGGCCGCCGTCTGCGCCTGGACTTCAAGAACTTCCAGCGGCACGTTTCCCTCACCAACGACGAGGCCGAGGGCTGGCGTGGCGAAATTCGCGACGGCGAGGTCGTGCGAACCCACGAGGAGGCCATGGAGGAGGAAGCCGCCGAGAACGACCAGGAAGACCAGGAAGCGGAGGAGTACGAGGACGAGGGTGAGCCCGAGGAGCAGTACGACGAAGAGGAATTTGAGGACGGGGAGTACGACGAGGGAGCGGAGGACGAATACGAGGACGGGGAGGAGGCCGAGGACGAGGAGGAGGGCGACCGGGGCGGCGCCGACGACGAGGAGGACGAGGACGACGAAGCACGCTACGAGGAGGAAGACGAGGAGTGAGCGTCGTGACTCCGAGCCGTTGATCCCCACCCAGCCGCGCTCAAGGCCATCGGAGGAGTGCTGCCCACACTGCGCTTCGGCCCATCCGGCTTCCGCTAGGCCCGCCCAAAGAGGTGTGAAGAGACATAAATGGGGCAAGCGCGAAGCTAGTGATCGACCCCCAGAGGAACGAGGACAGGATGAGCGCGGGAAAGAAGGCCAAACACACCGCGGAGACGGCCAAGGGCAAGGTCAAGGAGGCCACGGGAAAGGCCGTCGGCAACGAGTCCCTTGTCGTGAAGGGCAAGGCCGAGCAGGTCAAGGGCAACGCTGCTCAGGCCGGACAGAAGATGAAGGACGCCCTGAAGCCCTAGCAGTGCCTGGGGAGGGCCGGCCGCCCGCGTATTCGGCGCGTGTTCACGCCAGGTCGCCGATCGAGCGCGGGTGGCCGCTTCTGCACCGCACCGCACCCGTCAGCATTCCACCCGTTGCCACTTGCCCCGGCCCGCGGACTGGCTCGACTCTGGGCGGAGGGCGGTGTACCGAAGAGCCGCGCGGACTGCCTTCTGACGTACGGCCCTTGGAGCCCTCGTCGTTCTCGTCGTCCTGCTCCCCGGTTGCCCGGTGGCGGTTTTGACGCCCGGTCGCTTTGGGAATCGCCCGCTGAACTTTCGTCGGCCCCCGCGCCGGCGTCGCCGCCCGCCGACTGGTCAGCGAGTCAGCGAGCCCCTGGACCGCCGCGTGACGGCTGAGCGCCGGGGACTCCCGCCCGGGCAGCCCCCGGTCGCGAACGGGCCGCGACGGGGGTTGTGAAGCAGGTCGGCAAGTCGACGCGGCGGCAACGGTGCCCCGGTCCCCCCGGCCGGACGAGGGTCCCCCCGGCCGGACGAGCCGGATGAGCCGGACGAGCCGGACGAGCCGGATGAGCGGGCGCCCGGGCCGTCCGCCGAAGGCTGTCGTCCGGAACGCCGGCGGGGGCGCGGTTCAGCAGACCCGGGATCGGGTAGGCGCCGTCCGCGCGCGCCGCCGGTGGACAACCACGGCCAAGACGCATGCGGCCGCCCCCGCCCCTACCAGGACCAAGGTCAGCGACTTACGGGAGACCTGGCCGGTCCGTACGGCGGCTTCCCGCAGCGGCTCCGGAGTTTTTTCCTGAACGGTGTGGGCAACGGCTGCCGCCGTGTGCGCCAGATGCTCCTTGGCATGGGACACCGCGGCCTGGCCCGAATGCGTTGCCTGGGTGGCTTTGTCACGCGCGTGGGCGGTGGCGCCCGCCGTCGTACTGTGCAGGCGGTTCTTGACCTGTGCCGCCCTCACCTGGACCTGGGTCTCACCCTCGATCTTGGACGTGATCTCCTCAATGCTCTGCCCGAGTCGCTGCCGGGCGTGCTGAATGCTCTCGCGCAGTCCGTCACCCGCGTTCGAGGAGCGGTCGGCGTCAGGTGTGTCCGTCATGGGTGGACCCTTTCCTGGATGTTTGCGATGTCGGTCTTCACACGGGCGGTCATCTTTGGGATCGGAGGGGGCGTCTGCCCGGATGCCGGAGGCGTGGTGCGGTCCGGGTCCGCCGACGGCGGGTACCAACGCCTGTGCGGTGCTGGTGCCGACGACTGCCGCGACACCGGACAGCCCGTCGGGCGTTTATCCCCGACGGCCCCGCTCAATCATCCGCCCTGCCGATGGCCGAGTCGCGGCGACGTGCGGGGGCAGGCATCCCCTCCACGGCGTCACCATGGAGTCCCTCGACCTCCGTGTGCTCGTGAACCGCCTCAGGCGGCGAACCCCTCGAACGAGGAATTCCGGGAAGCCGACGCACCTGCTGCCCCAGACCCCGGCCGCGCCGCTCACGACACGGCGAAGGAGCCGGGGATGGCCGTCTCGGGGCAGAACACCAGACGAGCGCCTGCATCTCCGGCGTGCGCTTACGACGGCACCTCGCCGTTCCCGGACGACACCACTGCGGTCGGCGAGCAGGTACCGACCTGGCAGCTCGCGCTGACGGCGGTGGTCGTCGCGTGTCCCTTCCTCGCGATGGTGCTGGCCGGATGGCTGCTGTGGGGAAGCCTCATCGGGCCGGCGGACGTGATCTTGGCCGTCGTCCTCTACACGTTCACGGGTCTGGGTGTGACGGTCGGTTTCCATCGCGGCCTCACGCACCACAGCTTCACCCCGAGCCGCCCGATGAAGATCGCGATGGCGGTCGCCGGGTCGATGAGCTTCCAGGGCGATGTGATCGGCTGGGTCGCCACTCACCGCCGTCATCACGCCTTCACCGACCGGCCCGGAGACCGCCACTCACCGTTCCGCTTCGGCACCAGCCTCGTCGGTGAACTCCGCGGCCTGGTGCACGCCCACGTCGGCTGGCTGTTCACCGCCGACGCGACACCACCGGAACGCTACGCGCCCGACCTGCGGGCCGACCCCGACCTACGGGCCGTCTCACGCGCCTTCCCCGCGCTGTGCCTGCTCTCCCTCGCCGTTCCCGTCGGCGCGGGCTGGGCGGTCGGCGGCACCTGGCACGCCGCGCTCACCGCCCTGGTGTGGGCCGGGCTCGTCCGCGTCGCCCTGCTGCAGCACGTCACGTGGAGCGTCAACTCCCTCTGCCACATGATCGGCCGGCGTCCCTTCCGCACCCGCCGCCACGACCGGGTCACCAACCTGTGGCCGCTGGCCCTGCTCTCCTTCGGCGAGAGCTGGCACAACCTGCACCACGCCGATCCCACCTGCGCCCGCCACGGCGTCGACCGCCACCAGATCGATCCCACCGCCACCGTCATCCGCCTGGCCGAACGCCTCGGCTGGGTGCACAACGTGCGCTGGCCGGTCCCCGACCGCGTCGCAGGCCGTCGGCGGCCTTGCCGCTGGAGTCATCCTCCTCGCCATCGGGCTCGTCACGGGAGTCTCCTTCCTGTGGACCGTCGGCATCGTCCTGGCCCTCATCGGCGCCACCCTGCTGATCATGGGCTCGCTCGGCCACGAGGTCGCCGGCCGCCGCCACTACTGGTAGACCCGGCTGCTCTCTGCTATCCACCGACCGGCTCGGAGCCCGCATTGCGGGCTCCGAGCCTCGCCCGGGCCGGACCACCGCGCAGCGCATCCACCCGGACAACGCCGGCCAGTAGTGCGCGGCGGGCGGGACACCCTCCGGATCCCGGACCGGTCTCCGCCTCCTTCTGCTTCTTTCCCTCCCGGCCGGGGAGGGGCCGCACGCGGGCCGTGCTGCGACGGCGCAGTACGGCCCGGGCGGGGTACAGACTGGGTATGCCACCGTGGTTCACCCGGGCCGTCTGGACAAGGAGGCGAGTGATGGTTCTCTTCCTTTCAGTCGTCATCGTGGCGATCGTGCTGGGCATCGTGGGTGTCGCGGTGCACGGGATGCTGTACCTGCTTGCCATCGGTGTCCTCCTTCTCATCGCCGACGTGGTGTTCCTCGGTGTGCGCTCAGCACGGAGCCGCCGCACGACGCGGTGAGACCCACGCCATCACGACGATCGATCCGCGTCGGCCCCTGCTGCGCTTGGCGGAGCCCCTGCCGGACGTGCAAGGGCCCGCCCGGCGGCGTGCGCTGAGCTGGATCGGGCTCTCCGGCCGCGTCGCCTGTGCCCGGCGCGCGGCCTTGGTCCCCGCATTGCCGTATGTGCCTCCCCCTGGCGCGGTGGATCGGGAAGGGGGACGGCCCGAAGGGATGACTTCATGAACATCACCACCAAGGTCGCTCTGGGCGTCGCGGTCGCCGGCGGATATGTACTCGGACGTGCGAAGAAGGGGCGGCTGGCGTTCGCCGTCGCGACGTACATCGCCGGAAGGCGGTTTGGACTCGACCCGCGGCAGCTCGCCACCGAAGGGCTCCGGAAGCTGGGTGAGGTCCCTCAGGTCGCCGAGCTCAGCGAGCAGGTCAAGGGGGAGTTCCTGGAGACGGGCAAGAAGGCATTGGTCGCTGAGGCCAACCGACGCGTCGGCGAGTTCGCCGACTCCCTGCACGAGCGCACGCTCAATATCGGCAAGCAGAAGGAGCAGGAGGAGGAGCCGGAGGAGCCCGAACGCAGGTCGGCGAAGAAGGCCCCGGCCAGGAAGCTGGCCCCTCCAGCCAAGAAGGCGTAGGCGAAGAGTGCATCCCCTGCGGCACGTTCAACGGGTCGAAAGCGGAGTTTCAAGGCCACCGTGCAGGAGCAGGTGCCGGACGAGCGCATCGTGTGAACGTCGCAGTGCGCGACGCCCTGGGCCGTAAGGAGCCTCAGGAGATCGGGGCCCGCATGCTGGAGGTCCGCGCGACGGCACCCCACCGGCCCGAGCACCCGGGCTCGCTCAAGAAGGCCGCCGACGCGCTCCTGGGGTGACGCACAGGCGCCCCCGCCCCGCTCTGCTGCCCGTCATACTTGCCGTTGGCGGCGACGCGCCCACGGTGGGTGGTTGCCAACGGCGGGACGGGGGCCCTGCCGCAAGCCGAACCGCTGCCCCGCCACGCCGGTCCGGAGGGATTGGACCTGAGCGCCCCGGCGGCACGGTCGGAACCCGCTGTGCGGACTCGCGACCGTGCCGCCGGGGCTGGGTGCGCCTTGGGTGCGTCTCAGTAGTAGTGGCGGCGGCTGCCGACCTGGTGGCCGACGGCGCCCAGGATCCAGAGGATCAGGCCGATGACGACCAGGACGATGCCGATGGTCCACAGGATGGAAATGCTGGTGAGGAATCCGATGAGGAGGAGGATGACTCCCAGGATGATCACGATGACCTCCGTTGTGCGTTCCCCCCTGCCGATGTGGGTTCTCCGTAGATGCGGAGGTGATGCTTCGCCTTTCCTGTGTTCCGCCGGTGTCTCTGAGGAATTGCGTGCGGTGCCGTTCCGGTCCCGCCGCCGGCGCTAGCAATCCCGTGTCCGGTGTCGGCGGTGGTCAGGGGTGTGGGGTGAGGTGGTGGTGAGGCCGGTGAGGGGGATGTCGAGGCCGCTTCCGAGTCCGGCGGCGCCGTCGTAGGTGGCCAGGGCGGTGACGAGGCCGAGTCGAGGACCGGTCCAGGGTCCGGACTCGTTACTTTCTGTCGTGGCACGTGGCACGTGGCACGTGGCATCGCGGTCGGGGCTGGGGGGCGTCGTCGGGGTGTGGAGGTCGTCGATGGTGATGTCGACGCGTGTGACGGCGAGTCCCAGGGTGTGTTGTGCGTTGTACAGGACGGACTGGCGGACCTGGTCGGCCTGGGGGAGCAGCGGGTGGGACGGGTCGGCGGTGAGGGTCATGGTGGCGTGGATGGTTCTGCCGTCGGGGGCGGGTGTGAGGCGGCAGCTTCCGGCCCGGGCGGTGCCGGCGTTGTCGGCGGCGCGGCGCAGTGTTCTGGCGGCGGTGTTCTCGTCGATGTGGGGTCCGTGGGCGGGGTCGTCACGGGAAAGCCGTCGTCCTCGTCGGTGTTCGGCCCGTACCGCGCGCATGACCCGCTCTGCCAGGGCCGTGTTCCGGCTGTCGGGTCCCTGGGCGCGTAGGGCCTCGGTGGCCTGATGCAGGAGGCGTTGCCTTCGGGCGTCGTCGGGCTCGTCGGGACTGTCCGTGGTCCGATCGGTGCCGGGCCGTGTCGGTGTCCGGGGCGGGCGGGGTTCTAGCGCCATGAGCCCATCGCCTCCGCCAGGGATCGGCGTGCGCGGGACAGCCTGCCGCGTACGGTCTGTTCGCTGATGCCGAGGGTTCGTGCGATCTCGCCGTAGTGCATGTCGTGCAGTTCGCGCAGGATCCAGCAGGCCCGCTGGCCGGGGTCGATGCCGGCCAGCGCGCGGGCGAGTGCGCGTGCCGCGGCGTGAGCCTCGGCCACCTGCTCTGGGGCTCCGAGCGTGGGGAAGGCCGCGGGTTCGGGCTGGACGTCAAGGGGCGCGGGGGGCGGGGGACGGCTGCGCAGGAGGCTGAGGCAGCGGTTGGTGACGATGCGGTAGAGCCAGGTGCGGAACGCGGCATCGCCCCGGAATTCCGGTAGTCGCCTCCACGCGCTGAGGAGGGACTCCTGGACCATGTCCTCGGCGTCCTGCCGGTTTCCGGTCAGGTGACGGGCGAGGGTGAGGAGGACGGCGCTGTGGCGGCCGACCAGGACGGCGAAGGCGTAGTCGTCGCCCTCCGCTGCGCGGACCGCGAGGAGCTGATCGCTGACCGGGGTGGTGCGGACCAGGCGGGTTGCGGTGGACCGGGATGGCAGGCGCCAAGGCGCGGCCAGGCGGTCTTGTCGGGCGTGCGGAAGGGGAGGCCGCTCGCGGAAGCCGGCTGTGGTGTGGGTCTGCGCTGTGCTCATGATGGCGTCCGGTCGCCGATGCTGTATGCCTCTCGCGCCTGTCCGTTATCCAGGCAGTTATGCCGAGGGCGTGAGGATTTCGTACGGGCAGCGTCCAACAGTTCAGCGGGCCCGGCTGGGCTCGCACCGGGGCGAGTTCAAGGAGGCGTGCCATGACGGACACGTCCAGCAGTTTCCCGCAGGGTGACGGACGCCCGGAGGACGGCCCACAAGGTCCCAGCGGCGCGGACCGGGTGCCCGAGGAGCGGGGGAAGACGACCATCGCGGACAGCGTTGTGGAGAAGATCGTGGGCACCGCCGCACGGGACGTTCCCGGTATCCACGCCCTGGGAGCCGGGATGTCCCGCACCATAGGCGCGGTACGTGAACGCGTTCCGGGTGGGGGACGGGCGAGCGTCAGGGGCGGCGTGAAGGTCGAGGTGGGCGAGCGCCAGGCTGCCGTAGACCTCGTCGTCGTCGTCGAGTACGGCGTCCCCATCACCGACCTGGCGGGCGACGTGCGCGTCAGTGTCATCTCGGCAGTGGAACGCCTGACCGGCCTGGAGGTCGTGGAGGTGAACATCGCCGTCGACGACGTCCACCTTCCCGACGAGGACGACGACACCGAGAGCCGCGTTGCCTGACCCGCAGCCGCCCGGCCCCGCACCGCCGTTGCCGGGACGTAGCAGGGTGACCGGGCAGAGCCGGGCGACACCGAACAAGGAGCAAGTGAGATGAGCACAGCCGCACTCGGTCTGCTGGCGGGAATGGCACTGGGATTCGCCGGATACTTCGGAGGCTTCTGGGCCTTCCTCCTGGTCCTGGTCCTCGGCGTGGTCGGCCTCGTCGTCGGGCGCCTCCTGGACGGCGAGGACATCAGGGACTGGCCACGGCCCCGATCCGAGGATCGGCGCCGATGACCCCGCAACCCGTTACGGCGCGCGAGCGCGGCGCCACTGTCATCCCGGACCGCGTGGTGGCCAGGATCGCCGCGCGGGCCGGCCGGGAGGCCCTCGCCGCGCAGCCGCACCGCCCCACGCGGCCCGCACCGTCGACCCCCGACGCGTCGGCGCACGTCCACGGCAGCTTCGCCCGCATCCGGCTGGCCGTCGAGCTGCCCTACCCGATCGACCTCGCCGCAGCCGCCCGCGAGCTACAGCGCCAGGTGACCCGGCGCGTGGGCCGTCTGACCGGACTCGAGGTCACCGAGGTCGCGCTCGCGATCCGCCGCCTCCTTCCCGAGGGCAGCGCCGGCAGCGCCGGCCGCGTCCACTGACACGCAGCGCACACCCCATCACCGAGCCCTTCCCGCGGAACACCGCCGGGACATTCGCCCGCCCACCGCCCCAGATCTCAAGGAGAGCCGGCATGACGCACCAGCACCCGGCCGTCTCCGACCCCGACCCCGAATCCGCCACCGCGCAGGGCGGCCCGCCCGAAAGCAGCCCGGCCGGCACACCAGCGGCCCACACCGAGCGCGGCCGTACGGCGTCGCGCTGGTGGTCCGAGCGGAGGGTTCCCGCCGCGATCGCGGCCCTCGTCATCCTGGCAGCCTGCGCGTTCACGCTGTTCGACGTCGTCCGGGTGCGCACCGGCCACACCGCCGCCGCCTGGCGCAAAACCCTCGCCGACGAACTCGCCACCCGGCCGATCAACGACCCGTGGGTCATCACCGGCGCGGCAGTGGCAGCCGCCCTCGGCCTGTTGCTGATCATCCTGGCACTCACCCCCGGCCGCCGACACCTCCTGCCCATGGCCGCCACCGACAACCCGGACGCACCACAGGCCGCCCTCGACCGAGACGGCGCCGCACGACTGCTGCGCGACACCGCCCTGCGCGTGCCGGGCGTCTCCCACGCCGACATCAGGGTGCGCCGGCGCCGGATCAACGCCCGTGTCCAGGTCGCCTTCCGCGACCTGGACACGGTGCGCACCGAGGTCACCGAAGCACTGACAGCACAGCTCGACGCCCTCGCCCTGGCCCGGGTACCCCGGCTCACGGTCCGGGCCCGCCGGCGGGGCCCGTGACCGTGCAGCCGCACAGAACGCCGGCCCCATCGCCATGGGAGACCATCTGATGAACTCTCACTCCGTCCTCAACCGGACCTTGCTGGCCCTCGCGGGCTTGGTCATGCTCGGCGGTGGCCTGCTCGTGCTTGTCGGCGCGCTGGACCTCTACCGGCGCTGGAGTCTCGATCCGCCCGCCGACTGGCCCCTCACCGGCCCGCACGACACCCTCCTGCCGGCCGCAGACCGCACCCGCTGGACGGACGAGGACTGGTGGTGGCCGACCGTCATCGCCGCTCTGGCCATCCTCATCGCCCTCGCCCTGTGGTGGCTGCTGGCACAGCTCCGCCACCGGCACCCCGGGCGCCTGCCGGTCGGCAACCCGCCCTGCGACGGCGTCGAACTGCACGACAGCGCCCTCGCCGACGCCATGGCCGCCGACGCCGCCCGACTCCCCGGCATCCACCAAGCGCACGTGAACCTGACCGGTCATCGTGACCACCCCCACGCGACCTTCGATCTCACCCTCGATCCGGACGCCCACCCCCGGGACATCCTCCGCGCCCTGGAAGGCACCCTGCACCGCGCCTGCCGGAGCACCGGATGGGAGCAACTGCCCGCCCGGGCCACGCTGCGCGTCGCCTCCCATCGGCCCCACCGCGCCGAATGACCCGCGACGACCAGGCCACGGCAACTCCGAGCAGGCCGGAGCGTGGGACGGGGCGGTGGGTTCGGAGCGGGAGTCGCGCAGCCGGGACGGCCGCCCGTACCCCACTCCCGACTCCCGGGGGCACTCCGCGATGACCGACACCACCCGCCCCGACCAGGAACCCGCCGCGCCGCGCCCGGGTGGCTGGAACTGGCCCCGCAGAGCAGCCGCCCGGCGTCCGTCCCGTCGGCTCGGCGGGTGGTTCCCGTCTTGTCACGCCGAGGTCCGGACGGCGGTGCCGTATTGACGGGCCGAGCCGTGCCGCGGATCCGGGACGGCCGCCGTGTGCCGGTGGCCGGCCGTTGCGGGCGGGCTCTCGGCGGGGGCTTGCCCCGGTGGCGGCGGGATGGCCGGAGGGTCCGCGGGTGTGGGGAGTGCCTGCGGGGGCCAGGGCCGGTGGGCGAGGTCGTGGCGCAGGGCGTCGAGTCTGCCCAGGCAGGCGTCGATGGTGGCGATGGCGGCGGTGCTGTGTTCGCGGACGCGGCGTTCGATGGCGGCGAGCCGGTCTTCGATGTGCTGCCAGCGCTCCTCGGCCGTGGTGCGGGTGTCAGGTGCGTCGTTGGTCGCTGTCATGGCGTAGGCGTTCGGTGCGGTCGGTGAGGTCGTCGAGGCGGGCGGCGAGGTCCGGATGGGCGGCGCCGAGGTGGGGCCGCATGGCGGCGAGGGGCGCTATCAGGCCGGCCGGGTCGGGGGCGCCGAGGGCGGCGGTGAGCGCGGTCACCGCGGGCCGGGCCCGGGGGGCCAGGCCGGGCGCGGCGGTGACCTGGGCGGCCAGCACGCGCAGGTCGGCGGCGTTGTCCCGGGCCCAGTCGCCGACCGCGCGCTCGGCGGCCCGCCGGTCGCGCACCGCTTTGACCCGCTCCGCGCCGGTCTCCGTGCCGGCTGAGGTGAGGTCGGGGCGCAGGCGCAGGTAGCGGTTCTCGGCGGCCTGGCGGCTGGCGACGCCCATCGGCTGGGCGAGCTCCGCCCAGGTGGCGCCGGCGTTGCGGGCGTTCTCCACCAGGCCCGCCTCCCAGCCCGCGAGCTCGGTGCGCAGCTCGCGCAGCAGCACCAGCGCGGCCAGCGCCGGCTCCGGCCCCCCGTCCGGCGCACCGACACCGGGCGGCGCGCCGGACCCGGCGTTGTGGGCGGTGCGGACGGCGTCGTCGATGGCGGCGAGCGCGGCGGCGGCGGCGAGGAAGGACGCCGGTCCTGTCGGCGGGCCGCTGCCGGTGGCGGGCGGGTCGGGGCGCTTTCCCACAGGTGTCACTCCTTTGGCGACATTGGGGTTTGTCATCGGATGGATGACATGTTAGAACGGATTCAGGTGAAGCGCACTGGCTCCCATAGCCCAACCACCTGGAGGTGTTTCGCGATGCTGCTGCGCACTGACCCGTTCCGCGAGCTGGACCGGCTGACCCAGCAGTTCCTCAACACGACCGGCACCTGGTCGCGTCCGACGCCGATGCCGCTGGACGCCTACCGCACCGGTGACGAGTACGTGATCTGCTTCGACCTGCCGGGGGTGGCCCCGGAGGCGATCGACATCGACGTCGAGCGGAACATGGTGACCGTCAAGGCTGAACGCCGCCCGCGCCAGGAGGGCGAGGGGGTGAAGTGGGAGCTGTCCGAGCGCCCGCTCGGCGTGTTCTCCCGCCAGGTCATGCTCTCCGACACCCTCGACCCGGAGGGGATCAGCGCCGACTACGACGCCGGCGTGCTGACCCTGAAGATCCCGGTCGCCGAGAAGGCCAAGCCCCGCAAGATCGCGATCAGCCACAGCGGCGACCGCAAGCAGATCCGGGCCTGACCCGTTCCCCCGATGCCGTTCCGGCCGCCCCTGATCTCTCCCCCCTCGAAGGGGCGGCCGGAACACCCCCACCCGTCAGCCGCCCTCCTCGGGCCGCCCGGACCGCGGACAGGGGGCAACGCCATGAACGCCCAGGGCAATGAACCCTTCGTGGTGCGGGCGCGCGGCGAGATCGACCTTCACGCCGCGCCCTCGCTGCGCCGTGCGCTGTCTGCCGCGCTCGCGTCGCACCGGGCGGTGGTGCTGGATCTGTCGGAGGTGACGTTCATGGACTGCGCGGGCCTGGGCGCCCTGGTTTGGGCCCGCAACCAGGCCGACCGCAGCGGCAGGCGTTTGGTCCTGCGCGGGGCCGGGCGCTGCGTGGTGCGGCTGCTCAAGCTCACCGGTCTGCACCGGCGTCTGGCCGTCGAGCCCTGACCATCGGCAGGCGACGTACCGGGCCGGCCGGGACGGAGGGAGAACCGCGATGACTCTTCAATGGGAGGCGTTCCTGGAGGAGGTCCGGGAACGTGGTGAGTACGCCACCCCACAGGAGGCCGAGCGGGCCGCCAGGGTCGTCCTGGCCCTGCTGGGTGCCCACCTGGTCGGCGACGTGCGCGCCGAACTGGCCGCCCGCCTGCCGGAGACCATGGCCCTGGTCCTGCTCAACCCCTTGCAGGCCGCCGAACCGCTCAGCCACGAGCGCTTCGTGCGCGCGACGGCGGCCTGGATCGAGGGCGCCACCGAGACCACGGCCCTGTGGGACATCGGCGCCGTCCTGTCCACGGTGGCCGACACGGCCGGCGACGACCTCACCGAGCGTGTCCTGCTCCAGCTGCCGCCCGGCTACGACCTCCTGTTCGGCCGGCCCCAGCCCGGCCACCGCCCCTGAACCCGTCCGCGCCGCCTGCCGCACCCGCCCGGCCGGCCCCGCCCCGGAAGGCCCCCGCCATGACCCGGTACCGCCTCCTTCTCCAGCAGGTCCGCACCCTCGGCCGCTACAACTGCGACGAGGAGGCCGAACGCGTCCTGCATGCCGTCCTGGCCGTCCTCGGCAGCCAGCTCACCGGTGAGGAACGCTGCGACCTCGCCGCAGTCCTGCCGGAGCGGGCCCGCGCGGTCTTCGCCTCGCAGATCCCGCTGCCCGAGCCGGTCGCCGCGCCGGCCTTCACCGAAGCCGTCGCCCACGCCCTGAACACCAGCCTCAGCCGCGCCCGCTGGGACACTTCCTCCGTCCTGGCCGCCCTCGCCGGCCTGGGCGGTGACCGGCTGACCGACCGGCTTCTCGCGGACCTGCCCCGCGGCTACGCCCTGCTGTTCGGCCGCGCCGACCTGATCGCCGCGGCGTGACCCGGGACCGGGTACGGGCCGTCATCGGCACGGTGCCGGACTTCCCCCACAGGGCGGGCATCCGCTCCGTTGCCCGGGCCGGCCGCCGGGGCGAGCGCGCATGCGCAGCGGCCACGACGCCAGGCGCAGGACCGACCGGAACGCCTGGCCGCGCAGGTCCGCGAGCCTGGTCGGCAAGGGTCAGCTCTGCCGGCGATTGCCGGATGGGCGGGCGGTGTCGAGGGCGTCGCGCAGGGCGTAGAGGTCGGTGATGGTGGCCAGTTCGGCGAAGCGGGCCAGCAGTCGGCGGACGGTGCGGTCGTCGCCGTCGTGCACGGCCTCGGTGATCGCCTCGATCAGGGCCGTCTGCTCGTCCCGGACCGTCTCCGGTGCCACGGGCGCCGGGTGTCCCACTGCCGCCTCCCTGCGCGGTGCCGCTCGGTACGTCGCTCGCGCGGCGGCGGCTCGGGGGGTTGCCGCCGCCGCGCAGCGGAAGACTACCTCCCTTCTCGCCTCCGCAAAATCTATGCGCGCCGGAGTAGACATTGCTCGCGGGTGGGTCTAACGTTTCTCTCGTAGACAGCAGTCGGCGATACCGGCCAGACACGAACTGGCCGGGGTTGTTGGACCGAAGTTCGCAGTTCGGTCCGGCAGTGGAGTTCCGAAGCCAGGCAGGTGCAGGACGGCGACGGGACTGACTGCCGGACCGGGCGGCCCGCAGGCATCAGGGGCCGCCACCAGCGGTACCAGTAGTACGCAGTTCAGTGATTGCAGTACCGGCAGTCGCTAGAGAGGCAGGGCCTCGGCAAAGGCGCCCAGACTGCGGGCGCGCGTGCCGAGGGGTCCGGGCAGTGGGGTTCCAGGCCAGCGCAGGTGCAGGACGGCCAGCGGGGCTGGCTGCCGGACCAGGTGGGCCACCGCGGCCACCGACCCGTAGTACGCAGTTCAGCAGGTGCAGTACCAGCAGTACGAAAAGCGACAGTTCAGTACAGAGGATGAACGGAGGGCGCAAGCGCCATCAGGATCGCCCGGCTCGTGAACACTCGCCCGGGCGGACACCGCAGACCCCAACGCAAGGACGGTGGTTTCCGGTCACGCATACGCGATCCCCGCACACCCCTCTCCCGGGGCAGTGCGGAAGTAGAAGGACCGGCCCAGGCCGGTAGATGGTGTTGTTCCCCTTCGGGGCCCCGGAGCCGACACGGCCCCGGGGCCCCTCGACGCGTTCTCCCGGAGAACCAGAGAGGTGCAGTGACTACAACGGCCAGCCCCGACACACCCGACAAACTCGACGACGACGACTACCCCGCCTACACCATGGGCCGCGCCGCCGAGATGACCGGCACCACCCCCGGCTTCCTGCGAGCCCTCGGCGAACACCGCCTCATCACCCCGCTGCGCTCCGGCGGCGGACACCGCCGCTACTCCCGCTACCAACTGCGCATCGCCATGCGTGCCCGCGACCTCGTCGACCAGGGCACCCCCATCGAAGCCGCCTGCCGCATCGTCATCCTCGAAGACCAACTCGAGGAAGCCCTGCGCCTCAACGAACAACTCCGCCGCTCCCAGCACGACCAGGAGCCCACCACGGACACCTGACCCGACCGGCAATCCGGCCGACAGCCGCACGCGGAGCCTATGGACAGATTCTGTAGGCTCCGTCGCGGCGGTGGCGTGCCCGACCCGGACGAGGGCGACCAGGGCGCCGACCACCCGACGGACCGGCTCGCGAAGGTCTCGCCCGGTCGGGGCAAGGGGCCCGGCGCCGCCTCCGCAGACACCTCTACCGGCAGATGCCGACGACGAGGGGCAGCCCGGAGCGGTCGGACAGGACGTGCACCTTGGAGCCGGGCTTGCCCCGGTCGACGGGGCTGGGACCGGTGCGGAGACCTCTTTTTCAAGATCGGCCGCACCTACCCGGCCGACTGACCCCCTTGCCTGGCGGGCCGCCGGTTCCAGCGGCACCGGGTTCCAAGCAGTACCGGGTTCCAGCCGTCCGGGTTCCAGTGGTCCCGGGTTTCCGGTGTCGGTGCTGACCTGCCAGGTTCATCGTGCATCATGGACGCCGCCCTCACCCCGACCGGCCCGGCCCGCCCAGGCCCAGGCCGCCTTCCCCCCGCGGAGCGCCTTCGCCATGAACACCTCCCGCCTGCTGGGCCGGGCCGCCACCGTCACGGCGGTCGTGGCCGGATCCCTCGTACTGGCCGTGCCGGCCTTCGCCCATGTGGAGGTCGAGTCCGAGACGGCCCAGGCACTGGCGACCAACGCCACGGTCACCTTCACCGCCGAGGCCGAGTCGACCACCGCCGGCCTCGCCAAGTTCCAGGTCGTCCTGCCCGAAGGCATCGCCCCCGCCGACGTGGCCCTGGCCGACGCCCCGGCCGGCTGGACCCTCGCCGCCACGCCCGACGGCTTCACGGTCGGCGGCCCTGCGCTCGCCCCGGGCAAGGACGCGGTCTACAAGATCACCATCAAGCAGCTGCCCAACGCCGACGAGCTGGTCTTCAAGACCCTGGAGACCTACAGCGACGGCCGGATCGACCGCTGGATCGAACTGCCCAAGGCCGGCACCGAGCCCGAGCACCCCGCCCCCACCCTCAAGCTCGCCGCAGCTGCGCCGGGAGCCACCCCCGTCGGCACGCCGTCCGCCGCGCCCTCCGCCGCCACGCCGTCCGCGTCCGCCAGCGCCTCGGCGTCGGCCGTCCCGTCGGTGCCGGCCACCGCGTCGGGCGCCCCGAGCGTGACGGCCTCGCCCGGCGTGACGGCGACCGCCTCGACCGGCGACTCGTCATCTGCCGCCCCCATCGCCATCGGTGCCGCCGTGGTGGTCGTACTCGCTGCGGGCGGTGCCTGGTGGTGGCGCCGCAAGCGCACCGGCGCCGGCTGACGTTCCGCAACCGCCGTCGCAGTGCCCGGCCCTCGTGCTGCGAGGGCCGGGCACAGCGTTGTCGGTGGCAGGTGGCAGGTAGCAGGTCCCGCTCAGTCGACGTGCAGGGTGAGTTCGGCGGTGTGCAGTTGCCCCGCGGTCTGGAACTGGAGGAACACCCGCCAGTCACCGGGCTCGGCGAGCAGGGCCCGGAAGCTCAGGGTGTGCCCGCCGTGGTCACCGTTCACCGGGTTCGCGGGGTGGAGGTGGGCCAGCGCCTGGTCGCCTTCGTGGAAGGCACTGAGGTGGGCGTAGCTGTCGAGGTAGGGCTGGAGGTCGGTGACCGGGCGGCCGTCCTGGCTGATGGTGGCAACCAACCGGTGTGCGCCGGCCATCGGTTGGGCGTGCAGGGTGACGGTGTAGCCGTCGACGGTGGTGCTGTCGCTCGCGCCGAAGCACGCGCCGTGCGGAGCCGAGGGGACCCGGCATCACTGCAACTGGAGACCTGGGACGGGAAGCGCGATAACCGAAAGTCGCGACGGGAGCGCAACTCCCTGCGTGGCACCGACGGCTATCGGTGCCACGCAGGGCGCGTGGTGGGGCAGGCGCGGACGGTTCGACCTGCCCGGTGGCGGCTGCGGAGCGCATGGTGACCGCCCCGGTGAGGGTCGTACGGATTGCCCTGAGCGGGCTCCCGGGGCCGCGCTACTGGCCGGCCCCGGGAGCCCACGGCTTCAGCCGGCGAACTCGTGCACGCCCCACCAGCCGGTGGAGTCGTGGTAGAGGCCGACACCGATCTCCTTGTACTTGGGGTTGATCTGTGCGGCGTGGTGCCCGGGCGACTCGGTCCACATCTTCTGGAACTGCTCGGCGGCCTGTTGCCCGGTCAGGGAGGCGTCGCTCCACATCACGATGCACTCCCCGGTCAGCGTCCGGCTGCCGGTGAGGCTGGGACCGGCACCCGAGGCGTTCGCCGAGTGGGCGAAACCGGTCTCGCGCATGTGCTGGGCCCACTTCACCGCGAAGTCCGTCAGGTCGGCCTTGACGACCAGGGCCGGGACGCCGTTGCGGGCGCGTTCCTCGTTGATCAGCCGCAGCGACAGCGCCTCGGCGCTGCCGGCCGGGTAGTCCGACGCCGAGGTGTCGGGGTTCGGTACGGTCCTGGGCGGCGCCGTGGTGTCGGGTCGTGCTGTGCCGGGGGTCGGCGCCTTGGTGACGGGGCTCGGTGCGGCGCCGGTCGGCGGCCTGCTCGGAGCCTTGGCTGCGGCGGGGCTCGAAGGAGCCCTGGTGGCCGGCGCGGTCGATGCACCGGCGGTGGCCGTGCTCGCTGCCGGGGACGGGGTGGCCGAGGCCGTGGTGTCGGCCTGCGGGGATGCCGAAGGCGACGCGGCCGCCGCCGAGGAGACGGCTGCGGACGGCGAGTTACCGGTACCCGCGGCCGTTGCTGCCGCCGTCGCCGGTGCCGTTGCTGCCACGACACCGGCCCTGCCTGCGGCCGCCTCGTCGGCCTCCGGACCGCATGCGCTCAGCGCGGCTGCGATCACCCCGACGGTCACGACAACCGCCACTCCCTGCTTGCGACGTATGGATTGCATGAGCGGAGATGGACTTCCCTGGTTTCGCCCGGCGGCTGGGAGCGGCACCGCGATTGTTCACACCGCACCTGCTGTCCCGCCGGTCGGCGCCTCGTGCGCCGACACCAGAGGAGACCGGTGGCCTCGGTGGCGATAACACTTACTGATCGGTCGGCAAGCCGTCCTCCGCCGTTCAGCCGGTCGGAGCCTGCCAGGGCTGGAACCACGGGTCGGGCCACTGTTCGGCGGCGGCCAGCAGCGGGAACAGGGTGGCGCAGTCGATGGTTCCGCGGATGATGTCGGCGTGACCGCCGTGTCGGGAGGTCTCCTCGATGAGGTGCAGCAGCACCCAGCGAACGGACCGGTTCTTCACGTCGGCGGGGAACCACGGCAGTCCCTGGGGGACGGGCAGGGCCTGGCCGAGATCGGCGATTCCGGCGATCACCGCATCCGTCTCCCGGGCAGCGGCCTCGTACTGGTCCGGCACGTCTGCGAGCGTCTCCTCCGCGGTGAGTACGAATTCGGCGGAGTCGCTCTCGTCCGCCGTTCGCTGTTGGCCGCGCTGCCGCTGGAGGATCGGGTCTGGCAGTAGAGTCCGCTGAAAACCTGCTGCAAGAATTTGCATAGCGAGAGGGTCCAGCCATGCCGAGAGTCGTCCCGCCCGTCGCCGATGAGCGCACAGCGCTGACCGCCTTCCTGGCCCACCAGCGGCGCGCGCTGCGGGTCACCGCTTACGGTCTGACCGAGGATCAGGCCCGCATGGATACGCGGCCAGCACCGCGGCCAGGGCTCGTCCGGGGCGAGCCGGAACTCGTCCGCGCCCGACTCGTCCGGCTCGTCCGGCTCGTTCGACTCGTCCGCGAGCGGACCGACGCGGTGATCGCCGGCATCCCGGACCTCGGGCAGGCCGTTCCGGTGCCGCAGGGGGCTCGATGGGTTCCCGCCGAGGTCACGGAATGGTCGATCCGCTGGGTACTGCTGCACCTGATCGAGGAGACGGCACGGCACGGCGGTCACGCCGACGTCATCCGCGAGAGCATCGACGGCGCAACCTTCGACCCGCTGCTCGCCGCAGCCGAGGCGTGGCCCGATCCGTGGGTCCAGCCGTGGGAACCCGTGGCCCCGAGCGTCAGTTGACGGCAGGTGCCGATCGATCGATCACGCATCCGCGTCGGGCTGCGCCTCGAAGGGCGGGCCAGGCGAACAGGCCGGCTCCGGCGGCGGCGTCATGCCGGGTGGATGAGGCGGCTCTCGTAGGCGAAGATCACGGCCTGTATCCGGTCGCGGAGTTCGAGCTTGGTCAGGATCCGCCCCAGATGGGACTTCACGGTCGCCTCCGCGAGGTACAGGGTGGCCGCGATCTCGGTGTTGGACAGGCCGCGGCCCACCTCGATGAGCACCTCGCGTTCACGGGTGCTGAGCCGGCTCAGCCGCTCGTCGAGCGCGGAGCTGCTGCCGTCGGGGAGCGGGCGGAGGTGCTCCAGCAGGCGTCGGGTGATCCGCGGGGAGACCACCGCGTCGCCCGCGGCGACGCTGCGGATCGCGGTGAGGAACTCCTCGGGCCTGGTGTTCTTCAGCAGGAAGCCCGAGGCTCCGGCGTTGAGTCCGGCGAAGGCGTACTCATCCAGGTCGAAGGTGGTGAGGATCAGCACTCTGCTCTGCGGGGAGGTCCTGATGAGCTGTCGGGTCGCCTCGATCCCGTCGGTCCCGGGCATCCGGACGTCCATGAGGACGACATCGGGGCGCAGCTCCCGGGCGAGGCGTACGGCCTGGATGCCGTCCGCGGCTTCGCCGACCGGGGCCATGTCGGGCTGGGCCTCCAGGACCGTGCTGAAGGCCATCCGGAGCAGTGCTTCGTCGTCGGCGATCAGGATGCGGATCGTCATGCGGACGCCACTTCGCTGCTGCCGAGGAGGAGGCGGGTACGGACTCCCCAGCCGCCGCCCGGAAGCGGTCCGGCCTGCAACGTCCCCCCGTAGGCGGCCGAGCGCTCGCGCATGCCGGGGATGCCGTGGCCGGACGGTGTGGCGGCGGGCGGCGGCGGGCAGGGGCCGTTGTCGGTGACGTCCACGGTGACGGTCCCGGTCGAGCACCGTATCCGGACCTTCGCGTGCGTGCCGGTGGGTGTGTGCTTGAGGGCGTTGGTCAAGGCTTCCTGTACCAGGCGGTAGACCGTGAGTTGTGCGGTGGCGGGTATGTGGGTGTGGCCGCCGTGGACGTGGAGGCGGGTCGGCAGTCCGGCGGCGCACATCTGGTCGGCGAGGGCCTCCAGTTGTGCGATGCCGGGCAACGGGTGGCGCTCCGCGTCCGGTTCGTCGGTCCGCAGGATGCCCAACGAGCGCCGCATGTCGGTCAGGGCCTGCCGGCCCGTCTCGGACACCTGGAGCATCGCGGCGGTGGTCCTGTCGGGCGACCGGTGCTGCGCGTAGACGGCGGCGTCGGTGAGCGCGACCATCACGGACAGGTTGTGGGTGACGATGTCGTGCATCTCCCGGGTGATGCGTGTCCTTTCCTCGGCGACGGCCAGCCGTGCCTGTTGTTCCTGTTCGTGTTCCAGGCGTGCGGCCCGTTCCTCCAGGGCCGCGAGGTAGGCGCGGGTGGTCCGCACGTTCACACCGAGGACGGCGGCGGCAACGGCCATCGCGGTGACCGCGATGAAGGGGGTCAGGAACGCGCCTTCCGTCGCCCAGCGCAGGCAGGCCACAAGGGCTCCTGCCTCCACGAGGGCACCGGCGACGAGCGTGCCGCGCCGGCCCGAGTTCGCGGCCGCGGTGTAGAGGGCCACCAACAAGGCGATGTCCGCCGGCAGCGGGACGTCCATCAGCCACTGGACGAAGGCCGCGGCTGTCACGGCGCCGAACACCGTGAGCGGAGCCCGGCGCCGCCACACCAGGGGCAGCGCAAGGGCGGCGGTGAGGGCCCCGGCCACCGGCAGCTCCTGCGGCGCGTGCGTGGTCACGACGTTGAGGAGGAGAAGCGCCGGCAGTAGCGAGTCCCACAGCACGGGTGGCAGCCGGGAGCCCCGGCGTCCGGCGGCGGTCAGCAGTCGCGCCGCTCGTGCGGAGGCCAGGTCGGCGTACCTCGTCAGCCGCGAGGCCGTCCCCGCCCACCACACCGGGTTCCGGTCCTGGTCCCGGTAGCGCATCCGCACCCGCACCAGCTCCCGTACCCGCACCCGGTCCCGTACCCGCACCAGCTCCCGCACCCGGTCCCGCACCCGCTCCCGGTGGCGCACCCGGTGGGCCTTGCCGGGTTCCGCGGCCGCCTCGGTCATCACACGTCCCTGTCGATCCAGCATCATGGTGGCCCCGGCCGGGGCTGCCGCCGCGTACGGCCTGGTCCGGGTCGAGTACGGGGAACGCACGCCTCGCGCCGCCCCGGCACGTACCGCAGCCCCTGTCACGTTAGGCCGCGGGCGCAGCGGAGCACATTAGCCCACCGTCTGATGACACCGTGCCGAGGTACGACCGCAGGAGGAGTCCCGATACCTCCCGGGGTCGCACGGCGGCCGCTGGTCCGGCGTGCTCGATTGCTGCTCCGGTTGCAGGGGGACCTGCCACGGATTGCGATCCCGGTTGCACACGACGGCGACCCGGGATCGATGTGGCGGCGCACACCCGGCGCCGAGTATGGCCGGGTGACCGAGATCATCACGGGACTGAACATGTCCCCCCTGGAAATCCTTGTCCTGCTGGGTGCCGTCGCACTGGTGGTGGCGCGCTGGCTTCCCCCCGCCGCCCGCCCACGCGTCACGACCGCGGCGGGGGCGGTTCTCGTGCTCTCCGCGATCGTGCTGGGTGTGGCGGGGATGCGCTGGCAGATGCTGCCGGTACTGGCGGGCGCCGCCTTCGCGTTGCCGTTCGCCTTCGCTCCCCTGCTGCGACGCCGTTCCGGCCGGTCGGCGTGGCGGGCCCGCTGGTGGCTGGCGTTGCCGGGGTCGGTGGCCTGCGCCGGCCTGATCGCGACGGGCCCGGTGGCCGCCTGGGCCTTTCCCGTGCCCGAGTTCCCCGAACCGTCGGGCGACTTCGCGGTCGGCACCCGCGTGGTCCAGTGGACCGACCCACGCCGCCCCGAGACCTTCACCGCGGATCCGGACGACCGGCGCACGGTCGTGGTCCAGCTCTGGTACCCCGCGCCGAAGAGCCCCGCAGGCACCCAGCGGGCCCAGTACCTCGGACGCACGGAGCACGAGGCGCGCACCGTCTCCGACGCCCTCGCCCGCGAAGTCGGCCTGCCGGGCTTCCTGGTCGACGGTGTTCCGCGTGCCCGCACCCGTTCGGTCCTCGACGCCCCGGTGGACAGCAAGGGGGGACGGTTCCCCGTCGTACTGTTCTCTCCCGGGTCGGGCGGAGTGCGCACCCAGAACACCGCCTGGGCGGAGGAACTGGCCAGCCACGGCTATGTGGTCGCCGCCCTCGACCACCCGTACGACTCCGCTGCCGTCGTCCTCGCCGACGGCCGGACGATCAACACGGAGACCGCCTCCAGCGGCGACCCGGACAAGGACGAGGAACTGGCGGCCGGCTGGACAGCGGTTCGCGCCGCCGACCTCAGCTTCGTCCTCACCCAGCTGGACGATCTGGACCGAGGCGGGACCGCCGACCCGCTGAGCGGGCGTCTGGACACCAGCCGGGCCGCGGTGACCGGCCACTCCATGGGTGGTGCCGCCGCCCTGCAGGCAGCCAGGCAGGATCACCGGTTCGACGCCGTCATCGATCTGGACGGCTACCCCCACGGCCCCGCCTCGCCCTCCCTCGACCGGCCGACGCTCGCGCTCACCCAGGCCGTCACCGCGGCAACCGACCCGCGCTACATGCCCCGCCTCACCGAGGCGCTCAAGGCCGGCACCACGACGAGCTACCGGCTCACCATCCCCGGCGCCGCACATCTCACGTTCATGGACGGCCCCCTGTATCTGCCGCCCGTGCCCTCGATAGTCGGCTCCCTGGGCCGCACCGAGAGCCCGCGCGTCGTCGCCGCAGCCACCCTCGCCTTCCTCGACGCCGTTCTTCGGGGCGAACCCGGCGACCTGGCCGGCGTTCTGCCGGCCTACGGCAACCTCACCGTCTACCAGCCGGACAACAGCCGCTGACCGGCTGCACTCGACCGGGGCACGTACGACAGCCGGACGAGGACGACGAGACCATCGGCCGGAGAGACCGGAGCCCGGTTCTTGGCGGGGCCTTGACGAGCTGCCGGTTCTCCCGGCCTCAGCCGAGGCCGGGGACGAACTGGACGAGCAGGTCGATGGTCTTGATGCCGAGGAAGGGGAGGACGAGCCCGCCGAGGCCGTAGACGCGCAGGTTGCGGCGGAGCAGGTCGGTGGCGGAGGCGGGGTGGTAGCGGACGCCGCGCAGGGCGAGCGGGATCAGGGCGACGATGATCAGGGCGTTGAAGATGATCGCGGAGGCGATGGCGGACCTCGGACTGTGCAGGCCCATGATGTTGAGGTGCGCGAGGCCCGGGTGGGAGCCGACGAACATCGCGGGGATGATCGCGAAGAACTTGGCGACGTCGTTGGTGATCGAGAAGGTGGTCAACGCGCCCCGGGTGATGAGGAGTTGCTTGCCAACGCGGATGATCTCGATCAGCTTGGTGGGGTTGGAGTCGAGGTCGACCATGTTCCCGGCCTCCTTGGCGGCCGGGGTGCCGGTGTTCATGGCGACGCCGACGTCGGCCTGGGCGAGGGCGGGCGCGTCGTTGGTGCCGTCGCCGGTCATCGCGACCATGTTGCCGGCCGCCTGCTCCCGCTTCAGGTAGGCGAGTTTGTCCTCGGGGGTGGCCTCGGCGAGGTAGTCGTCGACACCCGCCTCGGCGGCGATCGCGCGGGCGGTGAGCGGATTGTCGCCGGTGACCATCACGGTGCGGATGCCCATCCGGCGCAGCTCGGCGAAGCGTTCGGCGATGCCCTCCTTGACCACGTCCTTGAGCTCGATCGCGCCCAGCGCGCGGGCGCCGTGGCGGTCGTGGACGGCGACCAGCAGCGGGGTGCCGCCGGCGGCGGAGATGCGGTCGACGAGGGGTTCGGCCTCGGTGGGCAGGCGGCCGCCGGAGCGCACCACCCAGTGGGCGACGGCGTTCGCGGCGCCCTTGCGGACCAGACAGGTGGTGCCGTCGGGCCAGGCGAGGTCGACGCCGCTCATCCGGCTCTGTGCGGTGAACGGGACGGTGGTCTGCTCGCCCAGTTCGCCCTCGGCGCGCGGCGGTACCCAGTACTGGCGGTCGGTCAGCTCGATGACGGAGCGGCCCTCGGGGGTCTCGTCGGCGAGCGAGGCGAGCTGGGCGGCCTCGGCGAGCTGTTCGACGCCGGCGCCGGGGAGTGGGTGGAGGGCGGTGGCGCGGCGGTTGCCGTGGGTGATGGTGCCGGTCTTGTCGAGCAGCAGGACGTCGACGTCGCCGGCCGCCTCGACCGCGCGGCCGGAGAGCGCGACCACGTTGCGCTGGACCAGGCGGTCCATGCCGGCGATGCCGATCGCGGAGAGCAGCGCGCCGATCGTGGTCGGGATGAGGGCCACCATGAGGGCCACCAGGACGACGGTGGTCTGCGGGGAGCCCGCGTAGATCGCCATCGGCTGGAGCGAGACGACGGAGAGGACGAAGACGATGGTGAGCGAGGCGAGCAGGATGTTGAGCGCGATCTCGTTCGGGGTCTTCTGCCGCTCCGCGCCCTCGACCAGGGCGATCATGCGGTCGATGAAGCTCTGACCCGGCCGGGAGGTGATCCGGACGACGAGCCGGTCGGAGAGGACCCGGGTGCCGCCGGTGACGCTGGTGCGGTCGCCGCCGGACTCGCGGATGACGGGCGCGGACTCGCCGGTGATCGCCGACTCGTCCACGGCCGCGACGCCCTCGATCACCTCACCGTCGCGGGGGATCACCTCGCCGGCGGGGACGAGCACGATGTCGTGCAGGAGGAGGTGCTCGGCGGGGATGGACTCGTGGCGGTGGTCGGTGCCGCCGACCCGCCAGTGCAGCAGGCGGCGGGCGGTGGTGCCGGTCTGCGCCCGGCGGAGGGAGTCGGCCTGGGCCTTGCCACGGCTCTCGGCGACGGCCTCGGCGAGGTTGGCGAAGAGCACGGTGAGCCAGAGCCAGAAACTGATCACCCAGGCGAACACGCCCGGGTGGACGACGGCGGTGAGGGTGGTGAGGGCGGAGCCGGTCTCGACCACCAGCATGACGGGGTTCCTGGCCATGGTGCGCGGGTGGAGCTTGCGTACCGCGGCGGGGAGGGCTTCGCGGAGCTGGCGTGCGGTGATCAGCCGGCGGCGCCCGGGCCGCGGTGCGCCGGGGCGGTGGCCCGGGTGCGGGGGCGTCGGCTCGGTGCTGCCGGCCTTCGGGCGGCGGAACCGGTCGGGCCTCGGTGCGGGCTGTTCGGTGGTGGTGGCCGGTGAGGTGAGGGCCGAGCGGCGCATCGGTGCTGGGACCTTCCGGAGCCGCCCCGGGGGAGCGGGGCGGATGGGGACGGGAGCGGGGGACGCCGCACAGCGAAGCACCGGATCTCCGCACGCCATCCGCGTCTTGACGCCCGCTTGGCACGACACCGGACGTCCTTGACACGACCCTGACGCGACGACCTCGCCACCACCGCCGGCACCGGCGGAGCAGCCCTGGCAGCCGCGCTCGTCCTGACCGCCCTCGGTGTCCGGCCCAGGCTGCGGGTCTTCGTCTTCGCCTGACGCGGCCCGTGGTGTTGGGAACGCGTTCACGGCGCATCAGGAACTCGTCAACGTGTCTATCTGGCTGAAGAGTTGACCGTTAGCGTGCCGGTGATCACCAAGCACGGGGTACATGGGGGAGCAGTGGCGGACAATTTCCGGGTCGACGCGAGTGAGCTCGGCCAGGTGTCGAAGGAGCTGCGGGAGGCGACCGGCAGCATGGCCGGGGCGATGCACGCGCTCGACAAGGCCTCGCCGCAGGTGGCCGGCCACCTCGCGCTGGACGGGGCCTGCGGGCACTTCGGCGGCGAGTGGAAGTACGGGCTGAAGCAGCTGAACGAGACGCTGCACGCCATCGGCGAAGGCCTGGACGCCACGGCGAAGGCGTACCGGGAGACCGACGAGGCGATCAAGGGTGCACTGACCCCGAAGGCGGCCGCCTGATGGCGGGCCCGGGACAGGCTCAGGGCTTCGGCCGGCCGGGCTGGGGGCCGAAGGTCGAGCGGGACGGCTTCGACGCCCTCGGGTTCGACCCCGCACCGGGCAGTTTGAGCGGTGTCGACACCCTCGTCAAGGACCTCAAACTGGCGGCCAAGGAGCTGAACGAGGCCCGCGGCAGCGTCCAGCGGGCCTCGCGGAACGGCCAGGCGTGGCAGGGCGAGGCGGCGGACGCCTTCTCGGCCCGGATCGCCAAGCTACCCGGGCAGTTGGACACGGCGCACGCCTCGTTCTCCTCGGCCTCGGCCACGATGGCCGGGTGGCGGGAGCAGCTGGCGGCCATGCAGACGAAGGCCGACGACCAGGAGGCCCGCGCCAAGGCCGCGAAGGCGAAGCGGAAGAAGGCGGCGGACGACCCGGACCTCAAGCTCGGCGGGCTCTGGTTCGACGACGGGCAGAAGGCTCAGGAGGCGACCGCGAAGCTGCGGGCCGCCGAGGCTCGGCTGAAGACCGCCGACGCCGAACTGGACGTGATCATCGCCCAGGCGGAGGAGCTGCGCGCCGAGCACGACCGGGTGGCCCAGGAGGCCGCGCAGGCGGTCTCGAAGGCCGGCGACGCGGCTCCGGACGGGCCCGGCTGGTTCGCGAAGCTGATGGACGGGGTGAAGCAGCTCGCGGCGGCCCACATCCAGCTCGCCAAGGACGCCGCGAAGTGGGCGAAGGACCACGCCAACGCCATCGCCGCGGTCGGCGACCTGCTCTCCAACGCGAGCACGCTCGTCGGTCTGGCGGCCGTCGGGGTGGCGGCGGTCGGGGTGTTCTTCCCGCCCCTGGAGGTGGCCGCGGCCGGCCTGGGTGCGGTGTCGATGGGGCTCTCCGGTGCGGCGCTGGGCGCCCACGCCGTTGCCAAGGCCGCCGGCGCGGACGTGCCGCCGCTGAGCCTCGCGGTGGACGTCATGGGCGTCGTCCCGGTCATCGGCACGGTGGGCAAGACCGGCAAGCTCGCCACCTCGCTCTTCGCCCGCGAGGCGGTCGGCAACGGGGTGAGTCTGGGCGGTACCGGCATCACCCTGGACGGCTGGTCCAAGGACGCCGCAGGCCTGCAGCAGTTCCTCCCGCGCGGCGGCCGGCAGTGGGGAGAGCTGCTGGTCCCCGGCGGGCCGCTGATCATCGGGCTGGAGAACGCCTGGGAGGACGGCTCCAGGAAGGACGGCTCGCAGAAGGACGGCTTGCAGAAGGACAAGGAAGCTGCGGGCAAGGGGAGTTGAAATCATGGACCTGAGCCGGACGGCTCTGCTGCTCGACGGTCGGCCGAGCGTCGACCAGCCCGTCAACCTCTTCTCCTTCGGGGAGGCCGAGATGCGCTGGCTGTGCTGGCTCTACGGCTACCGCCTGGAGGGGTTCAAGCAGTTCTCCGACCGCTTCGGGAGCGCCCGGGTGCGGGCCGTGCTCGACCCGGACCCGAGGGCCGCCGCAAGGGCGGAGTGGATGCGCCGCCCGGACCTGCGCCCGGGCGTGTCCTCGCCGGTGCCGTGGGGCCCGCCGCAGCCCGGGGGCCCGACGGTGTGGACGCCGCCGGGCTGGCCGTCGGGCCTCGGGCCGGTGCGGCCCGCGCCGGACCGGATGCCGGTGCCCTCCGCGGAGGAGATCGAGGCGAGGTACAGCCCGCGGGCGCTCCTCGGCCTCGGTGTCGTGCTCGGCGTCGCCGGGCTCGTTCTGGCCTGGTCGGTCCCGGTGGCCGGCGGGATCCTCGCCGTGCTCGCGGCGTCCTGCCTGCTCGGCGTCCGGCCGTACGCCCGCTACCGGGACCGGCTGCTGGCCCGCGCCGGCGAGCGCCGTCCGATGTACCCGGAGGACGGCGGGGCGGTCCCGCCGCCCGGACCGCCTCCCGCTCCCCGCGCGGGTGAGCGGAACGATCGAGGGGAGAGGCAGTGAACCCGGCCACGGCCACCGGCAGCGTGGAGTTCGACGTCCCGGAGGTCTTCGAGGCGTTCCGCGCCACCGACGACCCGGAGGAGGCGTACGAGCTGGTGCTGGGCCGGCTCGGCGAGCAGGCCGGTGACCTCGGCGCCGACCGGCGCAGAGCGCTGACCGACCTCTACCTGGCCGGCTCGGCGGCGCTGGGCGAGCTCGACGCGATCTGGTCGGGCACCTGTGTCGGGAGCGTCGACGGGCGGGTGTCCATGGCGACGCTGACGGTCACCCGGCTGGAGACGGCCGACGACGCGCCGCAGGAAGCGGTGGCCGCAGCTCTGACTGAGCTTCTCGCTCCCGTGCCGGCCCCTGCCGACGGGCGCGGGCCCCAGCGACTGGTGCGCCGCTTCGAAGCCCCGGCCGGCCCGGTGGTCGTCTCCCTGGAGCAGACCCCGGGCTGGCAGCTCACGGGAGAGCAGCACGTCCCGCTGCTCTCCGCCAAGGCCCACCTGCCGCTGCCGCCGCCACTGCCCGGCGTCCTGATCGCCGAGCTGACCACCCCGGACGCGGACCACTGGGCGGACGGCTACGCGCCGCTGTTGGTCGCCTTCCTGCGCAGCGTCCGCTTCCGGGTGCCGGACGTGCCGACCGCCGAGGGCCGGCCGGTCCCGCCCGCTGCGGACCCGTTCGGGACCACGCTGACCTGACGTCCGGCCTGGGCGCCGCTCAGCGGGGTGGCCGCACCGTCCCCGGTCCCGCACCGCCACCCCGTAGGTCGGCGGTGCGGACCCGGGGCTCGGGTTGCGCCGACACCCACCGTCCATCTCTGACCGACCATCAATGATGGTCCATCCCGCCGTTTCGAGGCCGAGGCCGGAGGCGTAGTGTGCCGAATGTGATCGAACTGAACTTCCGGGCGGCGGATCGGAATCGTCCGACAAAGTTGTACGTGGTGCTGGCACTTGTCGTCCTGGTCGTCGAGGGGTCCGCCGCCTTCACCCGGCTCGGCGCGGTGGGCTTCGCCTGGCTGGCGGGCGGGAGCATCGTCCTCCTCGCCCCGGTCGTCCTCCTGTCGTACCGGAGCTGGAGCAGGGTCGGGGCCGACGGAATAACCATCTGTTGGGGCCTTGGGCGCGGCCGCACCTACCCCTGGCCCGAGATCCGGTGGATCGACGTGCGCGAGTCCAAGGGCCAGAGCTCGTCGTCGTACGCGGTTCGGATGTTCCTGGAGAGCGGGCGGCGTCGGTCGCTGCCCGGGCTCTACCGCAGCGACGCGCATCCGGCCCCCGACTTCGACGAGCAGTTCCAGCGGGTCGTCAACTGGTGGGAGCTGAGCACGGACCCGGCCGCACGGGTCCGGCCCTCGAAGCAGTTCCGGGACCGGCTGACTCCCGCCGTGCTCGGCCTCGCCCTCGTCTTCGTACCCGTTGTCGTCGTGGCGGCCGTCGTTCTCGTGGTCCTCGCGCCGCACTAGACGAGTGGCTCCGATGTACTCGGCCGCATCTGACAGCTCTTTCCGGCCTGAGCGCATGACGGACGATCTTGGCAGGCGTCATGGGAGTCCGACCTTGAAGGAGTGACGCCCGTGAAACTGGTCTCCGACCCGGCGTACACCCCGAACGTGGTCCGCTTCATCCAGGGCGTCACGACGGCCGACGAGTTCGTCGCGCAGACCAAGCAGGCCTCCGTCGACTACTGGAAGGCCAACCCGTGAGCACGACCGCCACCGCCACCGCGACCCTGGCCTCACCGCTGGAACGGCGCCGCGGGCGGATCTTCGGACCGTTCGTGGCGCCGGCGGTGGCCCTGTACACCGCCCTGTTCACCGGCCCGTGCCCCGCACCCGACCCGGGCGCCACGCACGAGCCGCAGGTGCCCGGGTTCGACGGGCGCTGAATCCGATCACCGGAAGGGCTCCCCGGTCTGCGGGCAGCACGGGGTCGGCCGGAGGCCGGCCGCCGCGGGGCGGCCCACCGCTCGACCTGTTTCGTCCTTCGGTGGTCAGCAGGTCAGGTACGAGTGACGTCCTTCGTGTCGCGGGTGGCGACCGACCGGAGGTGCTCCTCGAAGAACCTGCGGGGGTCGCCGCCCATCCGGGCGAGCATCACCAGGGCGGACAGGGCCACGTCGCAGGTCTCCTTGCGCACGTCGTCCCAGTCGTGGGAGTGGCCTTTCCGGGGGTTGGCGCCGAGCGCCCCGATGACGGCCTCGGCGACCTCCCCGGCCTCCTCCTGGAGCTTGAGGGCCTGTACGGCCCAGCGCTGCTCGTCGCTGCGGTCGAAGTGTGAATCGAGCTTTGCCGCAAGGGAGTTGACGATATCCCAGATCTCTTCCATGGGGAGGATCCTGCCCGTGTTCGAAGGGGTCGATCAAGCCGGGCGGTTCCCGGCGAGCCTGGGTCTTTTCGATTTCCTGCCGGGGCGGGAAGGTGCCTCCGTGCAGGCGATGGCCACCTCCTCGGCGATTCCGGTCGGCCTCGGTGCTGCTCGATCGGCCGATCCGCGTGAGTGTGTGCCTGTTCCACCACCGTTCACAAAGGCCTCGGTGGCCACTTCGGCCCCAGCACGTGACAGTTCTCCGATCCGGTCCGGGAATCGCCACCCGTCGGTGGTCGGATCAATTCGGTCGTTGAAATTCGTACATATTTGACGATCCATCAGAGGAGTTTTGGCGAACCATCACCGCTGCTTCTGAATGGCCTGTGATCCTTGTCGCACCGATCGGGTGAACCCCTTGTCCTGCCTGCCGACTCGGCGTCGACCTCCCGCGAGGGGGACTTCGTGACGCCGAGGTCGGGTTAGTGTGATGGGCAGTCAACCCAAAGTGACTGCACTCCTTCGTTTGTGCCCGACGCTGCTCTTGCGGACCTGTCCGGTCCGCCGTACGACGCTGCCCGAATCCGGGCATTCGTCGTCGGGCGTGAAGTCGGGCGTGAATTCGTTTCTTCCATGTCGCGTCCGCGCCGATCCGTGGACGTACCGCCTTCGTGGGGGGAGGCAACCCGGTGCTCAACTATTCCCTGGCGCGTCCCGATGACGTCGACGCGTTGCTCATGCTGTACCGAGAGGTCTACGGGAGTGCGTACGCACTCCCGCTCGGGACCGATCCCGAGGTGATGGCGAGCGAGATCAGCTCTCCGCAGACCACCTGGCTGGTCGCCCGTGAGCCAGGTCGCGGCCGGCTCGTCGGCTCGATCGTCGGAACCCTCGACCCTGCCGCCCGCCTCGGCAAGCTCCAGGGCCTGGTGATCCATCCGGACGCCCGCGGCCTCGGCGCGGGCCACCTGGCCGTCCAGCAGCTCAGCGAGGCCATGCTCGGCGGTGATCGGCCGGCCGATTCGCTGTACTCGACCGCCCGTACCAACTCCACCGCGCCGCAACGGATCTGCCTGCAGGCCGGGTTCCGGGCGCTCGGCGTCCTGCCGAACCTGCGCAAGGCCGCACGGCACGAGACCATGGTGCTGCTGGCGCGCCACCGCGAGGGCGTGCTCGAGCAGCGCCTTCCGGTGGCGCGCGTCCCGCAGGCCCTGGGCGGTCTGATGCTGGCCCTGGACGCCGTCCCGGGCCCGCATCCGAGGCCGGAGCTTTCCGACGAGCCGCTGCCGGTACCGGCGACGGGCGCCGGCCGGGGGCTCGAACTCGTCGACGCCCCACAGTTCGTGGCCCGCCACTTCGCCCGGCACCTGCCCGACCCCGGGCAGTGCTTCTACCCCTTCCACACCCCCAACGTCCTGCTCACCCCCGCCGACGGCGGCTACGAGCTGTACGCGCAGCTCAGCCCGTCCGACGGGTACTGCACGCTGATCGGCGCCGAACCCGGACTCTCCGCGGTCGGCGACGACCTGGACACCATCACCCAGAAGCTCGCCGCCCACGGCGCCAGCTACCTCGAAACCCTGGTGCCGCTGGACAGTTACGAGAACCTGCGGCTGCTGCTCGCGAACGGCTTCCTGCCGGTGGCCGCCTACCCGGCGATGCGCCGCGAGGAGAACGGCTTCCGCGACCACGTGGTGATGGCCCGCACCCTTCAGCCGCTCGACTTCCGCGGCCTGTCCATCGACACCGCCTTCCAGCCGTTCGCCGAGCAGTACATCGAACTGTGGAAGCACCAGAACCTCAACACCAACGGGATATTCCGATGAACCAGTACCTGCGCCCGGTCGCGGTACCCGACGCCGATGCGCTGGCCCACGTACAGCAGCTCTGCGACATCGCCGAGCCGTACCAGGCCGGCCCCGACACGGACCGCCTCTTCACCGCGGCCATGAACGAGTCCAACGCCTGGCACGCGGCCAGGTCCCCGTTCTTCGACCGGCTGCTCAAGGCCAGCCCGGGTGGCGGACGCCCGCTCGACGGCATCGAGGAACTCGACCGGCTCCCCTTCGTCCACGCCAACTTCTTCAAGGCCCACGAGATCCTCTCGCTGCCCCGCGAAGACGTCCTGCTGCACCTCACCTCCTCCGGTACCACCGGCCAGAGGTCGCAGATGTTCTTCGACGAGTTCACCCTGCGCAACGGCCAGCGCATGGTGGCCCGGGTCTTCGACCACTACGGCTGGATCGACGAGCGGGAGCCGGTCAACTACCTCCTCTCCAACTACCAGCCGCGGCCCGGCCTCAACCTCGGCACCTCGTTCACCGACGAGTACCTGTGCCACTTCGCCCCGGTCCGCTCGGTCGAGTACGCCCTCAAGCACACCGGCAGCGCCCACGAGTTCGACCCCTTCGGCTGCGTCCGCACCCTGATCCGCTACGCCGAGGAGGGCGCCCCGGTGCGGATCCTCGGCTTCCCCGCCTTCCTCTCCTTCACCCTGGACCGGATGCGCGACCTGGGCATCGGCCCGCTGGAGCTCTCCCCGCGCTCGCTGGTCGTCTTCGGCGGCGGCTGGAAGGGCCACGCGGACCAGCAGGTCGCCAAGCCCGAGCTCTACCGGCGGATCCACGATCAGCTGGGCATCCCGGACGAGCGGATCCGCGACGGCTTCGGCGCCGCCGAACACTCCGTCCTGCACATGGAGTGCCCCAACCACCGGCTGCACGTGCCGGTCTGGGCCCGGATGCTGGTCCGCTCGGTGCGCGACCTGACACCGCTGCCGTACGGCGAGCCGGGCTACGCGCAGTTCGTCTCGCCGTACATCACCTCGGTGCCCGCCCAGTCCGTCCTCATGGGCGACCTGGTCACCCAGCACGCGCCCGAGGAGTGCGGCTGCGCACTTCCCACCCCCTGGTTCACCGTGCACGGCCGGGCCGGCCTCAGCCGCAACCGCAGCTGCGCCATCGCCGCCGCCGAACTCCTCAAGACCGAGAAGGCCTCATGACCAGCCCCACGACGCCCGACGCGACTCCCGACACGACGCCCGACGCGACCCCCGACCGGCACTACTGGCAGGGCAGCTGGGTCGACGACACCGAAGCCGGGCGACGCCTCGCGGAGCTCGACACCTGCGCCACCGAGGCCCTCGCCGTCCCGCTCAGCCCGCTGACCGTGCTCGCCGCCTGCGACCGGCTCGCCGGCGTCCTGGCCGACCCCGCGAGCGAGCAGCACCGCCGGCTCGCCCGGCTGCTCGACGAGTCGGGCGTCGGCCCCGCGGAGCGCGAGCGCACCCTGCACGACCTCACCGAGGCGCTCGGCCGCGAGGCCCTGGAGACCAAGGTCACCCGCGAGCTCGGCGGGATCGACCCCGGACGGCTGGCCCGCTTCGACTTCCGCCGGGAGATCTTCGAGGGCTGGCTGCCGGTCGGCCTGCTGGTGCACATCGCCCCGGGCAACGCCCCCGCCGCCGGGGCGCTCAGCGTGGTCGAGGGCCTGCTCGCGGGCAACCTCAACATCGTCAAGACCAGCGGCGGGAGCCGCTTCACCCACGCCCTGCTCGCCGACCTGGCCGCGCTCGACCCGACCGGCGCCATCGCGGCGCGCACCGTGGTGCTGGGCTTCCCCTCGTCCCGCACCGACTGGCTGGCCCGGCTCTGCGGCGCTGCCGACGCGGTCGCCGCCTGGGGCGGGGAGGAGGCGGTGAACGCCATCGCCGCCCTCACCCCGCCCGGCTGCCGGCTGGTCGACTGGGGCCCCAAGCTCTCCTTCGCCTACCTCACCGCCGACGCCTGGTCCGATCCCGAGGTGCTCGCGGGCATCGCGCAGGACATCTGCCGCCTGGAGCAGCAGGCCTGCGCCAGCCCCCAGGTGATCTACCTGGACACCGAGGACCAGGACCGGCTCTTCGCCTTCGCCGAGCGCTTCGCCGCCGTCCTCGCGGCCCGGCCGCCCGCCGCGGCCGAGCCGGAGCTGCTGGAGAGCGCCGAGATCACCAACACCGTGCTGGTGGCCCGGCTGGAGGAGCACCTGGGCCTCACCAAGGTGCACGCCGACCCCGCCGCCCGCTGGCACGTCCTGGCCGACACCCGCGTTGCCCTGCGGGCCTCGCCGCTGCACCGGACCGTCTGGGTCAAGCCACTGCCGCGCAAGCGGATCGGCGAGGTGCTGCGCCCGATGCGCCGCTACCTGCAGACCGCCGGCATCGGCGCCTCCCGCCGCGACACCGCCGAGCTGGCCGGGGCGGTCCTGGCCGCCGGGGTCCAGCGGGTCACCGTCCCCGGGCGGATGCTGGACAGCTACGACGGCGAGCCGCACGACGGCGTGTACGCGCTGCAGCGCTACAGCCGCCGGGTGGACGTCCAGCTGGACGCCCGCTTCGCCTCCGACGCCTGCCTCGACGACCTGGTCGGCGCCCGGGAGCTCGCGCCCCCGCCGGTGCCGGTGACCGCGAAGACCGACTTCGAGCAGCTGCAGGGCGACCTCGGCCGGGCCGAGGTGTTCTTCCGCAGCGGGGGCAGCTCCGGCGCGCCCAAGCTGTCGGCCTTCAGCTGGGACGACTACCACGAGCACATGCGGCACGGGGCCGAGGGGGTGCTGGCGGCGGGCTTCGACCCGCGCACCGACCGGGCGATGAACCTCTTCTTCGGAGGCCAGCTCTACGGCGGCTTCCTGAGCTTCTACTCGGTCCTGGAGAACCTGCGCGCGGTGCAGTTCCCGATGGCCGCCCAGGACGACCACGCGGCCGTCGCGCGCTCGATCGTCGAGCACCGGGTGGACACCCTCTTCGGCATGCCGAACTACCTGCTGCGGGTCTTCACCGAGGGTGCGGTCGTGCTCCGCGGGTACCGCGGGGTGCGCAAGCTCTTCTACGGCGGAGAGCACTTCCCCGAGCGCCAGCAGACGTGGCTGCGTGAGGAGTTCGGCGTCGAGCTGATCCGCTCGGCCGCGTACGGCAGCGTCGACGCCGGCCCGCTGGGCTACCAGTGCCCGGACGCCGGGGGACGGGTGCACCACCTGTTCAGCGGGCTCCAGACACTGGAGATCCTCGACCTGGAGGAGGACCGCCCGGCCGATCCGGGCGAGGCCGGGAGGCTGGTCTTCACCGCGCACAGCAGGCGCGGCCAGCGCCTGGACCGCTACGAGATCGGCGACCTCGGCCGCTGGGTGGACGGCGCCTGCCCCTGCGGGCGGCGCACCCCGCGGTTCGAACTCCTCGGCCGCTTCGGCGACATCTTCCGCAGCGGCAGCCACTTCCTCAACTACCGTCGCTTCGTGCTGGCGGCCGAGGAGCGGCTGGACCACCACGGAGCCCTCCAGCTGCTCCTCGACGAGGACGAGCACAGCGCCCGGGAGACGCTGACCGTCCGCCTGGAGGCGGACCGCTCGCACTCGGACGCGGGCGGGGACCCGCGCCCGGATGGACGGCCGCGCCCGGGCGGAGGCCTGGGTGCGGGCGAACAGCCCGACGCGGTACGGGAGTTCCTCGACGCCTACCCGGACCTGGCCGCCGCCGTGGTGCGCGACCGTCTGGTGGAGCTGTCCGTGGAGCACGCCCCCGCCGAGGACTTCGAGCGGACGGCCGCCAGCGGCAAGCTCCTCGCCGTCGTCGACCGCCGGGCCCGCAACCGCTAGGGGACGGCTGCCGGCCCGTGGCTCCCGCAGCACCGCACCACGGATGCTGCGGGAGCTACCCCATCCGCTCGTCGAGGAGACGGATCAGCTTGCCGGTACGGGAGTTGACCGCGAGGCCGTCCGGGGCGACCCATTCGAAGGCCAGCGGGTGGATCAGTCCCTTGCGGACGTGGTCGGCGAACATCGGCCGGGTCGCACCGAGACGGGCGGTCAACTCCCGTGCCAGGGCGGGATCCTCCCCGCCGGGAGCGGCGAGCCGCAGTACCAGCTCGTCCCGCTCGGCCCGGTGCCGCAGGACCACCTGATGGCCGACGACCGGGCCGTCCCCGCCGGCCGCGGCCAGCAGGGCGCGCAGGTCCTCCAGGTAGACGGTGACCACCCCGACCCGGGCGCCCTCCTCCGAGCGCCCCAGCAGCCGCAGGCGGCGCCGCGGGAAGTCGACCCACTCGGCGAGGTCGCCGACCGGGTAGCGGATCACCGGCATCAGGCGACGGACCAGATCGGTGGCCACCACGCGGCCGGGCCGGCCCTCCTCCTCGACCGGCTCGCCGGTCTCCGGGTCGAGCAGTTCCACCACCTTGTCCGCCGTGAAGACCTCGTGCACCCGGCTGTCCGGTTCCCCGGCCACCGGACCGGCCAGGACGCCCGCGTCCACGCTGGCGTAACCGATCGACCGGACGCTCACGTGGGGGAAGGCGGTGGTGAGCAGTGCCACCTGGTCCGGGTAGCAGGCCTCGCCGGCGAAGAGCGCGACGCGGACGTCCGGCAGGGTCCCGACGGTGTCGACGACCTCGCGGGCCAGCCGGCACAGCGACGTGGGCGGCGCGGCGACCACGGTTGCGGAGAAGTCGCGCAGGGCCTGGATGGTGGCGTCCAGCGGCGCGGCACCGCCGATCGGCAGCTGGACCGTGGGGACGGGTGCCTCCTGCAGGCAGTTGAGGGTGAAGACGAAGCTGGAGTAGAGCTCCCCGGCGTAGAACAGGTTGGCGACCCGGTCCCCGGCACGCAGCCCGGCGGCCGGCAGGCCGCCGCCGAACGTACGGCTCATGCGGCGCCACTCCGCGCGGGTGTACATGGACACGCGCGGCGCCCCGGTGGTGCCGCCGGTCTTGAAGACGATCCCGTCGTCGTGCGGTCCGGTGAGCACCCGGCTGCGGTCGATGCCGTGGGCCGCCCAGTAGGCGGTGTGGTCGGTCAGCGGCAGTGCGGTGAGGCCGGTGGGGTCGGCGGGGCTGGTCAGGTCGTCCGGGAGGCCGGCGTAGAGGTCGCGGTAGAAGGGGGAGTTCTCCCGTGCATGGCGGATCAGGTCGGATATCTGAGTGTTAGTCACATCATATGAGTCTAGACCTGTACAAATGCCTCGCCTGCGCCGGGTGGGGCGAGCGGTCCCAGCCGGTTGCGCCACCCGGCCGGGCCCAGGGGCCACCGCGGCGCAGCCGGACGGTTCGGTGCCGGTGGCACCGATGGTGGCGGCGGGGCACCGTGATGTGACGCACCATCCCTTGACCGGATCTTTTCCGTTTCGCCATGATGAACCGTCATGTTCTGACTCCGCCGATGGGGGAAGTCCGGTCCGAATCCGGCGCTGACCCGCAACGGTAGGCCGCCGACGCCACGTCGGCGGCGAGCCCGAGTACCCGTCGGCGGAGGTGTGTCACCCCTCCTCCCGTCGTGGTCTGCGGGCCGGAGCTCCGAGGGCTGCCCGGCCGTTGCCGACGCCCTCCGGGCCCCTGCGTCCAGGCCCGGAAAGGCATCCCATGCCCACGCCCCGCCGCACTCTCGGTCTGCTCGCGATACCCGCCCTGGCGCTCGCCACCGCGCTCCCCGCGGCCACCACAAGCCACGCCGCACCCGCAGCCCACGCCGCACCCGCAGCCCACGCCGCACCTGACGCCCACGCCGCACCCGCCGACGCGGCGTCGTCCCGGACCGTCCGCCCCGACGCCGCCGCGGCCGGCTGGCTGGCCCGCCGGCTCGTCGACGGCGACCACTTCGAGTCCGTCTTCAACGGCACCGCCTACCCCGACCAGGGCCTGACCATCGACGCCGTGCTGGCCTTCGCCGCCTCGCACGGCTCCGAGCAGGCCGCCGCGAAGGCCACCGCCTGGCTCGCCAGGCCCGAGATCATCAGCGGCTACCTCGGCGACGGCACCACCGAGGCGTACGCGGGCGCGACCGCCAAGCTGCTGCTCGCCGTCGAGGTCCGCGGCGCGGACCCGGCGAGCTTCGGCGGCGTCGACCTGTCGGCCCGGCTGCGTTCGCTCCAGACCGCCGAGGGCCGGTTCTCCGACCGCTCGCAGTGGGGTGACTACAGCAACGCCTTCGGGCAGTCGCTGGCCCTGATCGCCCTGTACCGCACACCCGGTGGCGCCCCGTCGGCGGCCGTGGACTTCCTCGCCGGCAGCCAGTGCGCGGACGGCGGCTTCCCGGTCTCCTTCGGTCAGGCCACCTGCACCGGCGACCCGGACGCCACCGCGCTCGCCGTCCAGGCCCTCGCCGCCACGGGACGGGCCGCCAAGGCGAGCGCCGGCCTCACCTGGCTGACCTCCCAGCAGGGTGCCGACGGCGGGTTCGCGGCCGCCGGGGCGAGCGCCTCCAACGCCAACACCACGGGCCTGGCCACCCAGGCGCTGCTCTCCGGCGGACGCCTCGGGGCCGGCCTCAAGGGCTGGAGCCGGCTGGTCAAGTTCCAGCAGGGATGCTCCACGGACCCGGCCGTCCGCGGCGCGGTCGCCTACGACGCGTCCGGCTTCAACGCGGGCAACGGCGCCCGGGCCACCGCGCAGGCCGTCCTCGGCCTCGCCGGCACCCCGCTGACCACGCTCTCCGCCGCCGGCGCACGCCCCGACGCGCCCACCCTGGCCTGCCCGGCACCGGCCTCCCGCTGAACAGGGCCGTCCCCAGGAGGAGTTATCCGATGACCGACACCCTCACCCCGGCCCGTCCGGTCCGCCGCACGCTCGGGTCGATCGCCGCGGCCGCGGCCCTCACCGCCGGCCTGCTCGGCGTCAGCGCCGTCCAGGCCCCGCAGGCCCGGGCCGCGGCCTGCTCCGGGACCACCGGCGTCACGGTCGTGGTCGACTTCACGGCCGTCGGCGGCGGCATCCAGACCGGCTGCGCCCCCGGCGACCCGGCCAGCGGACTCGCCGCGCTGACCGGCGCCGGGTTCTCGTACGCCTTCCACCCGCGCTTCCCGGGCTTCGTGTGCAGGATCAACGCGCTGCCGACGACCTGCACCAACCCGACCGGCAGCGCCTACTGGTCGTACTGGCACGCCCAGCACGGCGGCCCCTGGTCGTACAGCAGCCTGGGCGCCGGCAGCTACAACCCGGCTCCCGGCGACGTCGAGGGCTGGTCCTTCGGCGCCGGCGCCCAGCCGGGCATCACGGCGCCCTGACACCCTGCCGTCCGAAGGCCCCGACGCCCGGAGGCCCTGACGCCGGGAGGCACGCCGACGCCCCGACCCTTCCGCGGAAGGGCCGGGGCGCCGGTTGCACGTGCGGTCAACTGCCGAGGCGCAGCGAGACGGTGTCGCCGAGGCGGACCGGTGCGGTCCGGGTGGCGCCGGTGGCGGCGGAGCCGTCCAGGCTGACCTTCCAGGTGGACGAGCCGCTGTCGGCCGTGCCGTTGATCATGGTGACGGCGCCGCCGCCGGTGGACGGCGTGACCGAGGTGACGCAGCCGTTCGGGGTGGCGGCGGCCGCCGCGTCGAGGACGTCGCCGAGGGTCGTGGTGGTGCCGGTCGGTGTGAGGGTGACGGCGCAGGCCCTGAGCGCCCCGGTGCCGTCGTCGACGACCAGGGCGAGCCTGGCCGCGGTGCCGGGGGCGAAGGCGCCGGTGGCGGCCCAGGTGGGCTCGCCCGCGGTGGTCGGAGCCGGCGGGGTGGCGGTGAAACCGGCGCCGGCGACGGCGCGCAGGCCGTCGACGGAGGCGTAGGGGGAGGGGACGGTGTCGGTGGGCAGGTACTTGAAGCCGCCGCCGGGCTTGAACTGCTGGGCGACGAGGAAGTCGACCGGGGTCTTTCCGGTGCCGCTGGTGAACTCGCCGCCCTGGGGGTTGATGCCGCAGGCGTTGAGACCGGACACGGCCCAGCCGTTGGAGTCGGTGTTGGCGCCCCACATCGAGTTGAACGCGCCGGAGGAGACGAGCTTGCCCTTGAGGAAGTTCTTCGCGGAGACGATCGCCGGATCGGTGGAGGGAACGCCGCCCGCGCACAGGGAGGCCATGGCCGCGCCCGTCATGTCGATGTCGCTGCCCTGGGCGAGCGCGGTCGGGTTGCCCGCGGCCTTGCTGTAGTTCCAGCCGCCGTCGTTGTGCTGGTTGGCGCGCACCGCCGTGACGGAGGCGTCGATCAGCGGCTGCGGGGCGCGCCGGGTGCCGGCCTGGGTCCTGGCGCCCGCCAGGGCGAGCAGGCCGAAGACCGTGCCGTTGAAGTTGGCGGACGGGCCGTAGTAGCCGGGCTCGGCGCTCTGCCAGGAGGCGACGAGGTCGGCGACGAGGTTGCGGCCGGGGCCCACCCGGGCGGGGTCGATGCCCGCGGCGTAGGTGTTGAGGATGCCGCGCTCGTAGTCCGTGACCACCGGCGAGCTGCCGGGCCAGCCGGGAGCGGCGAGCTGGTTGCGGTAGACGAGGCGGGCGTTCCGGCCGGCGTCACCGCCGGGGGTGACGCCGGCGGCGGCCGTGCCGGCGGCCGCGAGCGCGCTGAAGGCCCACTCGTTGGAGAGCCCGCCGCCGGTGACGTAGCTGCCGTCGGCGCCCTGGAGGGACTTCAGGTAGCTGACGCCGGTGCTCCTGGAGGTGGCGATCTGGGCCAGGGTGGCCGTCGCGTGGGCGGGAACGGTGGCGGACAGCAGCAGGGCCCCGGCCGCCAGGGCGACGGTGACGGCGGGTACGGAAGTGGTCCGCGACGGGGTGCGGAGGGACACGGGAGGGGCTCCTTGGGGTGGCGGGCGCCGACCCTGCCCCGGAGGTCCCGGCGTCCGTTCGGAAGCGCGCGACCGGCGGAGCGGTCGCCGCCCGGATCGCGTGGGCCGGCATTCGCCGCGGTGCACGGCCGGGCGGGCATCCGGGCTCGGGACGGCACGACCGCCACCCCACACCGCTGCGCGTCAGCCCCGGATTCGCACCGGGTTCCCCCACTCGGCCACCGGGGACGCTACCGCACGGCGCACGGCGCACCGGGCGACGAGGCGGATGTGACCTACCTGACGCCCCGTTGACTCTCCGTCAGCCGCCGTGGTCTGATGAACCGATTTTTCGCCCTCGGCATTCAGGGGAAGCCGGTCCAACTCCGGCGCTGACCCGCAACCGTAGACCCGCCAACCCGGTGGGTGAGCCGGAATGCCTGGACCGGGGGCCTGTTCACAGAGCACTTGCGTCGTCGCGGACTACGACGCGGTCAGGACGGTCCCTGTCCCGGGAGACCGTCGGCTGCGCCGTGTTCTCCCGCGTCGACCGACCAGGGAGTCGTCGTGAGGGTCAGCAGCAGTCGTACACGTCACAGGAACCGGGAACTCGCGTCCCTGGTGGTCGCCGGCGCCGTCGCGGTCGCCGCCTGCGGCACGGTCCTGCTCGGGCACCCCGGAACCGCGGCGGCCGACCCGATCGAGCAGTGCACGGCGACGACGGGCGCGATCGTCGCGGTCGACTTCGGTCACTGGGGCGGTGGTGTCGTCCGTGGCTGCGACGCCCACCCCACGACGGGCATGAGCCTGCTGCACAACGCCGGCTTCACCACGACCGGCACCGAGCACGACGGACCCGCCTTCGTCTGCCGGCTCGGGACCGCGGGCTTCAACGGCGGCGCCCAGTATCCGGCGCCGGCCGACGAGCCCTGCGTCAACACCCCGCAGGCCACCGCGTACTGGTCGTACTGGATCGCCGAACCCGGCCAACAGAATTGGTCCTACAGCCAGTTCGGGGCCGGGACGCAGAAGCCCAAGCCCGGCGAGGTCGAGGCCTGGGTGTACGGCGGCACCGACATCGGCGGCTCCAACGGGGCGCCGTCATTCACCCCGGATTCCGTGCGGGCCAAGAACGGCGGGCCGTCGTCCTCCGCGTCCCCCTCGGCGACCCCGAGCCAGACCCCGAGCCAGACCCCGACCGCGAGCCCGACCGGGTCGCCGGCCGCCACCACCGACCCGGACCCGGCCGCCACCGAGCAGGCCGTCCTGGCCCTGACCGGCACCGACCTCACCAGCGTCCGGCGCAACCCGGACGGCACCACCGCGACGCCGACCCCGCCCGCCGTTAGGAAGCCCGACGCCGCCAAGGGCAGCGCCTACCTCACCGACCCGGCCCGCCTGATCGACGGCCACTACTACGAGGGCTTCCCGGCCTTCGCCGACTTCGGTCTCACGATCGACGGGGCCTACGCGCTCGCCGCCACCGGCACCGACGACACCGCGCTGCGCAGGATCGTCGACTTCCTGGACCAGCAGGGCAAGGACGCGAGCGGGCGGACCGTCAACGACTGGACCGGTGTCGGCACCGAGTTCGCCGGCGGAGGCTCGATCGGCAAGGAGGCGTTGCTCGCCGAGATCGTGGGCCGCAACCCGCGGGACTTCGGCGGTCACGACCTGATCGCCGCCCTCGCCGCGATGGTGTGCACCAAGGCCGCCCCGGACACCGGTTGCGCCGAGTCCGGCAACTACACCTGGGCCACCTCGGTGTTCTCCCAGGCCCTCGGCATCATGGCGCAGCTGCGCGCCGGCGACACGGCCGGCGCCGCCGCCCCGGTCGCCTACCTGAAGAGCCTTCAGCACGCGGACGGCTCCTGGCCGAGCCTGATCCCGGCCACCGGCGACTCCGACGTGGACAGCACGGCGATGGCCGTCATGGCGCTCGCGCTCGTCCCCGGGGACGGGGCCGCGCAGGCGGTCGACAAGGGGCTCGGCTGGCTCGCCGCCCGGCAGCTGCCGGACGGCGGCTTCCCCGGCGCGGCCGGCGACTCGACGAACTCGGCCGCGCTCGCGGTCCAGGGCATGACGCTCCATCAGGCCACGTACGGCGGACGGATCGCCAAGGCGCTCGACTTCCTCGCAGGCCAGCAGAACGCCGACGGCGGGTTCAACGTCGCGTCCGCCGGACAGCAGGGTTCGGACGTCCGTGCCTCGACGCAGGTCCTGGGGGGTGCCACGGGCGTCTCCTTCGGCACGTTGTCCCGCACCATCGGCGGCACGCCCACGCCCACGCCGACCGGTACGCCCACGCCCACGCCGACCGGTACGCCGACGGGTGCGCCGACCGCGACGTCCACGGGTACGCCGACGCCGACCGGTACGCCGACACCCACGGGGACACCGACACCCACGGGGACACCGACCGCGAGCGGTTCACCGACGGCGGGCGGTTCACCAACGGAAACCGCCTCCGCGACGTCCACGGCCGTGCCGTCGTCCGGTGAGGGCGCGACCGCCGGCCGCCCGTCCGACGCCGTGCTCGTCGGAGACGGCGGCAGCACCGGCGCCCCGGTGCGCGGCGGCTCCGTCCAGGCCGCCGGTGGCAGTCTGGCCGGCACCGGCACCGACGCCCTGGTACTGACGGGCATCGCCGGTCTGCTGACCGTGGCCGGCACGGCTGGGGTCCTCGTCGCCCTCCGTCGTACGGCCTCCGTCCCGGGGCGTCACCGGTGAGCCGGCGGCTGGGCCGGCTGGGCCGGCTCACCGGAGCGGCGGTCCTGACGTTCGCCCTCGCCTCGGGTGGCGTCGGGCTGGGGACGGCCCCGGCGTCCGCGGCGCCGACGCCGATCGAACAGTGCACCACCACCTCGGGCGTGGTGCTCGCCGTCGACTTCAGCCGGTGGGGCGGCCCGCTGCTGCGCTCCTGCGGGACCACCCCGACGACCGGGTACGCCCTGCTCAACCAGGGCGGCTGGAAGACCACCGGGACGGGGCACGACGGCCCGGCGTTCATCTGCCGGATCGGTTACAGCGGCTTCCAGGGCGGCAAGCAGTACCCCGCTCCGGACCAGGAGAAGTGCGTCCTGACGCCCCCGGCCACGGCCTACTGGTCGTACTGGCACGCCGATCCGGGCCAGAACGACTGGTCCTACAGCCAGCTCGGCGCGATGAGCTACCAGCCGAAGCCGGGCAGCGTCGACCTGTGGATCTTCGGTGGCACGAACATCGAGGGCACCGAGGGGCGTCCGGCCATCCCGCCGGACTCCGTGCGGGCCCGGAACACCAGCCCGGGCGGCGCCGCCTCCACCCCCGAACCGCCCCGACCGCCGGCCGGCGGGGGAGGGGCAGCCGGTGGTGGCTCCGGTGGGACGAGCGGCGGGAGCGGCACCGGTACCGGTGGGAACGGCACCGGTACCGGCGGGAACGGAGGAGGTTCCGCGGGCGCGAACGGTGGATCCTCGTCCGGTACCGGATCGTCCGGCAGCTCGTCCGGCGCCAACACCGGTGGTTCGTCCGGCGCCACGAAACGTCCGTCCTCGGGCGGTGGCGCGGGCGGATCGTCCGGCGCCACGGGCGGTCGGACGGCACCGGTGAGCCCGTCGGCCGAGGCCCCCGCACCGGCGGACCCGCAGACACCGGCCGCCGAGGCGACCGCCGCGCCGGCCGGGACGCCCTCCGCACAGTCGTCCGACACGCCGTCCGTGGAAGCCAGCGCCACCGCGACGCCCACCGCTGCCGACGGTCCGTCGCCCTCCGTCGAGGCCGGCGGGCCGAGGGTGGTGGACGCGGCCCCGGCCGCCGACACCCCGCACGACCCCGGCTCGATGGTGCCGGCCGCGGTCGGGGCCGTCCTCGTGGTGGTGCTGGGCGTGGTCACCGCCGTCACCGCGCGCCGCCGCCGGCGACAGGCCGAGTGATCCGGTGAGCATCGTCGACACGCCCGGCGCCGGCTCCCCGCCCGCCGCCCCCGGCCGGAGCGCGGGGAGCAGGCGCAGCCCGCGGGACCTGCACCCGCTGGCCTGGTGGGCCTGGGCGCTGGCCCTGGCGACGGCGGCCAGCCGTACCACCAACCCGCTCCTGCTCCTGCTCGTCCTCGCGGTGCTCGGCTACGTGGTCACGGCCCGCCGGACCGAGGCCCCGTGGGCACGCGGGTTCACGTACTACCTGTGGGTGGCGCTGACCGTGGTGGCGATCCGGGTGGTCTTCCGCGGCGTGTTCGCCACCGGCATCACCCCGCAGGACCACCTGCTCTTCTCCCTGCCGCACATCCCCACCCCCGCCTGGTACGCGGGCATCGAGATCGGCGGACCGGTCTCCCTGGAGGCCACGCTCTCCGCGGCCTTCGACGGGCTGCGGCTGGCCTGCCTGATCTGCTGCATCGGCGCCGCCAACACCCTGGCCAACCCCAAACGGGCCCTGCGGGTCCTGCCCGGCGCCCTGTACGAGCTCGGCGTCGCCGTGACGGTCTCGCTCAGCGTCGCCCCGCAGCTCGTGCAGAGCGTCCAACGCGTCGCCCGGGCACGGCGGTTGCGTGCGGGGCGGCAGAAGGGCGTCCGCGCGCTGCGCAGCATCGTGGTACCGGTTCTGGAGGACGCGCTGGAGCGCTCGCTGCACCTGGCCGCCGCGATGGACTCACGCGGCTACGGACGCTCCGGCACCGCCTCCCGCCGCTCCCGCCGGCTCACCGGAGCCCTGATGCTGCTCGGCATGTGCGGCCTGTGCGCCGGGGTGTACGGGCTGCTGGACGGGACGGCCCCCGCGGCGCTCGGACTTCCGGCCTTCCTCGTAGGCGCCGTCCTGTGCGTGGCGGGTCTGCTGCTCGGCGGGCGGCGGGTCCGGCGCACCACCTACCGGCCCGATCGCTGGCGGGCCGCCGAGTGCGGTGTCGCCGGGTGCGGTGTGACCGCCGCCGTCCTGCTGTTCGCCACGGTCGGCTACGACGCCACCGACCTCAACCCCTCCCTGTACCCGCTGGCCTGGCCGACGCTGCCGCTCGTCCCGGTGCTCGCCCTGCTTCTGGCGGGCGCGGCGGGGATCGTCTCGCCGCCGCCCGGCCGCACCCCCGAACCCGGCTCCGTGCCCGGCCGCACCCCCGCACCCGCACCCGCCTCCGCCTCCGCCTCCGCCTCCGCCTCCGCACCCGCCCCCGTGCCCGGTCAGCGCCTGACCGCGCGCACCGGTGGCGACACCCGAACCACCGGCACCGACCGCACGACCTCCGAGGTGAGCACGTGATCCGATTCGACCAGGTCAGCGTGGTGTACGACGGCGAGACCACGCCCGTCCTGCGCGATGTCGACCTGCACATCCCGGAGGGCGAGCTCTGCCTGGTGGTCGGCCGCACCGGCGTCGGAAAGTCGACCCTGCTCGGCGCCGTCAACGGCCTCGTGCCGCACTTCACCGGCGGCACGCTGCGCGGCCGGGTCAGCGTGGACGGCCGGGACACCGCGCACCATCCGCCGCGCGAACTGGCCGACGTGGTGGGCGTGGTGGGCCAGGACCCGTCGGCGGGCTTCGTCACCGACACGGTGGAGGAGGAACTCGCCTACGCCATGGAGCAGTTGGCGATCCCGCCGGAGGTGATGCGCAAGCGCGTCGAGGAGACCCTCGACCTGCTCGGGCTGGCCGACCTGCGCCACCGCGCCCTGCACGAGCTGTCCGGCGGCCAGCAGCAGCGCGTCGCCATCGGCTCCGTCCTCACCGCCCACCCCCGCGTCCTCGTGCTGGACGAGCCGACCTCGGCCCTCGATCCGACCGCCGCCGAGGAGGTGCTCGCCGCCGTCACCCGGCTGGTGCACGACCTGGGCGTCACCGTCCTGCTCGCCGAGCACCGCCTGGAGCGCGTCGTCCAGTACGCCGACCGCGTCGCCTACCTGGCCGGCGACGGCACCGTCGTGCACGGGCCGCCCGCCGAGATCTTCCGGGACACCGCGATCGCACCGCCCGTCGTCGGCCTCGGCCGACTCGCCGGCTGGCGGCCCCTGCCGCTGTCCGTCCGCGACGCCCGCCGTGCCGCCGCGCCGTTGCGGGAACGGCTCGCCGACGCGCCGGTTCCCCCGCCGCGCCGGGCAGCGGTGGCGGGGGAACCGGCGCTGGACGCCCGGGGGGTGGTCGTCCGCTACGGGCCGGTGGCCGCCGTCCGGGAGGTCGGCCTGGAGCTGCGTGCCGGTCAGGTCACCGCGCTGATGGGCCGCAACGGCTCCGGCAAGTCCTCGCTCCTCTGGGCCCTCCAGGGCTCCGGGCCCCGCCAGGGCGGCAGCGTGAAGGTCGTCGGGACGGAGGGCGGGCCGGCGCAGGATCCGAAGCGCCTCCCCGCGGCCCGGGCCCGCCAACTGGTCGGGCTCGTCCCGCAGACCCCCACCGACCTGCTGTACCTGGAGTCGGTCGCGCAGGAACTCGCCCAGGGCGACCTGGAGTCCGGTCGGGACGCCGGGCCGACCGCGCGGCAGGTCCTCGACCGGCTCGCCCCCGGAATCCCGGACGACACCCACCCCCGGGACCTCTCGGAGGGGCAGAAGCTGGCCCTGGTGCTGGCGATCCAACTGACCGCCGCACCACGGGTGGTGCTGCTGGACGAGCCCACCCGCGGGCTCGACTACCAGGCGAAGGCGGCGCTCACCGGCATCGTGGACGCCCTCGCCGCGGAGGGCCGCACGGTCGTGGTCTCCACCCACGACGTCGAGTTCGTCGCCTCCGCCGCCGACCGGGTCGTCGTGATGGCCGAGGGCGAGGTCGTCGCCGACGGCCCCACCGCCGAGGTCATCGTCGCCTCGCCCACCTTCGCCCCGCAGACCGCCAAGATCCTCGCCCCACTGCCCTATCTGACGACACATCAGGTCGCCGAGGCGCTCGCACCGGCGGAGGCCGCCCGGTGACCGCCGTCAGGATCCCCGGCCGGGCCCGGATCGTCGTCGCCCTCGCCGGCTTCATCGGCATGGTCGCCTTCACCTGGCCGTTCGTGGTCGCCCCCGGGAAGTTCGGCTCCTCCTACGCCCCGCCGCTGATCTTCGGCGCGCTGCTCGTCCTCGTCCTCGCCGTCGTCATCGCCGAGATCGCCGCCGGCGGAATCGACGCCAAGGCCCTCGCCATGCTCGGCGTCCTGTCCGCCGTCAACGCCGGACTCCGCCCGCTCGGCGCCGGGACCGCCGGGGTGGAGACGGTCTTCTTCGTCCTCGTCCTGGCCGGCCGCGTCTTCGGCCCCGGTTTCGGCTTCACCCTCGGCTGCACCTCGCTGTTCGCCTCCGCCCTGCTGACCGGAGGCGTCGGCCCCTGGATGCCGTACCAGATGTTCGGCTGCGCCTTCGTCGGCATGCTCGCCGGGCTGCTGCCGAGGGCGCGAAGCCGCTGGGAGGTGCCGATGCTGGCCACCTACGGCGCCTTCTCCGGCTATCTGTTCGGCTTCCTGCTGAACCTCTCCTTCTGGCCGTTCTCCACCGACCCGAACAGCTCGATCGCCTACCTACCGGGCCTGCCCTTCACCGAGCAGTGGCACCGCTACCTGCTCTTCGACCTCGCCACCTCGCTCGGCTGGGACACCGGCCGCGCCGTCACCACCTTCACCGCCGTCCTCGTCGTCGGGCCGGCCGTGCTCGCCGTCTTCCGCCGCGCCGCCCGGCGCGCCAACTTCGAGCCGGTCGTCCGGTTCGAGGCCCCGGACGTGCCCGGAGCACCGACGGGCCCGGACACCCTCCCGCGGGCGGCGGGACCGGTACGCTCCTGAACCCGAAAGGCCACGACCGTGCCCAAGCCTGGAAAGCCCCGGACGACGACGGTGGACGGCGTCGAGGTCGTCGTCCTGACCCCGGAACAGCACGCCGGCCTGGAGTCCGCCCGCCGACAGCTCGGCGGGCAGCAGGCACAGGTGGCCCGGATGAAGCTCGACCTCCACCGCGGACGGCAGCTGCTGGCCGAAGTCGAACGGGTGCTGGCGGGCATCCCCACCGACCAGTCCGGGCGGCTGGACGGACGGCTGGGCCCAGGACGCGGCCTGCCCGAACTGCTGGCGGACATCCGTGCTTTCCTCCCGCCCACCCCGCCTGTCCCGCCGCGGCCTGCCGACGGGCCGACCGGCCCGCGTGAGCGAGCCCGCTCGCCGCAGAGCCGGTGATCCACCAGGAAGCGGCTCCTCCCGGCGACCCGGGACGGCCCAGCGCCCCGGAGAGTGCGCGGGTGGCGCGATCTCCAGGGCGCTGGGCGCCGACGGGTGCCCGGGACGGTCAGGCCGTCGGGTGGACGTGGAACCCGCGCCCGCTCTTGCGGCCGAGGTGCCCGGCCTCGACCATGCGGGAGAGCAGGGGCGGCGGGGCGTACAGCGGTTCCTTGTACTCGTCGTACATCGACCGGGCGATCGCCTCGACGGTGTCCAGTCCGATCAGGTCGGCGAGTTCGAGCGGGCCCATCGGGTGGGCGCAGCCGTGGACCATGCCGGCGTCGATGTCCTCGGGGCCGGCGTGCCCGGCCTCGGCCATCCGGATCGCGGAGAGCAGGTAGGGCACGAGCAGGGCGTTGACGACGAAGCCGGCCCGGTCGCGGGCGCGGACGACGCGCTTGCCGAGGACGTCCCCGGCGAAGGCTTCCACCCGACCGGCCACGGCGGGGTCGGTGTGCAGCGAGGTGACGAGTTCGACCAGCGGCATGACCGGGGCCGGGTTGAAGAAGTGCAGGCCGAGGACGTGGGAGGCCCGGCCGGTGGTGATGCCCAGACGGGTCACCGGGATGGCCGAGGTGTTGGTGGCCAGGACGGCGTCCTCGGCGACGAGCACCTTGTCCAGGGTGGTGAGCACCTCCGTCTTGACCCGCTCGTCCTCGACGACGGCCTCGACGACGAGCTGGCGGTCGGCGAGCGCCTCCAGGTCGTCGGCGAACAGCAGGTGGGCCCAGGCGTCGGTGCGCTGCTGCTCACTGATCCGGCCCCGGTCGACGGCGCGGTGCAGCGAGCGGTCGATCCGGCTCCGGGCGGCGCGCAGGGCGCCCCGGCCGGACTCGCAGACGATGGTGTCGAGTCCGGCGCGGGCGAAGACCTCGGCGATGCCGGAGCCCATCTGCCCGGCGCCGACGACCGCGACACGGCGGATGTCGTTCATGGTGCACTGCCTCCGTGGTCGGGCGGCTCAGGCCGCGGTGCGGATCCGCACGAGGTGGCGGGCGTAGGCCCCGGTCGTGAGGAAGGCGGGCAGGTCGGCGGCGAGGGCGGTGTCCTCCAGGATGCGCACCGCGTCGTCCACCAGCACCGGGTCGGATCCCTCGGCGAGCAGCGTGGCACGCTCGCGGTCGATCAGGCGCCGCACCAGGTCCGGGGTGGCGAGCGAGCCGCCGGCGAGCCGGGAGCAGTGGTGCTGCCACTGCCAGATCTGGCAGCGGGCGATCTCGGCCGTGGCGACGTCCTCCATCAGGCCGAAGACGGCCACCGCTCCGGAGCCGCCCAGCCAGGCGACCAGGTAGCGCAGGGCGACAGCGACGTTGGAGCGCACGCCCTGCTCGGTGGGGAGACCGGCGGAGAGCCGGTGGACGGCGAGCAGGTCGGCGGCCGTGACCTCGACGTCCTCGCGGGTGCGGTCGAGCTGGTGGGGGCGGTCGCCGAGGACGGCGTCGAAGGCGGTGCGGCAGGTGGCGACCAGGGCGGGGTGGGCGACCCAGGACCCGTCGAAGCCGTCGCCCGCCTCGCGCTCCTTGTCGGCCCGGACCCTGGTCAGGGCGGTCTCGTCGGCGGCGGGGTCGCGCTGGGGGATCGCGGCGGCCATGCCGCCGATGGCGTGGGCACCGCGCCGGTGGCAGGTGCGCACCAGCAGGTCGGTGTAGGCGCGCATGAACGGCTGGGTCATCGTCAGGGTGGCACGGTCCGGCAGGACGAAACGCGGACCGCGATGGGCGAGGTTCTTGATCAGGCTGAACAGGTAGTCCCAGCGGCCCGCGTTGAGGCCGGCGGCGTGGTCGCGCAGCTCGTGGAGGATCTCGTCCATCTCGAAGACGGCCGTGATGGTCTCGATCAGGACGGTGGCGCGGACGGTGCCGTACGGGATGCCCAACTCGGCCTGGGCGAAGGTGAAGACGTCGTTCCAGAGCCGGGCTTCGAGGTGGTTCTCCAGCTTCGGGAGGTAGAAGTACGGGCCGCTGCCGCGCTCGATCTGGCGCCGGCCGCAGTGGAACAGGTAGAGGCCGAAGTCGACCAGGGCGCCGACGGCCGGGCGGCCGTCGATCAGCAGGTGCTGCTCGTCCAGGTGCCAGCCGCGGGGGCGGACCACGATGGTCGCGGGGGTGTCCCCGACACGGTAGCGCCGGCCCTCCGGCGTGGTGTCGTCGATCCGGCGCTCGATCGCGTCGACCAGGTTCAGCTGGCCGGAGACCAGGTTGTGCCAGGTGGGGGAGGTGGCGTCCTCGAAGTCCGCCAGCCACACCCTGGCACCGGAGTTGAGGGCGTTGACGGTCATCCGCCGCTCGGGAGGGCCGGTGATCTCCACCCGGCGGTCGACCAGGCCCGGCCCGGCGCCGGCGACCCGCCAGGTGAGGTCCTCCCGGACGGCCCGGGTTCCGGGGCGGAAGCCGAGGCCGGCGCCGGCGGCCAACTCGGCTCGGCGGCGGTCGCGTTCGGCGAGAAGCTCGGTGCGGCGCCGGGCGAACCGGTCGTGCAGGCGGGTGAGGAAGGCGAGGGCCTCGGGGGTGAGGATCTCGTCGAAGCGGTCCTCGTGCTCGCCGAGGACCTCGATACGGCTGGGGTGGCTCATCCGGTTCTCCAGGAGGGCGGGTGGGAGGCGCCCGGGGCCTCGTCCCTCAACGAGGCCCCGGGCGGTGGGGTGGACGGCGGCTCGTCCCCAACGAGGCCGCCAGGGTGGCTCAGTGGAACTGCTCGGCCTCGGTGGAGCCGGTGAGCGCCAGGGTCTCGGCGTGCGGGTTGAGTGCGGTGGAGACCAGGTCGAAGTAGCCGGTGCCGACCTCGCGCTGGTGCTTGACGGCCGTGTAGCCGTCCGCCACCGCGGCGAACTCGGCCTCCTGCAGGTCGACGTAGGCCGTCATGCCGTGCTCGGCGTAGCCGCGGGCCAGCTGGAACATCGAGTGGTTGAGCGCGTGGAAGCCGGCCAGCGTGATGAACTGGAAGCGGTAGCCCATCGCACCCAACTCCCGCTGGAACTTGGCGATCTGGTCGTCGTCCAGGGCGGCCTTCCAGTTGAAGGACGGCGAGCAGTTGTAGGCCAGCATCTTGTCCGGGTGCTCGGCCTTGAGCGCCTCGGCGAACTCCCGGGCCTGGGCGAGGTCCGGGGTGCCGGTCTCGACCCAGATCAGGTCGGCGTACGGGGCGAAGGCGAGGCCGCGGGAGATCACCGGCGCCATGCCGGGCTCGACCCGGTGGAAGCCCTCGGCGGTGCGCTCGCCCGTGCAGAAACGGGCGTCGCGCTCGTCCACGTCGGTGGTCAGCAGGTTGGCGGCGAGCGCGTCGGTGCGGGCCACGATCACGGTCGGCACGTCGGCGATGTCGGCCGCCAGACGGGCCGAGTTGAGCGTGCGGATGTGCTGGGCCGTGGGGACGAGCACCTTGCCGCCGAGGTGGCCGCACTTCTTCTCGGAGGCGAGCTGGTCCTCGTAGTGGATGCCCGCGGCGCCGGCGGCGATCATGCCCCTGGTGAGCTCGAAGGCGTTCAGCGGGCCGCCGAAGCCGGCCTCGGCGTCGGCCACGATCGGCACCAGCCAGTCGGGGCCGTCGTTGCCCTCGGCGGCGTCGATCCCGTCGGCGCGCAGCAGGGCGTTGTTGATCCTGCGGACCACCTGGGGAACGGAGTTGGCGGGGTAGAGGCTCTGGTCCGGGTAGGTCTGGCCCGCCTGGTTGGCGTCGGCCGCCACCTGCCAGCCGGACAGGTAGATCGCCTTCAGCCCGGCCTTCACCATCTGGACGGCCTGTCCGCCGGTGAGCGCGCCGAGGGCGTGGACGTAGTCCTGCTCGTGCAGTTGCCGCCACAGGCGCTCGGCGCCGCGCCGGGCCAGGGTGTGCTCCTCGCGCACCGTGCCGGACAGGCGCACCACGTCGGCCGCCGTGTAGCTGCGCTCGACGCCCGCCCAGCGGGGGTCGGAGGCCCACCGGGCGGCGAGCCCCGCCGCGCGCTGCTCCTGCTGCTGCCGAACCGACTGAGTCATGGGTCTGCTCCCCAGGGGTGCTCGTTGCGAAGGATGTGACGCACCTCACCGCAAGGGCGAGTGGGCGGCCGGGTGGTGCCGGGCGGCGGTGGAACACCGCAGGACGTGGATGCCCGGACAGCGTTCCCGGCCGTGACTGACCTGCTCTTTCGCCGCTGTCCTGCGCACCTCCCGGCCGCACCACCGACTCTGGCAGCCCGCGGAGCCGCCGTCACCGGTGGACCGCTGCCAACTTCTGCGAACGATCCCCGGCCAATCTGCGAAGGTTGCGACGACCCGGCCCTGCGTCCTCCGGTTAGGCTGCGCCCACTCGGTCGGCCGATGCGCGCAGTGGGGGAGAACGACACGATGGGAAAGGCCTTCGCCGGTGCCCGGCTGCGCCGCCTGCGCGAGGAGCGCGGCCTCAGCCAGGCCGCCCTCGCCCGGCTGATCGATCTCTCGCCCAGCTACCTCAACCAGCTGGAGCACGACGCCCGCCCGCTCACCGTGCCCGTCCTGCTGCGCCTCACCGAGGCCTTCGGGGTCGAGGTCGGGTACTTCGCCCCGCCGGACAGCGCCCGGCTCACCGCCGAACTGCGCGACGCGCTCGGCGAGGAGGTCGCCGCCGGCCGGGTCACCGCCGGCGACCTCGACGAGCTGGCCGCGCGGCTGCCCGCCGTGGCGCGGCTGCTCATGGACCTCGGCCGCAGCCGGCGGGCGGTCTCCGAGCAACTCGCCGTCCTCGCCGGGGAACGCGGCCCGGTGGCCGACGCCCTTAACCCGCACGAGAAGGTCCGCGAGTTCTTCTACCGCCGCCGGAACTACCTCGACGAACTCGACACCGCAGCAGAGGAGTTGGCGACGGCCATCGGCCTCCGCCGCGGGGAGGTCCGGGCGGTTCTGGCCGAGCGCCTCGTCTCGGGCCACGGCGTGCGGACCGTCGCCGGAGGCGAGCGCCTGCACCGGTACGACCCCCGCACCAGGGTCCTGCACCTGTCGGACCGGCTGCGCCCGGGCCAGCAGGCGTTCCGGATGGCCACCCAGCTCGGCTACCTCGAACACGACCCGTTGCTGTCCGAACTCGCCGCCCAGGACAGCCCGGAGGGCTCCACCGCCTGGTCGCTCACCCGGATCGGCCTCGCCAACTACTTCGCCGCCGCGCTGGTTCTCCCCTACACCGCGTTCCACGCCGAGGCCGAGGCCGCGCGCTACGACATCGAGCACCTCGCCGACCACTTCGGCGTCGGCTACGAGACGGTCTGCCACCGGCTCAGCACGCTGCAGCGGCCCCGGTTGCGCGGGGTGCCGTTCTCCTTCGTGCGGGTCGACCGGGCCGGCAACGTCTCCAAACGCCAGTCCGCCACCGACTTCCACTTCTCCCGCACCGGTGGCACCTGCCCGCTCTGGAACGTCTACGAGGCCTTCGCCTCGCCGGGCCGGGTCCACGTCCAGGTCGCCGCCATGCCGGACGGCCGGCGCTACCTGTGGACGGCCCGCGCGGTCACCCGCTCACCCGGTGGCTGGGGGCACCCCGGCAAGACCTTCGCCATCGGCCTCGGCTGCGAGATCCGCCACGCCTCGCGGCTCGTGTACTCGGCAGGGCTGGATCTGGGGGACGCGCAGGCCGCCACCCCGATCGGTCTCGGCTGCAAGGTGTGCGAACGCCCGGCCTGCCCGCAACGCGCCGCGCCCGCCATCGGCCGCCCGCTCGCGGTCGACGAGCACAGCAGCACCTTCGTCCCGTACCCCGCGCTACCCGACCCCGACCCCCGGGCCGGGAGGCCACGCGAGTGAACCCGCCAGGCCATCCGTCCCGTCGCGTGCCGCAGCACGGTTCCTGAGCGTGGGTCAGACGCGGTCGAGCAGCCGGGCGATCTGCGGGTCGCGGAGGGCGTAGCGGACGGTCCGGCCGTCCCGGGCGGCCGACACGATGCCGGTGACACGCAGCAGTCGGAGGGCCTGGGACACCGTGGTGTCGCGGATCCCGGTCGCGAGGGCGAGGTCGGTGACGCAGATCGGCCCGGCCCGGTGAACGGCGATGAGCAGGGCGAGGCGACCGGGGTCGGCGAGCAGCGAGAACCTCTGGGACACGGCTGTCACCCGCTCCCGGTCGGACACGGCCGTGTGGGCGGTGCGCATGGCGGTGGCGTCGATCGCGGGCCGGGCCTGCGGGGGCGGGAATTCCGTGTCCAGTGCTCTGTCCTCATCCGGGGAGTGCCGAAGGCCGGCCGGGGCGACGTGGTGTCGCCCCGGCCGGCCTTCGCCGTGGTGATCGTGGAAGGGCCGGTGCCTCAGGGTGTGGAGGCGGCCGTCTCCCGGAGGCCGTTGCGGTCGGCGGTGGGGGCCGCGGTGGCCGGCTTCGGGTTGAGGAGACGCTCGGCGAGGTGGCCGAACAGCAGCCCGAAGGACGTCCAGAGGGTGAGTTGGATGGCCAGGGCAGCGAGGCGGAACTGCCAGAGCAGGGTGGCCGAGAAGTCCTCGGGCACCTCGTTGACGGCGGGCAGGAAGGCGTAGGCGAAGCCGATGGCGACGGCGAAGCCGAGAACGGCCGTGACGGTCGCGTACCAGTTGCCCAGGCGCGGTGCGAGCTTCTTGCCGACGATCACCGCGGCGACCGCCAGCAGCACGCTGAGCGCCATCATCAGGAAGTACAGCGTGGTGCGCTTGCCGATGGTCTCCGGGTCGCCCACCGACGGCGGGTTGGCCGGGTACTTGAGGAACGGCACGACGTAGACCGCGACCAGCGCGACGCCGGACAGCAGGGCCGCCGTGGCGCGCGGGGAGAAGCGGCCGACCCGGCCGAGGGCGAAGCAGTAGGCGAGCGCGGCGAAGCCGCCCAGCGAGACGCCGTAGACGAGCACGCCGGTGGCCAGGCCCGCGGTGGACTGCAGGGACCGGCTGACGAGTTCCATCTCGGGCGCGCCCGCGGCATGGGCGTCCTCGTAGGCGATCGCGGCGTCCACCCGGGGTTCACCGAGCAGGTAGGCGACGACCAGGGCGAGCAGGCCGGCACCGAGACCGGCCAGCATGCCGCGGACGAGCAGGGATCTGACGTTTGCGGAGTTCATGTGCGGTGTCCCCTGATCAGTGGCAGGGGAAGCCGAGCAGGTGGCGACCGTCGTGCACCCACTCGTGCACGTCCTCGCCGGAGATGAGGGAGGTGGCGCCCTGCTCAGCGCCGACGAAGTAGATGAGGGCCATCAGCAGGATGCCGAAGAACACGGCCCAGGGCAGGATCGCCTTGACGGAGATGGGGGTGATGGCCGGTGCGGCAGCGGGGGCGATGGGGTGAGCCATGGCCGACCTCCTTTGGGGAACACGCGTCCCGTTCGATGGAGCACGGACGACGGGGGCGGGTCTGACTCACCGCCCCGGGACTCACGTCGGCCGGGCGGCTTCACAGTGGCGCGACCGTGCCGGGTTCTCACCGGCTTCCGCACACCGTCGTCTTGAGTTGTCGCAGGGACGGTACCGTGTCGCGGGCGCCCGGCCAAGGGTTTTGGCCGGGCCCACAGGCGCACGACGGGCGCGAAGCGGGGCCACCGATTCCCGTACGTATGCGCGCGACGGAGCAGTGGACGGGGACGGGAGGACATCGGATGACCGTGCGCGTGATCTTCGTCGCACCGGCGATCGGGGCCGAACTGCGCGGGGCCCGGTTCGGCGACGACGCTCCGCCGGACGAGGCGGGCCTGGCGGCCGCCCGCGCGGCGGCGGGCTCGTTGCCGGCGACGCCCCGGGGTTTCACGGCCCCCTCCAGCCGTTGCCGTCTGACCGCCGCCGCGCTCGGCGTCGACGCCGAACCGGCCGCGGCACTGGCCGACCTCGACGTCGGCCGTTGGCGCGGCCACAGCCTCGACGAGATCGCCGCGGCCCAGCCGGCGGCCGTTTCGGCCTGGCTGGCCGACCCGACGGCCGCTCCGCACGGCGGCGAGTCGGTCACGGCCCTGTGCGCCCGTGTCGGCGGCTGGCTGGAGGCCCTGGCCGACCACCCCGGACGCGTGCTGGCGGTGGCCGAGCCCGCCGTGGTCCGGGCGGCCGTGGTCCACGCGCTCGACCTTCCCGCGGCGGCGTTCTGGAGGCTCGACGTCCGGCCGCTGTCGGCCACCGACCTTTCGGGGCGCGCGGGGCGGTGGAACCTCCGCTGCGGGGCTGATCTGACGCCTTCGTGAGCGCGGACAGGCCCGCCGGCCGCCCGGGTGGCACGTAGCACCTGCTCGGTCCGGGCAGCCGGCTCGGCTTCCGGTTCCGTCGCCAGGTGACCATCATCGGTGAACGGGACGCTCACGTAGGAAATTTGAGACATCGTCACACCAGGCCCCGGAGTGCCCGTGGTTCCCCGCGACGGCCGGACCACGGTCGTCGGCTCCGGAACGGCCCTGGAGTGCGTCGGAGCACGGTGGACGGGGCGGGCTCCTGGCGATCAGGGGGCAGCATTGTCTGCGCGAACGGGCCCGGCCCGGGTGCCCCACCGGTCGTCGGGCGCGGTGGTGCGGAACCGCCGAGGCGCCCTATTCCGGGAATCACCCGATGAACGCTCCCGCGACCTTCCGGTCGAAGGCGCGGATGCGGCGGCTGCCGAAGGCGGGAGGTGGTTCCTGAGGGTGGAGCCGGCTTTCCGCGGCGAGGTCGGGCTCTGGTGTCGCCGGCCTTTCCGGCACCCGGTGGTGCAGGCCGAGAAGTGCGTACCTCCGAATTTCCCGATGCGCTCTGCCGTGGGCAGACCCGACGGGTAATTCCTGCGCGCGGGGGAGGCCTGGGCGAACCGGGCCTTCGCGGAATCCCGGTCGGCAAATCGGGATTCCCCGGTCTTCCGCCCCGGCGCGTTGCGGTACCCGATCCTGTCGTCGTGCAGGTATCCGCGGCAGCGGGAACCAGGGTGCACGCATTCCAGGGTGCACGCATTCCCTTTCCCCGACGAAGCCGCCGTGCCGCGGGCGGGACGGTGCGCCCGGTGTCTGCGCGGACGCCGGCCGGCGCCGTCGGCGGTCCCCTGCGTCGGCCGGTCCCGGTGGGTGCCTCGTGGTGCCCGGTGGTCTCCGGTGACGGTCGGTGGGCGCCTCGTCGGGGCGCCTCGTCGGGGCGCGGAGATCCGGGCCGGGATGCGGCCGGTGCCGGCGGGGCGCAGGGTCGAGGTATGAGCGGAGTGGTCGTACTGGTCGAGCTGGAGCCGTCCACGGAGGTGCTGGACGCGGGCGAGGTGGACGTGGGTGCCCGGGTGCGGTGGGTGCACGCGGCGCCGCCCGATCCGGACGTGCCGGAGGACCCGGGCCCGGTCACGTTCTGCGGGATCGACACCGGAGACCTCGAACGTGAGGCCTACCAGCCGACCGGTCCGGGCGATCCCTGGTACCCGCCTTCGCAACGCACCCGGCGCTGCCGAGAGTGCGAGGCCGCGCTCAGGTCGCTCTGAGGGGCCCGGTGGACGGCCCGGCAGGCGTGCGGCGGCCCTGGTGGGCCCGGCCGGGTTGGCGTGGGTGTCGGCCTGGCGTGGGGGTCGACCTGGGGGTCGGTCCGGTGGTACGGCCGGACCCGAACCGGTCCGCGCCCCACTGCCCACCTGGCCTTCGCGGGCCTGCCTGCCCTGCCTTCCCGGGCGAGGCGGCCCGCCCCGGCGGGAAGGGCGGGGCGGGCCGATCGGGCAGACCTGTCGGGCCCGGCCCGCTCAGGCCTCTTCGGCCAGTGTGCCGTCGCGGAGCTCGATGACGCGGTCGGCGAGTCCCATGAGGGTCTGGTCGTGGGTGGCGACCAGGGCGGTGACGCCTTCGCTGCGGACGACGGCGCGCAGTAGTTGCATGATGGAGCGGCCGGTTTCGGAGTCGAGCTGGC
>NZ_JAGIYX010000070.1:0-6573 GCF_017813315.1 Kitasatospora sp. RG8
CTCCGCCGGGTACTCCGGGTCCAGCGGCAGGTACGCCGCCCCGGCCTTCCACACCCCCAGGATCGCCGCGATCAGGTCCACACCCCGCGGCAGACACAAACCCACCACCGACTCCGGACCCACCCCCTGGCCGACGAGGTAGTGCGCCAGCCGGTTCGCCCGCGCGTCGAGGTCCGCGTACGACACCTCGAACCCGTCCCCCGCAACCGCCAGCGCCTGCGGCGTCCGCGCCACCTGCGCCTCGAACAACCGCTCCGCCGTCACCTGCGGAACACCCGCACCCGTGTCGTTCCACTCCACCAGCACCCGACGCCGCTCGGCCTCGTCCAGCACCTCCACCGACGCCAACCGCACCTGCGGGTCCTCGACCACGGCCCGCACCACGCGGACCAGCCGGTCGGTGAGCCGCCGGACCGTCCCCGGGTCGAAGAGGTCCGTGGTGCCGGCGAGTCCGCCGCGGATGCCCGCCGGGGCGCCGTGCTCGTCGAAGGTCTCGCCCACCATGAGTTCGAGGTCGTTCCGGGCCACCGGCGTGCCCGCGTCGGCCATGCCGACCCGCACGCCGGGCAGGTCCAGGGCGGGTTCGCCACCGCCCGCGACCGAGCCGGTGTTCTGCAGCGTCAGGACGACCTGGTGCAGGGGGTTGCGGCCCAGCGAACGGGTGGGCGCCAGGGCCTCGACCAGTCGCTCGAAGGGCACGTCCTGGTGGGCGTAGGCGCCGAGTCCGGTCTCACGCAGGCGTCCGAGCACCTCGGTGAAGGTGGGGTTCCCGGACAGGTCGGTGCGGATCACCAGGGTGTTGACGAAGAAGCCGACCAGGTCGTCCAGCGCCTCGTCCGTCCGCCCGGCGGTGGCCGAGCCGATCGGGATGTCGGTGCCGGCGCCGAGGCGGCTGAGGGTCACCGCGAGGGCGGCCTGGAGCACCATGAACATGGTCACGCCCTGCGCCCGGGCCAGCTCCGCCAGGCCCTGGTGAAGCGCCGCGGGGATCTCCAGCTCCTCGGCGTGCGCGCGGTGGGAGGCCACTGCCGGACGGGGCCGGTCCCCCGGCAGGGCCAGCTCCTCCGGGATGCCGGCCAGCGCCTCGCGCCAGTAGGCGATCTGGCGGGCGGCCAGGCTCGCCGGGTCCTGTTCGTCCCCGAGCAGCTCGCGCTGCCACAGGGCGTAGTCGGCGTACTGGACCGGCAGCGGCGCCCAGTCGGGGGCCCGGCCCTCCAGCCTGGCCGCGTAGGCCGCGGAGAGGTCGCGGGCCAGCGGCGCGGTCGACCAGCCGTCGGTGGCGATGTGGTGGACGAGCAGCAGCAGGACGTGCTCCTCCGGGCCCAGCACGAACAGTTGTGCCCGCAGCGGGATCTCCGCGGCCAGGTCGAATGCGTGACCGGCGGCCGCACCCAGTGCGGCGTCCAGGCCCTGCCGGGTCACCTCGGTGACGGTCAGCTCGAAGCCCGTCCCGTCGGCCGGCAGGACCAGCTGGCAGGGCTCCCCGTCCGTGGCCTCGAACACGGTGCGCAGCACCTCGTGACGCCCGAGGACGTCGCACAGGGCGGCGGCGAGCGCCTCCCGGTCCAGCGCACCGCTCAGACGCAGCGCCGTCGGCGTGTTGTAGGTGGCACTCGGCCCCTCCAGCTCGCCCAGGAACCAGAGCCGGCGCTGGGCGAAGGAGAGCGGCACCCGCTCGGGGCGGGCCGCGGCGGTCAGCGCGAGCCGGCCCTCGGCGGCCCGGTCCAGCCAGACGGCGACGGCGGCCGGTGTCGGCCCCTCGAAGAGCACCCGCAGGGGCAGCTCCACGCCGAGGACCGTCCGGACGCGGCTGGCCAGGCGCATCGCGAGCAGGGAATGGCCGCCGAGGGCGAAGAAGTCGTCCTCCACCCCGACCGCGGGCAGGCCCAGGACCTCGGCGAACGCCTGGCAGAGCAGCTCCTCCCGCGCGTCCGCCGGCCCGCGGCCCACCCCGGCCGCGTACGCGGGGGCGGGCAGCGCCTTGCGGTCCAGCTTCCCGTTCACCGTCAGCGGCAGCACGTCCAGCACCACCACCGCCGACGGCACCAGGTACGCGGGAAGCCGGTCGGCCGCGAACTCCCGGACGAGAGCGACGAGTTCCCCACCGCTCTGGCCCACCTCGGGCACCACGTAGGCGACCAGGCGCTTGTCACCCGGGACGTCCTCGCGGGCGACGACGGCCGCCTGCGCGACCAGCGGGTGCTCCGCGACGACGGCCCGGACCTCGCCGGGCTCGATCCGGAACCCGCGGATCTTCACCTGGTCGTCGGCCCGGCCGAGGTACTCCAGCTCACCTGCCGCCGACCAGCGGACCAGGTCTCCGGTTCGGTACATCCGCTCACCCGCCGCGGCGAACGGGCAGGCCACGAAACGCTCCGCCGTCAGACCCGGCCGGCGGACGTAGCCACGGGCCAGCCCGGCCCCGGCTATGTACAGCTCACCGGCGGCGCCGGCCGGCACCGGCATCAGGTGCTCGTCGAGCACGTACACCCGGGCGCCGTCGATCGGTGTGCCGATCGCCACCCCGTCCGCGTCCGCGCGGCAGCGCCACACCGTGGCGTCGATGGCGCTCTCGGTCGGACCGTAGCTGTTGAACAGCGTGCGCCCGGCCGCCCAGCGACGGGCGACCTCGGGCGCGAGGGCCTCGCCGCCCACGTTGAGGACGACACCGGCCCCGAGCGCGGCGGGCTCCAGTCCCGCCAGTACCGCCGGCGGCAGGTCCACGTGGGTCGCCCCTTGAGCGGACAGGAACGCCACCAGGTCGGCGCCGAGACGACGGTCCTCCGGCACGACCACCAGGGCGGCCCCGGAGGTCAGTGCGATCGCCCACTCCAGGCAGAAGACGTCGAAGCTCACCGAGGCGAACTGGCTGACCCGCGAGTCCGGCCCCACCCCGAGGCGGTCGCGCGCCGACGCCACGGTGTTGGCGAAGGCGGCGTGCGGGACCACGACCCCCTTCGGCCGGCCCGTCGAGCCCGAGGTGTAGATCAGGTAGGCCGGATGGCCGGGCGCGGGCACGGTCCGCTCACCCGCGCCGAGGGCGTCCGCCGCCAGGCCCGCCAGCGCCCCGACCGTCTGCGGCGCGTCCAGGAGCACCACCGGCGGCACGGCCGACGCGGGCAGTTCCGGGGCCGACACCGCCGAGGTGAGGAGCAGCGCCGGGGCCGCGTCGTCCAGCATGTGCGCGATGCGCTCCGCCGGGTAGCCCGGGTCGACCGGAAGATACGCGGCCCCCGTCTTCAGGACGCCGAGGACGGCGGTCATCAGCCCGACACCGCGGTCCAGCGCCACCGCCACCACCGACTCCGGGCCCACCCCCTGACCCGTCAGGTACCGGGCCAGCCGGTTCGACCGGGCGTCGAGCTCGGCGTAGGAGACCTCGTCCCCGTCCGCCACCACCGCGACCGCCTCCGGACTGCGGGCGGCCTGCGCCTCGAACCGCCTGGCCACCGGTTCGGCCGTCGTGCCGTCGGCGGCGCTCTGCGCGCCGCGCGCGCCCGGGGCGTTCCAGGCCACGAGCATGCGCTCCCGCTCGGCCCCGTCGAGCACGGCGACCGCGGCCAGGCGGGTGGCCGGGGCGGTCTCCAATGCGGACAGCAGGTTGTCCAGGCAGGTCCGGACGAGGGCGCACACCTGGGCCGGGTCGACCACCCCGACCGCGTCGACGCTCACCACGAACGCGGCACCGGTGTCGTCGACGGACAGACTCAGCGGGTAGTTGGTGGCGTCCCGGGTGGTCAGCAGGGTGATGCCCGCGAGCGCGTCGTCGGTGGACTCCCGGCCCACGACCTGGCTGTGCCGGAAGTTGAAGAGCGAGGTGAACAGTGGGCTGCCGCCGGGCACCCCGCTGGCCTGCTGCGCCAGGGCGAGCGGGGCGTGCTCGTGCACCAGCAGCTCGGCCAGCTGGTCCCGCATCCCGGACAGCGCCTCGCCCACGCCGGCCGCGCCGACGCGGACCCGGACCGGCAGGGTGTTGAGGAACAGGCCGGGCACCCGGTCGGAGCCGGCGCCGGCGTTCATCCGGCCGAACAGCACCGTGCCGAAGACGACGTCGTCGCGTCCGCTGACCGCCGCCAGCACCCGCGCCCACGCCAGGTGGAACACCGTCGCCGCGCTCACCCCGTGGCGGCGCGCCGCCTCCCGCACCCGGTCGGACAGCGCGCCGTCCACCTCGGTGTGCGCCAGGGCCACGCCGTGGCCGTCCTCCTGCGCGTCCAGCAGGCCGAACGGCGCCGTGGTCTCGGTGACGTCGCCGAGCAGGCCTGCGAAGAACCGCTCGTGCTCCTCGTCGGGCAGGCCGAGGCGGGCCTGCGCCACGAACTCGCGGAACGGCAGCGGAGCGGGCAGCGACCCGCCCCTCCCGGCCAGGAACGCGGCCAGCTCGCCCATCACCACGTCCATCGTGGTGTGGTCCTGCACGAGGTGGTGAATGCGCAGCACGGCGGTCCACCCCCGGCCACCGGGCTCGGGGGCGACGTACGCGCGGATCAGCGGTGCGTGGGTCAGGTCCATCGGCGACCCGCTGACGGCCATCAGGTACTCGACGGCATCGGTGCCGGGCGCCGGTGCCGCCACCTCCCGGACGGGAAGCTGCGCGTTGCGGAGGACCACCTGGACGGGTTCGCGCAGCCCGTCCCAGACGATGGCGGTGCGGTAGATGTCGTGCCGGTCCACGACCTGCTGGAGGGCGGCGAGGAAGGCGTCCAGGCGCTCGCGCGAGTCGAACCCGAGGACGAAGGGCACCGCGTAGACGTCCTCGTCCACGCCGTCGCGGCCGGCGAGCAGGTGGTGGAAGAAGAGGCCCTCCTGGAGGGGGGCGAGGGGGTAGACGTCCGCGATGTTGGCCGCGCCGCCGGGGACGGCCGAGGTGATCAGGTCGATCTCGGCCTGGTCCAGCTCGACCAGCGGAAGCATCCGCGGGCTGAGCTCGGTGGCGTCCGCGGGGATCGCGTTCGGGGGCACCACGACCCGGTCCGCTCCTACGGTGGCCGCCAGACCGGCCGGGGTCGGGCTCTGGAACAACGCCCGCACCGACACCGACACACCCCGGGTCCGCAGGTACTCCACCAGCGAGACCGCGAGCAGGGAGTGCCCGCCGAGGGCGAAGAAGTCGTCGTCCACCCCGACGGCCGGCAGGCCGAGGACCTCCGCGAAACCCGCGCAGAGGACCTCCTCCCGGGCGGTCGCCGGGGCACGGCCTTCCCCTGCGGCGTACTCGGGAGCGGGCAGGGCCCCGCGGTCCAGCTTGCCGTTGACGGTCAGCGGCAGCGCGTCGAGGACGACGACGGCGGACGGGACCAGGTAGGACGGCAGCAGGTCGGTCGCGAACGCGCGTACGGTGGCAGGGAGTTCGCTGGCAGTCCGGCCGTCGGCAGGGACGATGTAGGCCACCAGCCGGGTGTCGCCCGGGGTGTCCTCACGGGCGACGACCGCCGCCTGCGCAACGCCGGCACACGCCGACAGCGCCGCACTCACCTCACCCGGCTCCACCCGGAACCCGCGGATCTTCACCTGCTCATCCGCCCGCCCCGAGAACACCAGCCTCCCGTCCGCCGTCCAACGCGCCCGGTCACCGGTGCGATACATCCGCCCGCCCGCCACGCCACCGAACGGCGCCGCAACAAACCGCTCCGCCGTCAACCCCGCCCGGCCCGCATACCCGCGCGCCAACTGCCCGCCCGCGACATACAGATCACCCGGCACACCCACCGGCACCGGCTGCAAACGCTCGTCCAGCACATAGACCCGAGTGTTGGCCACCGGCGCGCCCATCGGCACCGCCGACTCCGTACCGTCGATCCGCCCCGCCGTCACCATCACGGTCGACTCCGTCGGACCATAGGTGTTCACCAACCGGCGGCCCTCTGACCAGAGCTGCGCCTGCTCACGGCTGATCGGCTCCCCACCCACCAGAAGCGTTCCGAGCCCCGGCACGGCCTGCGGGTCGAGGACCGCGAGCAAGGACGGGACGACGCTCGCCGCGCTCACACGGCTGTCTCGCAGCATCCGCGCCAGCAGGGCCGTGTCCGCTCGCTCCGCCGCCGACGCCACCACCAGCGTCCCGCCATTGGCGAGCGTGACGGCCAGGTCCAGCACCGACGCGTCGAAACTGAACGACGCGAACTGCAACACCCGCACCCCCGGCGCCGCACCCAGCTCCGGTGACAACGCCGCCACCATCGACGCCACCGCACCGTGCGAAACCGCCACACCCTTCGGCACACCCGTCGAACCCGACGTATAGATCACATAGGCAAGCTGCTCCGCACCCACCACGACGTCCGGCGCCGTCGACGGCCGCCCCGCGACCTCCGGATCGTCCAGGGACAGACCACCCCCGCCGATGACAACCGACGCACCACTGTCCGCCAGCATGAACTCCAGCCGCTCCGCCGGATACTCCGGATCCAACGGCACATACGCCGCCCCCGCCTTCCACACCCCCAGAACCGCCGCCACCATGTCCACACCCCGCGGCAGGCACAGACCCACCACCGACTCCGCACCCACCCCCATCGCCACCAACTGATGCGCCAACCGGTTCGCCCGCGCATCCAACTCCCCGTACGACAC
>NZ_JAGIYX010000071.1:0-6032 GCF_017813315.1 Kitasatospora sp. RG8
TGGAGCGCCGACGGGCGGTTGGTGTTCGCGGGGCGTGCGGATGAGCAGGTGAAGATCCGCGGGTTCCGGATCGAGCCGGGTGAGGTCGCCGCGGTCGTGGCGGAGCACCCGGACGTGGTCCACGCCGTGGTGGTGGCGCGCGAGGACACGCCGGGTGACAAGCGCCTGGTTGCCTACGTCGTCGCCTCGCCCGACGCAGACAATGACGAACTGACCGCACACATCAGGGAGTTCGTTGCCACCCGTCTGCCGTCGCACATGGTGCCGTCGGCGGTGGTGGTGCTGGACGCGCTGCCGCTGACGGTGAACGGGAAGCTGGACCGCAAGGCTCTGCCCGCCCCCGAGTACACCGGATCGGGAACGCCGGGTCGGGCGCCGGTGAACGCCCAGGAGGAGCTGCTCTGCCAGGCGTTCGCCGAGGTCCTGGGTGTGGAGGCCGTCGGCGTCGAGGACGACTTCTTCGCCCTCGGTGGCCACTCCCTCCTGGTCATGCGCCTGGCGGGCCGGTTGCGGACCGACCTGGGGGTGGACCTGCCGCTGCCGACGCTGTTCGAGGTACCGACCCCGGCCGGGCTCGCGGCCTGGCTCGCCGACAGGAGTGCCGGCCCGAAGAAGGCCAGGCCCACGCTGCGGCCGATGCGCAAGCAGGAGGAGTCCCGATGATCCCGTTGTCCTTCTCACAGAGTCGGCTCTGGTTCCTGGCGCAGCTGGCGGGGCCGAACGCGACCTACAACAACCGCATGGTCCTGCGGCTGACCGGCAAGCTGGACCACGGGGCGCTGGGTGCGGCCCTGCGGGACGTCGTCGGACGGCACGAGGTTCTGCGTACGACGTTCCCCCTGGTTGACGGTCAGCCCTGCCAGCAGGTCATCGAGCTGGATGCCCTGCCGTGGGAGCTGTCGGTGGTCGAGGTCGTCGACTCCGGCCGGCCGAGCGACCGGGGCGACCGTGGCGGCCGGGGCGTGCTGGGCGGTCTGGATCTGGCCACGGCCGAGGCGTCGGATGAGCTTCCGGGACGGACGGTCGCCGCGGCGGAGCTGGCCGGCGCGGTGGCGCGGGCGACGGCGTACGCGTTCGACCTGGCGTCGGAGGCACCGCTGCGGGCCTGGTTGTTCGCCGTTCGCCCGGACGAGCACCTGCTGGTCCTGGTGGTGCACCACATCGTCTGGGACGACTGGTCGATCGGCCCGCTGGCGCGGGACCTGTCGGCGGCCTACACGGCGAGGCTTGCCGGTGCCGCTCCGGTCTGGGAGCCGTTGCCGGTGCAGTACGCGGACTACACCCTCTGGCAGCGCGAGGTGCTCGGGGGCGAGGACGACCCGGACAGCGTGATGTCCGGACAGCTGGCCTACTGGCGTGAGGCGCTGGCCGGACTCCCGGAGGAGCTGGAGCTGCCGGCGGACCGGACGCGTCCGGAGTTGCCGGGCCATCGCGGCCACAGCGTTCCCGTCCGGGTTCCGGCGGACGTTCACCGGCGCTTGGCCGAGCTTGCGCGGGAACGCGGGGCGACCCTGTTCATGGTGCTTCAGGCCGGGTTGTCGGTGACGCTCTCGCGCCTCGGGGCGGGGCAGGACATCCCGATCGGCTCGGCGATCGCCGGGCGGATGGACGAGGCGCTGAACGAGCTCGTCGGGTTCTTCGTCAACAACGTCGTGATCCGCACCGACCTGTCCGGCGACCCGACGTTCGTCGAGGCCCTGGAGCGCGTGCGTGTGACCACGCTGGGCGCTTTCGGGCACCACGAGGTGCCGTTCGAGCGGCTGGTCGAGGAGCTCTCCCCGGCCCGGTCCCTGGCCCGTCACCCGCTCTTCCAGGTGATGCTCACGGTGCAGAGCGCCGGTTCGGCCGGGGCGGACGCCGGCTCGGTGCTTCAACTGCCCGACGTCCTGGCCGAGGAGGTCGTGCTCGGACGCCAGGCGGCCAAGTTCGACCTCGAATTCGTGCTGTCCGAGGTGTTCGACGAACGGGGTGGACCTGCGGGGGTGCGTGGCGCGCTCACCGCGGCGGCGGACCTGTTCGACCCGGCGACGGCGGAGCGGATCGCGGACGGCCTCGTGCGAGTGCTGTCGGCGATGGCCGGTGACCCGCTGGCCCGTGTGAACCGGGTGGAGGTGCTGGACCCGGCCGAACGCGACCAGGTGCTGGAGGGGTGGAACCGGACCGCGCAGCCGCTGCCGGAGCTGATGGTCCCGCAGTCGTTCGAGGTGCAGGCGGCACGGACGCCGGACGCGGTGGCGCTCGTGGTGGACGGCACTGAGGTGTCCTACGGAGAGCTGGCGACCCGGGCCAACCGGCTGGCGCACTACCTGGTCGGCCAGGGTGTCGGCCCGGAGGCGGTGGTGGGCATCTGCCTGCCGCGCGGAGCGGACACGATCGCGGCGATCCTGGCGGTGTGGAAGGCGGGCGCCGCCTACCTGCCGATCGACCCGGCGCAGCCGGCGGACCGGATCGCCTACCTGCTGGCCGACAGCGGGGCGGACCTCGTGCTGCGCCGAGCCGCGGCACAGCCGGAATCGGTGATCGCGGACCCGGCCGAGAGGGGACCACGCACCATTGCCCTGGACGACCCGGTGGTGGCGGCCGAACTGGCCGGACAGCCGGACAGCTCGCCCGAACTGGAGCTTCTGGCAGACGGGTTGGCCTACGTCGTCTACACGTCGGGGTCGACGGGGCGTCCGAAGGGTGTGGGGGTGACGCACGGGGCGTTGGCGAACTATGTGGGGTCGGTGCCGTCGCGGGTGGGGTTCGGTGTGCCGGGGGGGCGTTATGCGTTGTTGCAGGCGCAGGCGACGGACCTGGGGAACACGGTGCTGTTCGCGAGTCTGGCGACCGGTGGTGAGCTGCACATCCTCCCCGAGGAGGCGGTGACGGATCCGGCGGCAGTGGCGGCGTACTTTGCCGAGCACCGGATCGACTTCGTGAAGGTGGTTCCCTCGCACCTTTCCGCGCTGGCCGCTGTGGCCGGACCGGGGGGTGTGCTGCCCGCGGCGTCGTTGGTGCTGGGCGGAGAGGCCGCCCCGGCCGCGCTGGTGGAGGGTCTGCTGGAGGCGGCGGGCGAGCGTGGGGTGTTCAACCACTATGGGCCGACGGAGGCGACGATCGGTGTCGCGACGACCCGGCTGACGGCGGAGTCGGTGGCGTCCGGTGTGGTGCCGGTGGGTCGTCCGGTCGGGAACACGCGGTTGTTCGTGTTGGACGGGTTCCTCCAGCCGGTGGCGCCGGGGGTTGCGGGTGAGTTGTACGTCGCGGGTGTGCAGTTGGCGCGCGGCTATGTGGGTCGTCCTGGGCTGACGGCCGAGCGGTTCGTGGCCTGCCCGTTCTCCGCCTCGGGTGAGCGGATGTACCGGACGGGTGACCGGGCGCGTTGGACGGCGGACGGCAGTGTGGTGGTGCTGGGGCGTGCGGACGACCAGGTGAAGGTGCGGGGTTTCCGGATCGAGCCGGGCGAGGTGGAGGCGGTGCTGGCCGCCCATCCGGGCGTGGCGCAGGCGGCGGTCGTCGCCCGCGAGGACACCCCCGGAGACCGCCGGCTGGTCGCCTACGTGGTCGCTGCCGACGAGGCGGCCGACGAACTCGCCGCAGCTGTGCGCGACTTCGCCGTCTCCAGGCTTCCGGAGCACATGGTGCCGTCGGCGGTGGTGGTGCTGGACGCGCTGCCGCTGACGGGCAACGGCAAGCTGGACCGCAGGGCGCTGCCGGCGCCGGACTTCGCCGCCGTGGCGGGTGCCGGCCGGGGTCCGGTGTCGGTGCAGGAGGAGATCCTGTGTGCCGCGTTCGCGCGGGCCCTGGGCCTGGAGAACGTCGGTGTCGACGACAACTTCTTCACTCTGGGCGGGCATTCGCTGCTGGCCGTCTCGCTGGTGGAGGACCTGCGAAGGCAGGGCGTCTCCGTCTCGGTGCGGGCGCTGTTCCAGAGCTCGACGCCTGCCGGACTGGCGGCCGCGTCCGGCGCCGAGCGGGTTGCCGTCCCGCCGAACCTGATCCCCGAGGGCGCTGACGAGATCACGCCCGGGATGCTGCCGCTGGTGGACCTGGACGAAACCGAGGTCGCCCGTCTGGTGGCGCGCATCCCGGGTGGTGCGGCGAACATTGCGGACGTCTACCCCCTCGCGCCGCTCCAGGAAGGCATTCTCTTCCATCATCTGATGGCCGATCAGCACTCGACGGACGTCTACGCGAAGCCGATGGTGCTGGGATTCGACTCGCGCGAGCGCCTGGATGCGTTTCTCGTCGCGCTCCAGCAGGTGGTGGACCGGCACGACGTGTACCGCACGGCGATCGTCTGGGAGGACCTCCGCGAGCCCGTCCAGGTCGTCACCCGGCGGGCCGAGCTCCCGGTTGAGCAGGTCGAGTTGAATCCGCAGGAACCCGACCTGGTCGGCCAGTTGGTGGCTGCGGGCGGGGGCGGGATCGACCTCACCGCCGCCCCGCTCATCCGGGTGCTGACGGCGGCCGGGGAGGTCGCCGGCGAGTGGCTCGCGCTGGTGCGCATCCACCACCTGGTGCAGGACCACACCACGATCGACGTGGTGCTCGGCGAGCTCCGCGCCATCCTGTCGGGCAACGGCGACGCGCTCCCGGAGCCGCTGCCGTTCCGCAGCTTTGTTGCTCAGGCCCGGCTCGGTGTGTCGCAGGAGGAGCACGAGCGGTACTTCGCCGGGCTGCTGGGCGATGTGGAGGAGACGACGGCGCCGTTCGGGCTGGTCGACGTGCGCGGGGACGGCACCGGTTCCGAGCAGGCGCAGCTGACGCTGGACGGAGAACTGTCCACCCGTCTCCGGGAGTTGGCCCGTGCGCGCGGGGTGAGTCCGGCGACGGTGTTCCACCTGGCGTGGGCGCGGGTGCTGGCGACCGTCTCGGGCCGGGACGACGTGGTGTTCGGCACGGTGCTGTTCGGGCGGATGGACTCCGGCGCCGGCTCGGACCGGGTGCCGGGTCTTTTCCTCAACACGCTCCCGGTTCGCGTCCGGGTCGGGTCGGCCACGGTCGACGAGGCACTTGACGGCCTGCGCCACCAGCTGGCCGAGCTGCTGGTGCACGAACACGCGCCGCTGGCCGTGGCGCAGCGGGCCAGTGCGATGCCGGGTTCGAGTCCGCTGTTCAGCTCCGTCTTCAACTACCGCTACAACCGGTCCGCCGTCGGTGGTCCCGATCAGGACGGGGGCACCGGCCTCGAAGGCGTGCGGGTGCTCTATCTCTGGGACCGCTCGAACTACCCCCTGAACGTGTCCGTGGGAGACCGGGGAACCGGGTTCGAGGTGACGGTCCACGCCGCGGCTCCGGCCGACCCGGCGCGGGTCGGCGTCCTGTTGCAGACGGCGTTGGCCAATCTGCTCTCGGCGTTGGAGGGGGAGCCGGGGACGCGGTTGTCGGCGGTGGGGGTGTTGGGGGCGCGGGAGCGTGCCCTGGTGGTGGAGGAGTGGGCCGGGACGGCGGTGGAGTTGCCGGGTGGTCTGGTGCCCGACTTGTTCGAGGCGCAGGTGGCGCGGGTGCCGGGTGCGGTGGCGGTGTCGTGCGACGGGGTGGAGGTGTCGTTCGCGGAGCTGGATGCGCGGGCGAACCGGCTGGCGCGGTATCTGGTGGCGCAGGGGGTGGGTGCGGAGTCGTTGGTGGGTCTGTGCCTGCCGCGGGGTGTGGAGATGGTGGTGGCGGTCCTTGCGGTGTGGAAGGCGGGGGCGGGGTATCTGCCGGTGGATCCGGAGTATCCGGCGGAGCGGGTGGCGTTCATGCTGCGTGACAGCCGGGCGGTGCTGACGCTGACGACGGAGGAGTTGCTGGACGATCTGCCGGCGGGGCGGATGCGTCTGGTGGCGTTGGACGGTGCGTTGGTGCGGATGCAGTTGGCCGGGTTGCCGGCCACTGCGCCGGGTGTCGTGGCACGTGCGGATGGGCTGGCGTATGTGATCTATACGTCGGGTTCGACGGGGCGTCCGAAGGGTGTGGCGGTTACGCACGGCGGGTTGGCGAACTATGTGTCGTGGGCTGTGGGTGCGTACGGGATGGCGGGGGGTGGTGGTGCGCCGTTGCATTCG
>NZ_JAGIYX010000072.1:0-5908 GCF_017813315.1 Kitasatospora sp. RG8
CCGCAGACCACCGCCACCGCCTCCGGCGTCCGCGCCACCTGCGCCTCGAACAACCCGTGGACCGTGATACCGGAAACCTCCGCCGGAGTACCGCTCCACGAGGTCAGCATCCGGTCCAGCTCGTCGGGGTCCAGGACGTCGACACCGCTCACGGGGAGGTCGAGGTCGCCGGTGAACGCGGTCAGCACCCGCAGCAGCCACCCGGCCAGGCGGACGGCCGTCTCCGGTTCGAACAGGTCGGTCGCGGCCTTGAGTGCCCCGCGCAGTCCGGCCGGGGCGCCGTGCTCGTCGAACTCCTCGCCGATGCTCACGTCCAGGTCGGTCTTGGTCGTGGCGACTCCCGTGGGCAGACCGGTGGCCCGGACACCCGCGAGGTCCGCCGTGGCACCCGCGGTGTTCCGCACCGTCAGGAGGACCTGGAACAGCGGGTGGCGGGCCAGGGAACGGACCTGCCCGAACTCCTCCACGAGCCGCTCGAAGGGGACGTCCTGGTTCTCGAAGGCCGCCAGTCCGGTCTCCCGGACCCTCCCCAGCAGCTGCTCCAGGGTCGGCTCGCCGGACAGGTCGGTCCGCAGGACGAGGGTGTTGACGAAGAAGCCGACGAGGTCGTCCAGACTCTCGTCCGTGCGGCCGGCGATCGTCGCGCCGATCGGGATGTCGTCGCCGGCGCCGACCCGGTTGAGCGTGACCGCCAGGGCCGCCTGGACCAGCATGAACAGGGTCACGCCCTGGCGGCGGGCCACGGTCAGCAGGCGCCGGTGCAGCTCGGCCGGGAGCTCCAGGGGCACCTGGTGGGCCCGGTGCGAGGGCTCGGCGGGGCGGGCGCGGTCGGCGGGCAGGTGCAGCTCCTCGGGGGCGCCGGCCAGCGCCTGCCGCCAGTGGGCGACCTGGGCGGACAGCAGACTCTCCGGGTCGTCCTCCGACCCGAGCAGCTCGCGCTGCCACAGGGCGTAGTCCGCGTACTGCACCGCCGGCGGGGCCCAGTCGGGCGCCCGGTGCGCCAGCCGCGCCCGGTAGGCGACGGCCAGATCATTCGCCAGCGGTCCCATCGACCAGGCGTCGGCGGCGATGTGATGGATCGTCAACACCAGGGTGTGCTCGTCCTCGTCGGTCGAGAACAGCCAGGCCCGGATCGGGGGTTGCGCCGAGAGGTCGAACGGGTGGCCGGCGGCCTCGGCGGCCAGGGCGGCCACCTCCTCCGCTCCGACCTGCGCCGTGGAGAGCTCCCACTCCAGCTCGGCGGGGTCCAGGACCCGCTGGTACGGCTCGCCGTCGGCAAGCGGGAACACCGTGCGCAGCACCTCGTGGCGGCCGATCACGTCCCGCAGCGCGGCATTGAGGGCCACGCCGTCCACGGGCCCCGACAGCCGCAGCGCGAGCGGGATGTTGTAGGTGGCGCCCGGGCCCTCCAGCTGGTCGAGGAACCAGAGCCGGCGTTGGGCGAAGGAGAGCGGCAGGCGCTCGGGGCGGACCAGCGCCGTGGGCGCGGGCCGGGCCTGGCCGGCCCCGCCCAGCCTGGCGACCAGGCCGGCCGCGGTCGGCGCCTCGAACAGCGCCCGCAGTGCCGGCTCCACGCCGAACACCGCGCGCACCCGGCTCACCAGGCGGGTGGCCAGCAGCGAGTGGCCGCCCAGCGCGAAGAAGTCGTCGTCGGCGCCGACGCTCTCCAGGCCCAGGACCTCGGCGAACACCTCGGTCATCAGCTCCTCGCGCAGGCCCGCCGGGCCCCGGCCGGTCGCGGCCGGGTACTCGGGGGCGGGCAGGGCCCCGCGGTCGAGCTTGCCGTTGACCGTCAGCGGCAGCGCGTCGAGGACCACCACCGCCGAGGGCACCATGTACTGGGGCAGGTGCCGGCCCGCGAACTCCCGCACGTCGTGGGCCAGACCCGTGTGGACGCCGCCCGCGTGGGTTCCGTCGGCGGGCACCACGTAGGCGACGAGGCGCTTGTCTCCCGGGCCGTCCTCGCGGACCAGCACCGCGGCCCGAGCGAGCGCCGGGTGCCCGGCCAGGACGGCCTGGACCTCGCCCGGCTCGATCCGGAACCCGCGGATCTTCACCTGGTCGTCGCCGCGTCCCGTGAACACCAGGCGGCCCTCCCGGTCCCAGCGGGCGCGGTCGCCGGTGCGGTAGAGCCGCGTGCCGGCGGGGCCGTAGGGGTGCGCGACGAAGCGCTCGGCCGTCAGCGCCGACCGCCCCAGGTAGCCGCGGGCCAGCTGGGCGCCCGCGAGGTACAGCTCGCCGGCGACGCCGGCCGGGACCGGCTTGAGCCACTCGTCGAGGACGAACGCCTGGGTGTTGGCGTTGGGCCGCCCGATGGTCGGCTCGTCCCCCGGCGCCAGCGGGCCGGCCGTGGTCGCGCAGACCGCCGCCTCGGTCGGGCCGTAGGCGTTGACCAGGCGCCGCCCCGGCGCCCAGCGGTTCACGAGGTCCGCGTCCAGGGCCTCGCCGCCGGACAGCACCGTCGTGACCGGGGCGAGATCCTCGTCCGCCAGGACCCCGAGCACGGTCGGCGGCAGCAGCAGGTGCGTGACGCCGTGGCGGGCCACCACCTCGGCGAGCCCGCCGCCGGGCAGCAGCTCGGCGGCCGGGGCGAGAACGAGGCGTGCACCCGAGGAGAGGGCCGTCAGCAGCTCCCAGGTCGCCGCGTCGAATCCGACCGACGCGAACTGCAGCACCCGGCTGTCGGCGTCCACCTGCCAGCCGCCGGCGGCCAGCAGGTTCACCGCGGCCTCGTGCGTGACGACGACGCCCTTCGGTGTGCCCGTGGACCCGGAGGTGTAGATCACGTACGCGGCGTGGTCCGGGCGCAGGGCGCCGGGGAGGCCGGCCGCGGCCGGCGCACGGTCCGCCGGGTCAGCGGGGTCGAAGGGGCCGAACGGGTCGGACGCGGTGGCGGTGGCCGGGTCGTCCCCCGCTGCGGCGCCGTCCAGGACCAGGAGCGGCGCCGAGATGCGCGCCGGCAGTGCCGGCACGCACGCCGAGGACGTCACCACGACGGCCGCGCCGGCGTCGGCCAGGGTGAAGGCGATCCGCTCGGCCGGGGACTGCGGGTCGATCGGCAGGTAGGCGCCGCCCGCCTTCAGGACGCCGAGCAGCGCCGCCACCAGGTCGATGCCGCGTTCCAGCACCACCGCGACCACCGCGTCGGGCCCGACGCCCCGGTCGGCCAGGCGGAGCGCCACCCGGTCCGCCCGTGCGTCCAACTCCGCATACGTCAGCTCGGTTTCGCCGAAGACGACCGCGACGGCCTGCGGCGTGCGCGCCACCTGGGCGGTAAGGAGCCCGAGCAGCGTCGTGGGCGTGACCTCGGCCCGGGCGTCGGCGCCGGTCCACTCGGCCAGCAGCCGCTCGCGCTCGTCCCCGGCCAGGACGTCCACCCCGCTCAGCCGCACCTGCGGGTCGGCCACCACCGACTCCAGCACCCGTACCCAGCGCTCGGCGAACCGCTCGGCCGACGTGTGCTCGAACAGGTCGGCGGCCGCCGTCAGGGTGCCGCGCAGCCCACCGGGCCGGCCGTTCTCGTCGACGAGCTCGCCGACCGTCACGTCCAGGTCGAACTTGGCCGCCACGGGCCCTGCCGACCAGCGACCGGCCCGCAGCCCGGGCAGGTCAACCGCCGCCCGGGCGGTGTTCTGCACGGTGAGCATCACCTGGAACAACGGGTGGCGGGCCAGCGAACGGGCCGGCGCCAGCTCCTCCACCAGCCGCTCGAACGGCACGTCCTGGTGGTCCAGCGCCGCCAGGCCGGCCTCCCGGACCCGCCCCAGCACCGCGGCGAACCCCGGGTCACCGGACAGGTCGGTGCGCACCACAAGGGTGTTGACGAAGAACCCGACCAGGTCCTCCACCGCCTCGTCGGTACGCCCGGCCACCGCCGCGCCGATCGGGATGTCGGTGCCCGCCCCCAGGCGCGACAGCAGGACGGCGAGCCCGGCCTGCAGGAGCATGAACAGGGTGACGCCCTCGGAGCGCGCCAACTCGGCGAGCCTGGAGTGCAGTTCGGGTGAGATGTCGATCCCCGCCGTGTGGCCCCGGTGACCTGCCACCGCCGGCCGCGGATGGTCGGCCGGGAGCTCCAGCTCCTGCGGAGCACCGGCCAAGGCCTGCCGCCAGTGGGCCACTTGGCGGGAGAGCGGGCTGCGCGGGTCGCTCTCGTCCCCGAGCAGATCGCGCTGCCACAGGGCGTAGTCGGCGTACTGGACCGGCAGTGGCGCCCAGTCGGGGGCCCCGCCCCCGCGCCGCGCCGCGTACGCCGTCGAGAGGTCCCGGGCCATCGGGGCGTTGGACCATCCGTCACCAGCGATGTGATGAACCGTCAGGACGAGGACGTGCTCCTCCTCGCCCACCCGGAACAGGCCCGCCCGCAGCGGGATCTCCGTGCCGAGGTCGAAGAAGCGACCCGCCTCGCGGGCGACCGCCTCCTCCACCGCCTGCGGGTCGGCCGCCCGGCCGGGCAGCGCGACGCCGTCCGCGTCCGCGGCACCGTCCGCGTCCGCCACGCCGTGGTCCGTGACGGCTACGCCCGTGGCGGTCAGGTCCGTGGCGGTCAGGTCCGTGGCGGTCAGGTCCGTGAAGACCAGCTCGAAGCCGGTCTCCTCCACCGGGAGGATCCGCTGGTACGGCTCGCCGCCGGCCTCCGGGAAGACGGTGCGGAGCACCTCGTGGCGGCCGATCACGTCTCGCAGAGCGGCGGTCAGCGCTTCACGGTCCAGTTCGCCGGTCAGCCGCAGTGCACTGGGCAGGTTGTACGTGCTGCTCGGGCCCGCCAGCTGCCCCAGGAACCAGAGCCGGCGCTGTGCGAACGACAGCGGCAACCGCTCCGGACGCGGCATCGGCGTCAGTGCCGGCCTCGCCGGCGCGCCGTGGCCGTCGGTGTCCCCGGACCTCGCGGCACGGGCCAGCCAGGCCGCGAGCGCGGCCGGCGTCGGGTGCTCGAACAGCACCCTGATCGGCAGCTCCGCCCCCAGGACCGTGCGCACCCGGCTCACGATGCGGGTGGCCAGGAGGGAGTGCCCGCCGAGGGCGAAGAAGTCGTCCCCGACCCCGACCTCCGCCAGACCCAGCACCCGGGCGAACACCGCACACAGGATCTCCTCCCGCCCGTCCGCCGGCGCCCGACCCCCGCCCGACCCCGGCCCCACCTCCGGAACCGGCAACGCCGCCCGATCCACCTTCCCGTTCGCATTCAACGGCAACACCCCCAACACCACCACCGCCGACGGCACCATGTACGACGGCAACCGACCCGCCACGAACTCCCGCACCGAACCAGCCAGTTCACCAGCACCCGACCCAACCACCCCCTCGACCGGCACCACATACGCCACCAACCGCCGATCCCCCGGCACATCCTCACGCGCCACCACCACCGACCGCGCAACCCCCACATGCCCCGCCACCACCGCCTGCACCTCACCGAGCTCCACCCGGAACCCCCGCACCTTCACCTGCTCATCCACCCGCCCCAAATACTCCAGCCACCCCTCCCCACCCCACCGCACCAGATCACCCGTCCGGTACAACCGCCCACCACCACCCGAGAACGGACACGCCACGAACCGCTCCGCCGTCAACCCCGCACGCCCCAGATACCCCCGCGCCAACCCACCACCCGCGATGTACAACTCACCCGCCACACCAGGCGGAACCGGCCGCAACCACTCATCCAGCACGAACAACCGCGACCCCGCCACCGCACCACCGATCGGCGGCACACCCACCACCGCACCCCCACCCGCAAACCACCCCGACGCATACACCGACGCCTCCGTCGGACCATACAAATTCACCACCTCCACCCCCGCAAACGCCTCCCGCACCCCCACCACCACATCCGCCGACAACGCCTCCCCCGCCAACACCACAACCCCCGGCCGAACCCCCGACACCACCCCCGAACCACCAGCAA
>NZ_JAGIYX010000073.1:0-5484 GCF_017813315.1 Kitasatospora sp. RG8
CGCACCCGGCGACCCCGCCACCCGACCCGCGAACAACGCCGGCACCAACACCCCCGGCACCACACGACCCGTGTCGTTCCACCCCTCCAGAACCTGCCGGCGCTCCTCCGTTCCCAGCACCTCAACGGCCGAGAGGCGGGTCTGCGGTGCGTCGGCGATCGTGTCGACGACGCCGGCCAGCTGGTCGGCCAGTCGCCGAACGGTCCCGGCGTCGAAGAGGTCGGCTGCCGCGGTGAGGGTCAGTTCCAGGCCTGCCGGGGCGCCCCGGGAGTCGAGCGCCTCCCCCACGGCCACGTCCAGGTCGAACTTGGCCACCAGGGCGTCCGTCTCCCCCGGAAGGGAGCTGATCCGCAGCCCGGTGGCGTCCGCGGTCGATCCGCCACCGGTCGAACCGCCCCCGGTGGCGGTGCTGTTCTGCACGGTCAGCATGACCTGGAACAGCGGGTGACGAGCCAGCGAGCGGACCGGTGCCAGTTCCTCCACCAGACGCTCGAACGGCACGTCCTGGTGCGCGAACGCGTCCAGGCCGGTCTGCCGGACCCGCTCCAGCACCTCGCCGAACGTCGGGTCACCCGACACGTCGGTGCGCAGCACCAGGGTGTTGACGAAGAAGCCGACCAGATCGTCCAGCGCCTCGTCCGTACGCCCGGCGACCGCCGTCCCGATCGGGATGTCGGTGCCCGCGCCGAGACGCGACAGGGTCACCGCCAGGGCGCTCTGGAGCACCATGAAGAGAGTCGCCCCACGCTCCCGCGCCAGTGTGACGAGCCGGTGGTGCGTGTCGGCGCTCAGGTTCAGCCGGACGCTCAGGCCCCGGCGCGAGGCCACCGCCGGGCGCGGCCGGTCGGCCGGCAGCTCCAGCTCCTCCGGAATTCCGGCCAACGCCGTGCGCCAGTAGGCGAGTTGTTCGGAGAGGACGCTCTCCGGGTCGTCCTCGGAGCCGAGGACCTCCTGCTGCCACAGGGCGTAGTCCGCGTACTGCACCGGCAGCGGCTCCCACTGGGGCGCACCCCCTGCACGGCGCGCCGCGTAGGCCGTGGAGATGTCCCTCAACAGTGGTGCCAGCGACCAGCCGTCGCCGGCGATGTGGTGCAGGACCATCAGTAGGACGTGCTCGTCCTCGGCGGTCCTGAACAGCCGGGCCCGTACCGGTATCCGCGCGGACAGGTCGAACGGCTCGGCCGCCGTCCGGGCGATCGTGGCCTTCAGTTCCTCCGGGGCCACGGCCGCGAACGGCAGCTCGAACCCGGTCTCGCCGGTGTCCAGGATGCGTTGGTGGGGCCTGCCCCCGGAGGCGGGGAAGACGGTCCGCAGCACCTCGTGGCGGCCGATGACGTCCCGCAGGGCGGCGTCGAGTGCCCCGCGGTCGAGGTCCCCGGTCAGGCGCAGGGCCATCGGGATGTTGTAGGTGGCGCTCGGACCTTCCAGCTGGCTCAGGAACCACAACCGGCGCTGCGCGAACGACAACGGAATCATCAGGACTCCTCCTGCTTACGCATCGGCCGCAGTGCCGGCCTAGCTTTCTTCTGAATACCAGCCTGATCTGCCAGCCAGACCGCCAGTGCGGCCGGCGTCGGCAGTTCGAACAGCACGCGGATCGGCACCTCGACCCCCGAGGCCGCGCGGACCCGGTTGGCCAGCTTGGCGACGAGCAGCGAGTGGCCGCCGAGTGCGAAGAAGTTGTCCTCCGCCCCGACCACCGTCAGTCCCAGGACCTGGGCGAAGGCCTCGCAGAGCAGTTCCTCGCGCGCGTTCGCCGGGCCCCGGCCGGTGCCCGCGACGACCGTGTAGTCCGGGAGGGGCAGGGCCCTGCGGTCCAGCTTCCCGTTCACGGTCACCGGCAGCGCGTCCAGCACTACCACCGCCGAGGGCACCATGAACGGGGGCAGTACGTCGGCGACGTGGCGGCGCACGGACTCGGCCAGTTCGGCGGAGGCCGCGGCGGCAGGCGCGTCGGCCGGAGCGGCGGCAGGAGCTTCCGCCGGCACCACGTAGGCCACCAGCCGCTTGTCGCCGGGGACGTCCTCACGGGCGACCACCGCCGCCTGCGTCACACCCGGGTGGTCCGCGACCACGGCCTGGACCTCGCCCGGCTCGACCCGGAACCCGCGGATCTTCACCTGCTCGTCCGCCCGGCCGGCGAACACCAGCCGCCCGTCCGGCGTCCACCGCGCACGGTCGCCCGTGCGGTACATCCGCTCGCCCGCGGCGCCGAGCGGCGAGGCGACGAACCGCTCCGCCGTCAGCCCCGCGCGCCCGGCGTACCCGCGCGCCAGGTTGGCGCCGGCCACGTACACCTCGCCGGCCACCCCGGGCGGCGCCGGCTGCAACGCATCGTCGAGGACGTACACCCGGCTGTCGACGACGGGCGTGCCGAGGTGCGGCTGCTCGTCGGGTCGCAGCGGGGCCGAGACGGCGGCGGCCACCGTCGTCTCGGTCGGCCCGTAGCCGTTGAGGAAGCGCCGGCCGTCCGCCCAGCGCGCCACCAGCTCACCGCTCAGGGCCTCGCCGACCGCCGCCACCGTCGACAGCGACGGCAGGGTCGCCGGGTCCAGCGCCCCCAGTGCGGCGGGCGGCGCGAGCAGGTGCGTCACCCCGTGCCGCGCCACCAGCTCCGTCAGCCCCGCCCCGGGCAGCAGCTCCTGTGCTGTGCCCAGCACCAGCCGGGCTCCGTTGCAGAGCGCCAGCAGGATCTCGAAGACCGCGCCGTCGAAGCCGACCGAGGCGAACTGCAGCACCCGGCTCGCCCCGTCGACCGCGAACCGCTCGACCTGCGTCCGCCGTAGGGCGGCCACCCCGGTGTGCGGGACGACCACGCCCTTCGGCCGTCCGGTCGAGCCGGAGGTGTAGATGACGTACGCGGCGTGCTCCGGTGACAGCGCCCCCGTGCGGTCGGCGTCCGTCACCTCCGCCGGGTCGCAGCCGGCCAGTTCGGCGGCGAGTTGCGGCCCGTCCAGCACCAGGACCGGCAGGCCGGGGGCCTGCGGCGCCGGGCCCGGGACCGAGCCCGCGTTCGCCGTGGTGGTCAGTACGCAGACGGGCGACGTGTCCGCCAGCATGAGGGCGATCCGCTCGGCCGGGTGCGCCGGGTCGAGCGGCAGGCAGGCGGCCCCGGCCTTCCAGGCCCCCAGGAACGCGACCACCAGCTCCACCGAGCGGTCGGCCAGGACGGCCACCACCGACTCCGGGCCGACACCACGGCCGATCAGCAGCCGGGCCAGCCGGTTCGCCCGCGCGTCCAGCTCCGCGTAGGACAGCTCGGTGTCGCCGAGGACCACCGCCACCGCCTGCGGCGTCCGCGCCACCTGGGCGGCGAACAGCCCCGCCACCGTGCTCGGCGGCACGGCCCGCGCCGTCGTGTTCCACTCCTCGACGACCTGCCGGTGCTCGTCCGGGTCCAGGACCCGGATGCTCCGGACCGGGGCGTCGGGCGCCTCGGCCAGCGCGGCCAGCACGCGGACCAGCCGGTCCGCGAGGCGCCGGGCGGTGCCCGCGTCGAAGAGGTCCGCCGCCGCGATCAGCACGCCGTGCAGGCCCGCCGGCGCCCCCTCGGCGTCCAGCAGCTCGCCGAAGCTCAGGTCCAGGTCGAACTTGCCCGCCGCCGGACCTGCCGGCACCGCGCCCGCCCGCAGACCGGGCAGCGCCAGCGAGGCCGATCCCGTGTTCTGCATCGTCAGCATGGTCTGGAACAGCGGGTGGCGGGCCAGCGACCGGGCCGGGGAGAGCTCCTCGACCAGTCGCTCGAACGGCACGTCCTGGTTGGCGAAGGCGTCCAGGCCCCGCTCCCGGACCCGCTCCAGCACCTCGGCGAACGTCGGGTCGCCCGAGAGGTCGGTCCGCAGGACGAGCGTGTTGACGAAGAAGCCGACCAGGTCGTCCAGCGCCTCGTCCGTCCGCCCGGCGACCATCGAGCCGATCGGGATGTCCTCGCCCGCGCCCAGCCGGTTGAGCAGCACCGCCACGGCGGACTGCAGCACCATGAACAGGGTCACCCCGCGCTCCCGCGCGAGCTCCCGGAGCCGCTCGTGCAACCCGGCCGGAACGTCCACGGCCACCTGGTGGCCGCGGTGCGAGGCCGTCCCCGGCCTGACCCGGTCCGCGGGAAGCTCCAGCTCCTCCGGTAGCCCGGCCAACGCCGAACGCCAGTAGGTCAGTTGACCGGCGAGCACGCTGTCCTGCGCGCCCTCCGCCCCGAGCAGCTCGCGTTGCCACAGGGCGTAGTCGGCGTACTGAACCGGCAGCGGCGCCCAGTCGGGGGCCCGGCCGGCCAGCCGCGCGGTGTAGGCCGCGGAGAGGTCGCGGGCCAGCGGCGCGGTCGACCAGCCGTCGGTGGCGATGTGGTGGACGAGCAGCAGCAGGACGTGCTCCTCCGGGCCCAGCACGAACAGCTGTGCCCGCAACGGGATCTCCGCGGCCAGGTCGAACGGGCGCCCGGCCGCGTCACGCACGGCCGCGTCCAGCTCCGCCGCCGTCACCTCGACGGTTCGCAGGCGGAACCCTGCCTCCTCGACCGCGAGGATCCGCTGGTGGGGCTCGCCGTCCACCGCGGGGAACACCGTGCGCAGCACCTCGTGGCGCCCGAGGACGTCACGCAGGGCGGCGGCGAGCGCCTCCCGGTCCAGCGCACCGCTCAGACGCAGCGCCGTCGGCGTGTTGTAGGTGGCACTCGGCCCCTCCAGCTCGCCCAGGAACCAGAGCCGGCGCTGGGCGAAGGAGAGCGGCACCCGCTCCGGTCGCTCCTGGCGTGCGAGCGCGGTGCGGCCCGTGCCGGCCTGGCCCAGGACGGCGGCGAGGGCGGCGGGCGTTGGCGCCTCGAACAGCGCCCGGACCGACAGTTCCACGCCGAGGACCGTCCGGACGCGCCCGACCAGGCGCATCGCGAGCAGGGAGTGGCCGCCGAGGGCGAAGAAGTCGTCCTCCACCCCGACGGCGGGCAGGCCCAGGATCTCGGCGAACGCCTGGCAGAGCAGTTCCTCCCGCGCGTCCGCCGGCCCGCGGCCCACCCCGGCCGCGTACGCGGGGGCGGGCAGCGCCTTGCGGTCCAGCTTCCCGTTGACGGTCAGCGGCAGCGCGTCGAGGACGACCACCGCCGACGGCACCAGGTACGCGGGAAGCCGTTCGGCCGCGAACTCCCGGACGAGAGCGGCGAGTTCTCCACCGTCCTGGCCCACCTCGGGGACGGCGTAGGCGACCAGGCGCTTGTCACCCGGCGTGTCCTCCCGGACGACCACGGCGATCTGCGCCACCCCCGGCGCCGCACCGAGCGCCTGCCGCACCTCACCCGGCTCGACCCGGAACCCGCGGATCTTCACCTGCTCATCCGCCCGGCCCGCGAACACCAACCTGCCGTCGGCCGTCCACCGCGCCACATCCCCGGTGCGGTACATCCGCTCACCCGCCGCGGCGAACGGGCAGGCCACGAAACGCTCCGCCGTCAGACCCGCCCGACGCACATAACCACGCGCCAACCCGGCCCCCGCCACA
>NZ_JAGIYX010000074.1:0-4724 GCF_017813315.1 Kitasatospora sp. RG8
CGGTCCTCGGAGGCCTGCGCGTACGCGGCCGCGGTGACGTTGGCGGCTGCGGCGAGCTCTGCCGGCGGGGCGAAGCGCCGCTCCTCCTTGAGCAGGTTGGCCAGGCTCTCGTTGCTCAACGCGTACTCCTCATGCTGTTCTTGCGGTTCCTTGCCGGTACTCGCCGGGCGGCGGCCTCCCGGCGAATACCCCTCGATCTTCACGCGCGCCGGACGCCCGGCAGCGCGTATCGGGCTGAACTCTCGGTGCCCGAACTTAAACCTTTCGGTACCGGGCCGGCCGGCGGCCGGGAACCGTCCCGGGGCCGTACCACGGGCCGAAACCCCGTCAACCGGGCAAACCCTTCGGTACCGACCGTCATCCGCCACCGGCCCTCGGCTCCTAGCCTGACCACCGACGGTGCCCCGACATAAGGGCCCCGCCGAGCGGCCGCACCCGTCCCGCACAGGTCCGGCCCCTCGCCCATCGGGGGATGCCAGGAAAGGGAACATCGGATGGCGCTGCGCAGGGCGACAACGGAACGAACCGAGCGGATGGTCGCGGCCGGCCCACCGGTGAACCGGCCACTCGCCGTCCTCACGACCGCCGCCCTCCTGCTGCTCGGCGGGTGCGCTACCGGCGACGACGCCACCCGTGCGGGATCGCCGGCCACGCCCGGCACCGCCGGGACGGACCGGCCGACGACGGTGCCGGGCTCGTCCCCGGGCGGGCCGAAGGCGGCGGAGGACCGCGCGCTCCCGGGCGGCCTCGGCGATCCGGCCACCGCACCGACGGGCAGCCCGGTGTTCGAATCCGATGGCCCCCGCAACCCCTCCTACGGGGGCCTGGGAACGCTGACCGCCTGCGACTCCGGGCGGCGCCTGGCCGTCCTGGACGCCCCGCTGTCCGACGTGCCCGACGGCGCCCGGGTCGGCGCCACGGCGCCCACCGGCGCCAACGGCGAGGAGTGGCTCGTGTGGACCGAGCCGGACGGCGGCCTGGTGCTGCAGTCCCTGCTCTCCAGCGGCTCACCCGTGCCGCGGCTGGTCACCGCGGAGCCGACCGGCGCCGTCGCGGTCCGGGACGAGGCCTCCGCGGGCACCACCGCCGCCTCGACGCAGCGCTGGCAGCTCACCGACCGCCGGCCGCAGCCGGGCGCCGCCTCGGCGAACGGCTCCGCCACCCCCGACTGTCTGCGGATCAGGACCCAGGACGGCGCCGGCTGCCTGCTCGACGACGGTGCCGACGCGCCCCTGGTGGTCGGTGACTGCTCCTCGCGCGCCGCGTGGTGGAGCCCCCAGGGCCTGCTCACCCCGACCGACCTCTGACCGGCCCGCCCGAGACCGCCCCGACCGATCGGAGCCCGCCATGTCACCGACCCGCGCCGACGTCGCCGTCTGCCCGCCACCGACCGCCCCGGACGACCCGGTGGCCCTGTACGCCGTCGACGCCACCGGTACCGGCCGGGCCGTCACCCGGCGAGAGCTGACCGACCAGGTCGACCGGGCCACGGCCGCGATGCGCCGGCTCGGCGTACGCCCCGGCGACCGGGTCGCCCTGCAGTTGCCGCTGGTCCCCGAAGCAGTGGCCGCACTGCTGGCCTGCACCCGGATCGGCGCCGTCGCCACCACGCCCACACCGTCGGCGCCCCCGCTCCACGATCCGTCCGACGAGCTCGCCCGGCGTCGCCTCCGGCGCGTCAGGCTGCTGGTGACGGCCGACGACCGGCGTCCCGCCGGGAGCCGGACCGCGCCTCCCGGGTCGCCGCAGGTCCTGGTGCTGCCCACGGGCAGCGGGCCGGCCCGCCGGCACCTCGCCCTCGCCGCACCGCCGGCCCGGAGCAGCCGCCCCGTCCCGGCCCCCGAGGAGAACGCGGCCGGCCTCCGGCTCGGCCTGCACGGCCCCGCCGACGTCTACTGGTGCGCGGCCGACCTCGACTGGCTGGTCCGTCACCCCCTGGCCGTCGCCGGGCCGCTGGCCCTCGGAGCCGCACAGGTCCTCTGCCAGGACTCCGCCCGCTCCGCCCACCCCGAGCGCCTCCTGGAGACCCTCCACACCTACCGCGTGACCGTGCTCCACGCCCGGCCCGACTCCCTGCAGGAGGTCCTGCGGCACTCCCCCGCGACCGGCCTGCCCACCCTGCCCGCCCCCGACCTGCGCCTCGTCGCGCCGGTCCCCGAGCTCGCCGACTCCCCCGGTCCCGACCACTGGTACTGGCAACGGGAGCACCTCCCCAGCCCCTCCTGGCACCTGCGGCACGGCCCCAGCCCCTGGTCGCTCCGACCGTCCGCCGTCCCCGCCGACTCCCACCCGGGGCAGCAGGACGCGGCCGCCCGGCCGTGAGCACCGGTCCCGGCGCCCTGCCGCCGGGACCGGCCACCCGATGCCGCCCCACGGACCTGTCCGACTACCGCTCACGCCGCACCCGCACGCACTCCCGTGGATCGTGCCGAGGCCGGACGGCGCCCGAGGCGCGCGCGCCACACCGTGGGGGCCGGCGGACCGGCCGCGCTCGGCTCGCCGGCCGACCGAGCCGCCGGCGTAGCCCACCGGGAGATCCGGGCGGATGCTCCCGTGTCACATTCCCGCGCCGCGCGGAGTCAGGGTCATGAGAGAACGGGGAGCCGGGCGGCGCAGGTCGCCGGAACCCCGCGCAATCCGAGAGGAGCGCGCCGGACGACCGCACCCGGCCCGCCCGATCGTCGCCGCGCACCGACCGGTGCCGCGTACCGACCGATGCCCGAGGAAGGCCCCCCATGATCCCGCTCCCCCGCGCCGCTGCCATCGCCGCACTGACCGCCCTGTCGATCGCCGCGACCTCCACCCCCGCCTCGGCCGGGCCGGCGCACCGACAGCACTGGTCGGCCGCCTGGGCCGCGCCGATGATGCGCCCCTCCGCAGCGCCCTGGTTCGCGACCTGGGCCGGGCAGGGCTTCGACCACCAGACGGTGCGGGAGGTGGTGCGGCTCGGCACGGGCGGCAAAGCCGTCCGGTTCCGGCTTTCCAACACCTACGGGACGGCTCCGCTGCGACTGACCGGGGCCAGTGTCGGCCGGGCCGCGGACGGGGCGGCCGTCGTCCCCGGGACCGTGCGGCCGTTGCACTTCGACCACCGGGACTCCGTCGTCGTCCCCGCCGGCGGGGAGGTCCTCAGCGACCCGGTGCCGCTGCCGGTGGCGGCCCGCGACCGGGTGGCGCTCACCCTCTACTTCGACGGTCCGACCGGCCCGGCCACCTACCACCAGCTCTCCATGACCACGACCTACCGGGCCGACGGCGACCACCGCGGCGACACCGACGCGGCGGCGTTCAGCGACGCCGTCCGCCCCGGGTACGGCTCCTGGTACTACGTCAGCGGCGTCGAGGTCACCGGCGGCCGGCCGGTGGGCAAGGCCGTGGTGGCCTTCGGCGAGTCCACCACCGACGGGTTCGGCGCCACCGTCGACGGGGACGACCGCTACCCCGACCGCCTCGCCGAACGACTCATCGCCGACGGCCGGCCGCGCCCGGTGCTCAACGCCGGCATCGGCTCGAACAAGATGCTCGCCGACTCGGCCTGCGCCGGCGACAGCGCCCTGTCCCGCTTCGAACGCGACGTGCTCGACCAGCCGAACGTCGGCACCGTGATCGTCTCCCACGGAATGAACGACATCCTCCGCACCGGGGACCAGATCTGCGGCGTGGACCGCGAGGACCCGCCCGTCACCCTCCAGCGGCTGATCGACGCCCACCGCGCCCTGATCCGCGCCGCCCACGCCCGCGGCGTCAAGGCCGTCGGCGCCACCCTGATGCCCTTCGGCGGCGCGCCGTTCTGGACCCCGCAGACCGACCGGCTGCGCCGCGACCTGAACGAGTGGATCCGCACCTCCGGCGAGTACGACGCGGTGGCCGACTTCGACCTGGCCATCGACCCGGCGGGCACCGGCACCATCCCCGACGGCTACCACTTCGGCGACCACCTCCACCCCAGCCCGCTCGGCTACCGGGCCATGGCCGACGGCATCGACCTCGACAGCCTGCAATGACCACCGTCAGGACGGCGGTCCGGGACGGGCCTCGGGGCCTCGGGGCCTCGGGGCTCGCCCAGGCGGGACCCGGTGGCGCTCGGAGTGGAAATCAGGAAGGCTCGGGCGCATGGTCTCGGTATTGCAGAATGTGGCGATCGACTGTGCGGATGCCTACGAGTTGGCCCGCTTCTGGAGCAGGGTGACAGGCCGTCCGCTGCATCCGGAGGACAAGCCGGGTGATCCGGAGGTTCAGGTGCTGCTGGCGGAGGGCCCGCTCCTCCACTTCAACCAGGTACCCGAGGCCAAGACGGTCAAGAACCGGATCCATCTCTGTCTGCGCCCGGAGACCTCGCGCGAGCAGGAGGTGGAACGCCTGCTGGGTCTCGGTGCCACCCTCGTCACCGACCGCCGGAATCCCGACGGATCCGGCTGGGCGGTCCTGGCCGATCCCGAAGGCAACGAGTTCTGCGTTCTGCGCAGTGAGTCCGACCGGGCCGCCACGACTTCCTGACACGTCCGCCGGCCGTCCCCGGTCCTTCCGGGGAACGCGCCTCACAGGCCGAGGTCGGCGCCCGCCGACCTCGGCTCCCACCGCAATTCCGGAAAATGCAAAGCTCCGGGAAACGCAAAGAACCCCCGATCCGTGATGGATCGGGGGTTCTCTGTGAATGATTGTTCGGCGGCGTCCTACTCTCCCACAGGGTCCCCCCTGCAGTACCATCGGCGCTGTGAGGCTTA
>NZ_JAGIYX010000075.1:0-4349 GCF_017813315.1 Kitasatospora sp. RG8
GGCGTCCCCACCGGCGGCACCGCCGGTGCCACCCGTGCCGCCCGCGGCGCCGCCCGCACCGCCCGTGCCCCCGGACCCGCCGGTGCCGCCCGAGCCGCCGGCCGTGCCGGCCGCGCCGGGCGTCTTCCCGGTGCCCGCCTTGCCGGTGCCGCCGGTGCCGCCCGAACCCGCGGCGCCGCCCGCGGCGGAGCCCCCGGAGGTCCCGGAGCCCGAACCGCTCTTCACCGCCTTGCCCTCCTGCACCGTGCAGTCCAGCGGCGCGCCCTTGGCGTCGCACGGGCTGGGCTGCGGGGCGTCCTTGAGGACGGTCAGCTCGCCGGCTCCGTTGAAGGTCGGGTTGGCGCAGTTGGAGAGGGAGTTGGGGTCGACCGGGCTGGCGTTGCCGGGGATGTGCTGGGTCTGCAGCAGGCCGCCGCGCACCAGGTTGCGCGGGATCGGCGAGTAGCCGAGGCCGTCCGCCTCGCCCTGGCCCTCGCAGAGCACGTAGGCGAGGAAGCGGCTGAGCGCGGAGCCCTTCTCGTTGGTGAACTTCGGCAGCGGCTTGAGGCTGTTGGCCCGCGGCACGATCAGGTAGCTGTAGCTGGAGATCGGGTACGACCGCGGGTCGTTCATCGAGTAGACGCCGTCGAGGTTCTGCTGGAGGTAGTTGGGGTCGTCCGGCGAGGTGGAGTCGTCGACCCCGCGGATCCTGGCGGCGGTGAGCGCGACGGCGACGTTCGAGGCGGTCGGCAGGGAGTAGTAGCCCGCCGGGTTGAGCACCTTCACGACCGGCCAGTTGCTGCGCTTGGCGAACGCGTACTCGTCGTAGCCGATGGTGCCGACGCCGGCCGGGGCCTTGATGTAGCCGGCGACGACGTCGGAGCCGTTCTGGGCGACCATCCGGCCGGACTTCGGGAAGAACTCGGTGTAGTCGCCGCACGCGACGCCGTTGACGCTCTTGCAGTAGTCGTCCCACTGGCCCTGGTGGGTGTGCTCCATCCACCGGGTGAACTGGGCGGTCGCACCCGAGCCGTCGGAGCGGACGACGGGGGTGATCGGCGTGCTGGGCAGCGCCTTCCCGTAGTCCGCGGTGATCTTCGGGTCGTTCCAGTTGGTGATCTTGTTGGTGAAGATGTCCACGATGGTCTGCGGCGAGAGGCGCAGGTCACGGACCTGCTTGCCGCCCACGACCAGGTTGTACATGAAGGTGGTGCCGCCGGCCGTGACCGGCACGTAGGAGTAGCCGTAGACCGGGTTCTCCGGGTTGCCTGAGCCGCTGCTGTGACCGCCGGACCCCAGCCCGTCGTCCGGCTTGGTGCGGAACGGCACGTCCGAGGCGGTGAAGTCGTCCTGGCCGATGCTCCACTGGGTCCGGCCGGCGGCCGACCCGACCGGGTTGAAGTTGATCTGGATGCCCTGCGGCGCGACGTCCTGGCGCCACTGGTCGATGGCCGGTCCGGCCCAGCTGGAGCCGTCCGCGTTGAGGGCGACCGCCGCGTACGCGGGGGTGCTCTGCCCCAGCAGCAGGGAGGCCGCGGCGAGCAGCAGGGACAGCAGCACCGCGAGGGTGCGGGCCACGGGGCGGCTTGCGGCCTCCCACGACATGGGAACTCCTCTGGTACGGAGGGCGGTTGGGCGTGGCATCAGTACTCCCCGACGGGTCGGGCGGTGACGGTGCGGCCCGGGGCGGGCGCGGGGGCCTCGGCCCGGGCCGCGGCCTCGCCGCGGCGGGCGTCGCGGTCGATGCGCCGCTTCTGACGCCGCGACAACTGCCCGGGCCGGCGGCCGCCGAGCACCCGCGCGGTGACGAAGAGGATCAGCACCACGGCCATCAGGGTGAGCGCGGCGGCGAACGCCCGGGCCACCATCTCGGGGTAGGGCTGCTTGACGTAGTTCCAGATGTAGAGCGGCAGCGACACCTGGTGCTCGCTGAACGGGTCGCCGTTGAACTGCGAGGTGAAGCCGGAGGTCAGCAGCACCGGCGAGGTCTCGCCGACCCCGCGCGCCATGCCGAGCACCACCGCGGTGACCAGGCCCGGACGGGCCGTGGGCAGCACCACGTTCCACACCGTGCGCCACTGGCTGCCGCCGAGCGCGTAGGAGGCCTCCCGCAGCGTGCCGGGCACCAGCCGGATGACCACCTCGGCGGCCCGGGTGACGATCGGCATCATCATCACGGTGAGCGCCAGCGAGGCCGCGAACCCGCTCTTCTCGAAACCGAAGGTGATGATCACGATGCCGAGGATGAAGAGCCCGGCGACGATCGACGGCAGCGCCGTCATCGCCTCGACCAGCGTGCGCACCGGCCGGGCCATCCGGCCGCCGACCTCGGACATGAAGACGGCCGCCGCGATGCCCAGCGGCACGGCGAACAGCGTGGCCAGGCCCAGCTGTTCGAGCGAGCCGACCAGCGCGTTGAGCGCCCCGCCCGAGGTGATCGGGGAGAGCGCGGCGGTGTGGTCCATCGACTCGGTGAAGAAGTTCAGGTGCCTGGCGGCCTCCAGGCCGCGCGACAGGACGTAGCCGATCTGGTCGACGATCAGGGCCACCACCAGCAGCCCCGAACTCCAGGCGACCGCCGCGACCAGCCGCTCGCGGACCAGCAGCGGCCCCCACTGGAGCCTGCCGAGCGCGAAGTAGCCGGCCAGGAAGAGCAGGTACCAGCAGGCCAGGAAGCCGAGCACGCCGCTGAACGGCAGGATGCGCTCGTACAGCATCCAGTCCAGGGCGAGCGAGCCGGCCAGCGCGCCGACCGGGGTCAGCACGTCCTCCCGGGTGAAGCCGCCGAGCCGCACCCTCTTCTCGGGGCGGTCGGGCGCGGGCGCCTCCGGCGGCGCGCCCGCGGCGGGCGGCGCTGCGGGCGGCGCTGCGGGCGGCGCTGCGGGCGGAAGATCGAGGGTGGTCATCGGGTGGTCCCTTCACGGCCGATCGCCGGCGGTTGGTACGGGTCCGGGCGGTGCGGGGCCGGACGCTGCGGCCCCGGGGAGTGCGCGGCCATCAGTCGGCCGTCGAGGCCCCGGAGCGGGACCGGTTGATGACGAAGCCGGCCGCCAGGTTGACCAGCAGCGTCAGCGAGAAGAGCACCAGGCCGGCCGCCATCAGCGCGGAGAGCGAGAGGTCGTCGGACTCGCCGAAGCGCAACGCGATCAGCGCCGAGATCGAGTTGGCGCCGTTCTCCAGGATGTGCGTGATGGCCTCGAAGTTCGGCGAGATGATCAGCGCGACGGCGATGGTCTCGCCCATCGCCCGCCCGAAGCCGAGCATCACCGCGCCGATCACGCCGCCGCGGCCGAACGGCAGCACCACCGTGCGGATCATCCCCCAGCGCGTGGAGCCGAGCGCGAAGGCGCCCTCCCGCTCGCCCTGGGGCGCCTGCGAGAACACCTCCCGGCTGAGCGAGGTGACGATCGGGATGATCATCAGCGAGACGACCACCCCGGCGATGAAGGTGGAGGAGGTGTACGAGGTGCCGATGTCACCGGTGCGCACCTTGAGGAACGGGATCGTGTCGCCGAGGTGGTTGGCCAGCCAGCGGACGAACCCGATGATCCGCGGCTGGAGGAAGAAGAGCCCCCACAGCCCGTAGACGATGCTCGGGATCGCCGCCATCAGGTCGACCAGCGAGACCAGCGTCGCCCGGAGCCGCTGCGGTGCGTACTCGGAGATGAAGACGGCGGTGCCGAGCGCCACCGGCACCGCGATGACCAGGGCGATCACGGCGATCAGCAGGCCGTTCGGGAGCACCGCGGCGATGCCGAAGTTGTGCGCCTGGGTCTGCCACTTCTGCTCGGTGAGGAAGGACCAGCCCACCTCGCGCAGGGCGGCCGCGCCGCGCAGCACCAGGAAGAACGCGATCAGCCCCATGACGGCGAAGACCGAGAGGCCGGCGGCCCGGAGCAGACCACGGAACACCCGGTCGCCCGGCGTCGCGGGGGCGGTGATGGTGCGGGGTACGTCGGGATCACGCTGGGGAGCCCCGGCATGGGGTGCCGCGGGCTCGGCGGCGGCTGTCATGGTCTGCTCTCCGGGACGCTCGATGCGGACGTGCTCGGTACGGGAGTGCTCGGTACGGGAGTGCTCGGTACGGGAGTGCTCGGTCGGTACGGGCCCGGACTCCGGACGGGGCCGGGGTCCGGGACGGGCTCGGCGGGGCCGGGACGGCGGCCCCGCCGAGCCCGTACGGCCGGCTGCTGCCGGCCGGTCAGGGCCGGCGGCGCAGCCGCGTCCAGCCTCCGCGCAGCGCGGCCGTCGCCCTCGCCCCGGCGGGCGTGCCGCCGAGCAGCAGGGCCGCCGGGCCGCCGATCAGCAGGACGAGGCCCGTGACCAGGGCGATGGGCAGCAGCAGGCGCGCGCCGCCGGCCCGGTCGGGG
>NZ_JAGIYX010000076.1:0-3707 GCF_017813315.1 Kitasatospora sp. RG8
AGGATCTTGAGCAGGGTGGACTTTCCGGCGCCGTTCTCGCCCATCAGGGCGGTGACCTGCCCGGCGGGGAAGTCCAGGCTGACGCCGGACAGGGCCTGGACCGCACCGAAGCGCTTGGTGACCCCCTCGACGGCCACGGCCGAGGCGGCGGGCCGTGCGGGGGGAGGGGGCTCCGGGGGGCGGATGCCGGGGGAGTTCATGGGAACCTCGCAGATACGTCGGGGTGCCGTGGCAGGAACGCGGATCTCGGCGGTCCCGGCGCTGTGACGGGGCGCCGCGGCACGGGTGGGTGCATGGGCCGGGCGGGCGGGTGCGGTGGGCCGGAGGTGGCCGTCGCCGCACCCGTACCGGCGCGGGGACGGGTCAGCTGCAGGTGACCCCGGAGGCCTTCCAGTTGGCGGGGTCGACCATCGTGGTCGGCGCGAAGGCCTCCTTCGGGAACTCCTTGCCGTTCTTGAGCTTGTCGACGATCGTCTGCACGGCGAGCGCGCCGACGTCCTTGCCGTTGATGAACAGCGCGGCCTTCATGCCGGAGGGCTTGTCGGTGCTCCAGTTCTTGCAGGCCAGGTAGGCGCCGAGGCCCACGCCGATGACGTTCTCCGCCTTGAAGCCGGCGTTCTCCAGCGCGGTCACACCGCCCTGCACGTTCTCGTCGTTGCAGCCCCAGACCACCCAGTGCTTGACGGTGGGGTTGGCGGTGACGACGGCGGCGATCTTGTCCTGGGCGCCGGTGGGGGTGTTGTCGGTGGCGACGTCGATGTTCTGCACGCCGTTGCCGCCGCCGCTCAGGAAGGCGGCCTTGGCGCTCTTCACCCGGGAGGTGCAGACGGTGACGTCCTGCTTCCAGGCGGAGATGGTGCGGGTCTCGGCCGGGTTCCAGCCCGCCTTGGTGAACTCCTGGCCGGCTCGCTTGCCGACCTCGGTGCCCATCTGCTCCCCGCTGAAGCCGATCCGGGGCACCAGGTTCTCCGGGGCGCAGCCGGCCGGGTCGGGGCCGGTGGTGCAGATCTGGTCGTCCGAGGTGAGCAGGGCAACCTTGGCGTCCTTGGCGGTCTGGACGATCTGCGGGCCGACGGCCGGGTCGGGGACGACGACGATGATGGCGTTGCTCTTCTGGGCGATGGCGGCCTTGGCCTCGCTGACGGCCTTGTTGGCGTCGTTGCCGAGGTTGACGACCTTGAGGTCGACGCCGAGTTCGGCGGCCTTGGCCTTGGCCCCGGCGGCCTCGCCGACGAAGTACTCCTGGTCGCCCTGCTTCTGCAGGTAGGTGATGGAGATCTTGCCGTCGACCTTGGCGACCTCCCCGCTGCCGCCGGCCTCGTGGCCGTCCGAACAGGCCGTGAGGGCGGCCGGGAGGAGCAGCCCTGCGGCCACGACGGCGGAGAGTCTGCGGGTGGGTGCACTGAACATGAGGACCCCTTGGATCGGATGGTGGGAGGTGGGCGGCCAGGCCTGACGCTTCAGAGTCGCCTAGTCGATCACGTTTAAACGAGATCAAACGCGTTGCGTCATAGAAAACTCGCCAAGCAATCGCATGTCAACATCCTGGCGCATCGGCCGGAATCGATATCGGCCCGTGACGTAGACATGGCCGACGCGGCCCGTCGTGTCCGATGTCCGTTCGGGTCCGGTAAGGGCGGAGAGTCCAGGTGGCCGCCGGTGGCGGGTCGGGGCGCCGGGGGCCCGTTGCCCCGTGCGGCCCGCGCCCGCCCCGTACGGCGGTCGCCGCGGGTGGCCGGTCGGCCAGTGGGGTGTTGCTGGGCGTTGATAAATGTTGGATAGTGTTGCCAATGGTTCGGTGGAACGCTCCTCCGAGGACGCTCCCGACCTTCCCGATTCCCCTCCTGCCGGTTGCCCTGACATCGCGTCGCGCGGGAGGGGCGCCCGCGCGGTACGTCAGCCGCCCGGGCCGGGGTGCCGCCCTCGTCCCCTGCCCGGGCGGTGCCCCTTCCGCTCCGTCGGGTCGTCCGCCCCCGCTGCCGCCGCGGCAGAGCAGCCGTGGTGGGGGGCGGGCGTCGACGGCGGCGGCGGTGCTCCGTGAGGGTCGGAGCCACCGCCACGGGGCCGTCGGGGCCGGGGCTTGTGGATCCCGGCCCCGACGGCCCGCAGCGTCACCGCTTCGCCCCGGGCCGTCGACACCGAGGGGGCGGGTGGGGTCGCGCGGGACGTCCCCGCCCGCCCCTTCGCGCGAGGGCGTCAACAGGTCACGAGACCCGCCGGCTCGCGGGAGCCGCCGTCCCCCACGGGCGGGGGGTTCGGTCCGCCCGCGGGGTGCGCGAGCCGATGGCGCGACGGGAGCTCGACCACCCGGCAGCCGTGCCGCTCCAGCAGGCCGGCCACGCCGCGCGCCTCGGTGTCGTCCATCGAGAAGACGAAGGGCCCGGGGACCAGGACGGTGCCGACCCACCCCCCCGGCGACCGTCCGCAGCAGCCGGTCCAGGGCCGGGAGGCCGTCGGCCGCGCGCACGCCGTTGTCCAGGTGCAGCAGCGGTTCCGGCAGTCCCGTCGCCACGGCCAGGCCTTCGAGAGCCCGGCGGTGGCACTCCATCGCCGTCCGGTCGAACGGGTAGCAGCGCAGGTATATCGCGGCGCCGCCCGGTGCCGGGGTGAGGGTCGTGGTGCGGTCGATGGTGCTGCCCATGGTGTACCTGCCACAGATCGGGTGGGGAATCGGTCTCCGCGTCCGCCCCTCGCGGTGTCTCCAGGACACCCGCCCGATCAGTACGTGTTCAATACCGGGCCCTACCTATATTGACCCTCGGTGACCACGGGGCCCCTGTTGCACACCGGGGGTCACGGGCACGGGCGTCGTGCACGGAGGCGGTTCCCGTCCGGGCCGGGGCGGCCACGGTGCAGCTCCCGGCGGAGGCCGGCCGTTGCGGTCACCGCGTCGCGGCGGCACGTCCTCGACGGTCGCCCGGGACACCGTCGGCCCGCGCGGCGGGCGGGCTCCAGCGCCACGTGCTGGTCACGGTGAGCGGGGAGCGCGGCGTGACCGGACGGGGCAGGGTGTCCAGCCCGTTGGGCGGCCCCGACTGCGGCTCCACGCAGAGGGCCTCGGCGGGCTCGTCGTAGATCACCACCCACCGTGCGCTGCTGGTGATCTCCAGGGTGAGGGCGCCCGGCCAGTCGACGGTGACCGCGACCCCGTCGGGCATGCCGAAGCAGTCGTCCCACGGCCCCTCACGGGGAGCGATCCGCCGGCCGGTCGGCAGGTGGTCCGGCCCGCGTTCCTCCTGCCAGGCCGCGGCGAGGCGCAGCTCGGCGGGCCCACCCGTCCCGAGGTCCCGGCGGAACCACGGATGCCACCCCGCCTGGGCGGGGAACGGCTCGCCGTGGGACTCGACGGTCATCTCCAGGCGCAGGCAGGACGGGCTCAGTGCGAACTCCTGCGTGACGCGGCCCGCGAACGGCCAGGGAGCGCCCAGACCGTGCTCCAGCAGCGCACCGTCCGCGGCTGCACGGCAGGACGAGGCCGTCGTTGTAGTCGGTGTGCTCGCCGATCAGGTTGACCCGTCCGGGCGCGGCCCACGTGCCGGCGGGCGCGGCGCCGTAGAGGTCGTGGAAGGTGGTCATGCGGGGTGCTCCAGGGTGAACTTCCAGGCGTCGGCGACGATGTCGTCCAGGTTCGGGCGGCGCGGGGTCCAGCCCAGCGCCTGGTGGGCGCGCTCGGCGGAGGCCACCAGGACCGCCGGGTCGCCCGCACG
>NZ_JAGIYX010000077.1:0-3248 GCF_017813315.1 Kitasatospora sp. RG8
GGCGTTGGTGGTGGACGGGGTGGGGGTGTCGTTCGGGGAGTTGGATGCGCGGGCGAACCGGTTGGCGCGGTATTTGGTGGGTCAGGGGGTGGGTGCGGAGTCGGTGGTGGGTCTGTGCCTGCCACGGGGTGTGGAGACGGTGGTGGGGATTTTGGGGGTGTGGAAGGCGGGGGCGGCGTATCTGCCGGTGGATCCGGGGCAGCCGGTGGAGCGGATCGCGTTCATGTTGCGGGACAGCCGTGCGGTGTTGGCGTTGACGACGGAGGAGTTGCTGGACGAGCTGCCGGCGGGTCGGGTGCGTCTGGTGGCGGTGGACAGTGCGTTGGTGCGGATGCAGCTGGCCGGGATGGCGGCGACTGCGCCGGGTGTGCGGGTGTCGGCGGACGGGCTGGCCTACGTCATCTACACGTCGGGGTCAACGGGGCGTCCGAAGGGTGTGGGGGTGACGCACGGGGCGTTGGCGAACTACGTGGGGTCGGTGCCGTCGAGGGTGGGGTTCGGCGCTGAGGGCGGCAGGTATGCGTTGTTGCAGGCGCAGGCGACGGACCTGGGGAACACGGTGCTGTTCGCGAGTCTGGCGACCGGTGGTGAGCTGCACATCCTCCCTGAGGAGGCGGTGACGGATCCGGTGGCGGTGGCGGCGTACTTTGCGGAGCACCGGATCGACTTCGTGAAGGTGGTTCCCTCGCACCTGGCGGCGCTGGCGGCGGTGGCCGGACCGGGGAGTGTGCTGCCCGCGGCGTCGTTGGTACTCGGCGGAGAGGCCGCCCCGGCCGCGCTGGTGGAGGGTCTGCTGGAGGCGGCCGGCGAGCGTGGGGTGTTCAACCACTATGGGCCGACGGAGGCGACGATTGGTGTTGCGACGACTCGTCTGACGGCGGAGTCGGTGGCGTCCGGTGTGGTGCCGGTGGGTCGTCCGGTCGGGAACACGCGGTTGTTCGTGCTGGACGGGTTCCTGCAGCCGGTGGCGCCGGGTGTGGTGGGTGAGTTGTATGTCGCGGGTGTGCAGTTGGCGCGTGGCTATGTGGGGCGTCCTGGGTTGACGGCGGAGCGGTTCGTGGCCTGCCCGTTCTCCGCCTCGGGTGGGCGGATGTACCGGACAGGTGACCGGGCGCGTTGGACGGCGGACGGCAGTGTGGTGGTGCTGGGGCGTGCGGACGATCAGGTGAAGGTGCGGGGTTTCCGGATCGAGCCGGGCGAGGTGGAGGCGGTGCTGGCCGCCCATCCGGGCGTGGCGCAGGCCGCGGTCGTCGCCCGCGAGGACGTGCCGGGGGACCGCCGCCTGGTCGGCTACGTTGTCGCCGCCGACGAGGCAGCCGACGAAGTCGCGGCAGCTGTGCGCGACTTCGCCGTCTCCAGGCTTCCGGAGCACATGGTGCCGTCGGCGGTGGTGGTGCTGGACGCGCTGCCGCTGACGGGCAACGGCAAGCTGGACCGCAGGGCTCTGCCGGCGCCGGACTTCGCCGCGGTGGCGGGTGCCGGCCGGGGTCCGGTGTCGGTGCAGGAGGAGATCCTGTGCGCCGCGTTCGCGCAGGTCCTGGGCCTGGAACACGTCGGCGTCGACGACGACTTCTTCGCTCTGGGCGGGCACTCCCTGCTGGCGGTCTCGTTGGTGGAGCTCCTGCGGGCGCGCGGGATGGCGGTCTCGGTACGGGCGTTGTTCCAGACCTCGACTCCGGCCGGCCTCGCTGCCGAGACGGGCCCGGGGCAGGTGAGCGTGCCCCCGAACGCGATTCCGGCCGGCACGGAGGTCATCACGCCGGACATGTTGCCGCTGGTCGAACTGAACACGGCCGAGATCGCGAAGGTCGTGGCTGCTGTGCCGGGTGGCGCGGCGAACATCGCGGACGTCTACCCGCTCGCCCCGCTCCAGGAGGGGATCTTCTTCCACCACCTGTTGCAGGCCGGACGCGGGGGCGCGACGGACGTGTATGCCGAGCCGATGGTGCTCGGGTTCGACAGCCGCCAACGGCTCGACGCGGTCCTCGCCGCCCTCCAGCAGGTGGTGGACCGGCACGACATCTACCGCACGGCCGTCGTCTGGGAGGGCCTGCGCGAGCCCGTCCAGGTGGTGGCACGGAACGCGACGCTCCCGGTGGAAGAACTGGAACTCGATCCGCACGGGGCCGACCCCGTCGAGCAGTTGCTGACCGCCGCCGGCGGCTGGATGGACCTGGACCGCGCGCCGCTGATCCGGGTGCACATCGCGGCTTCGCCCGACAACGGGCAGTGGCTGGCGCTCTTGCGCATCCACCACCTGGTCCGGGACGACGCCACCACGGATGCGCTGCTGAAGGGCGTACGGGCGTTCCTGTCCGGGCGCGGAGACTCGCTGCCCGCGCCCCTGCCGTTCCGCGACTTCGTGGCCCAGGCCCGGTTGGGGGTGCCGCGCGAGGAGCACGAGCGCTACTTCGCCGACCTCCTCGGCGACGTCACCGAACCCACCGCCCCGTACGGGCTGCTCGACGTGCACGGCGACGGCAGCGGAGCCGTGCAGGCACGGGCCGACATCGACGCCGAACTCGCCGAACGGGTCCGGGAAGTGTCCCGCCGGTTGGGCGTGAGTCCGGCGACGGTCTTCCATGTGGCGTGGGCGCGGGTGCTGGCAGCGGTCAGCGGTCGGAACGACGTGGTGTTCGGCACGGTGCTGTTCGGCCGCATGAACGCCGGCACCGGGGCCGACCGCGTCCATGGCCCCTTCATCAACACGCTGCCGTTGCGCGTACGCGTCGATGAGCTCGGAGCAGCCGAGGCGGTCTCCGCGCTGCGGCACCAGCTCGGCGAGCTGCTGGTGCACGAGCACGCGCCGCTCTCGGTGGCGCAGCAGGCCAGCGGTGTCCCGGGCGGCAGCCCGCTGTTCACCGCGCTGTTCAACTACCGGAACGGCCGACTCGCCGGGGGGACATCCGGATCGGACCTCGGCGTCGGCCTGGACGGCGTGCGACTTCGGTACGCCCGGGGCCGTACCAACTATCCGTTGGTGGTGAACGTGGACGACGACGGGACCGGTTTCGGCCTGAGCGTCGACGCTGTCGCCCCGGCCGATGCGGAGCAGGTGTGTGGGTTGCTGAGGACAGCGGTTGCGGGTCTGACGTCGGTGTTGGAGGAGTCGCCGGAGTCGCGGTTGGGTGCGGTGGATGTGGTGGGTGGGGTTGAGCGGGAGCGGTTGTTGGTGGGGTGGCAGGTGCCGGCGGTGGAGGGGCCGGTGGGGATGTCGGGGACGTTGGTGGGGTTGTTCGAGGCGCGGG
>NZ_JAGIYX010000078.1:0-2897 GCF_017813315.1 Kitasatospora sp. RG8
CAGGCCCATGGTGCGCAGCCGGGCGAGCAGGGCGACGCGCTCCGGGGCCGCCCGCAGCAGCGTCAGCAGCACGGCGAGCAGGGCGAACCCCGCCGCGCCGATCACGGAGGCCCAGAACAGCCGACCGGCCGAGAGCTGGAGCGGGTCATTGGCCAACTCGGCGGCCAGACCGGTGCTGGTGCGCGCCACGTAGCCGAACGGCAGGCTGTCGGGATCCTCACCCGCACGGGCCTGGCCGGCCGGTGCGGCGCCAGGGGACGCGGGTGCCGTGGTGGATCCGGCCACCGCCGCCGGTGCGGAGGACGACCCGGCGGTGGCGGAGGGAGCCGGTGTCGGGGACGCGGTCGCTCCGCCGGGCGGGGTGGCGCCGACGAAGGAACCGACCCCGCTGAGCGGCCCCTTCTCCCGCACCAGTGCCTTCAGCTGCCGCTCGTCCACGTCACCGGTGCCGAACCAGAGGTTGGGCTGGGCGAGTTCGGGCCTTCGGGCGGCCGCGGTACCGGCCGACACGATGACGAACCGCCGGGTCGACTCCTCCAGCGCGGGTGTGGCGTCGACGGTTCCGGCCTTCGCGACGAGGAGTTCCCAGCCGTTGAGCATCCGCAGGCGCTGGCTGCCGTCGCCCGCTTCGGCCGCGAGTGCGGCACTGAACACGGCCGGCACCGGGGTGTCGTCCCCGCCGGCTCCGCCCGCCAGGACGGCCGGGTCGAAGGCGCCGCGCCCGACGGATCGGGCCAACTTGACGTACGCCTGCGGGTCGACGGCCAGCACGCTGACCCGGGTGGACCCTCCCGAGACACCGACGACGAACACCTCGCTCTCCCACCAGACGGCGGTACCGGTCCGGACGCCGGGCAGGGCGTTCGCCGCCTTGATGAAGCCGGGCGGCAGCGAGACACCGGTCGGCGCGCCGACGACCGCGTCGCCGCCGACCGCCTGCCGGGCCGCGCGCAGCCGGGAGCCGTCCACCGCGTCCAGCACGGTGGCCCCGAAGCCGGCCGTGGTGACGGCGAGCATCAGTGCGAGCAGTGGTAGCACGGAGGGGCGCGGCCGGCCGCCGGTGCCGCGGGCGGCGCGGGCCAGGCCGAGGAAGCCGATCAGTCCGGGGCCGCGGCCGGTCACCCGGGCGAGCGCGCCGACCAGGACCGGCTGGAGCCGGGCGAGCAGCAGACCGCCGGTGAGGGCGAGCAGCAGCGGGGCCGCGACCAGCAACGGGTCCAGGCCCTCCCCGGGCGGGACGACGCCGCGTCGCCGGACCTCCAGCACGGCCGCGACGGTGACGGCCGCGACGACGAGTTCGCCGACCAGCCGTCGCCGCCCGGTCCGTCGGCGCGGCGCCGACCAGAGCAGGGCCGCGCGGGCGGGGAAGCCCAGCAGCGCGAGCAGCGTGATGGCCAGCGCGGCCAGAACGGCGCCCGTCCAGCGCGGGGTCGGCAGCAGTGCTAGGGCGAGGACGGTCGCGGCCGCTGCGGCGGGCAGGACGGTCACCGCGCCCTCGCCGAACAGGCGCAGCAGCACGCCGCCGCGCGAGCCGCCGCGGGCCTGGAGCAGCCGGAGTTCGCCGCCGCGCCGGTCGAAGGTGAGGGCGGCCGCCAGGCAGAGGACCACGGCGGCGACGCCGGCCAGGCCGGCCGGGCCGATCGCGGCGAGCGGCGCGGTGGCGGCGCGCCGCTCGGTGGCCTGCTGGAACAGCTTCGGCAGCGGCGAGGTGAGCCCGAGGTCCGACCGGCCGGTGTCGGTCCGCAGGTGCGTGCTGGTGGGGCCGGTCAGGTACGAGGAGAGCTCCTCGCTGGTCTGCGGAAGCCGGTCGGCGCGCAGCGCGTCGATGTCGACCGGCAGCCGCCAGAAGTCCATGGCGCCGTTGCCCCAGGCTGCGAGCCGTGGTGCCGACGCCGCGTCGGTCACGCCGGCGGTCTTCCAGTAGACCCTGGGGGTGCCCTCCAGACAGGCCTTCTCCGGGCAGGGCAGACCGGCCCAGTACGGGTCGGCCGGATCGTTGGGCGTGAAGAGTCCGACCACCTCGGCCCGCTGGGCGTCCTGCGGGTCCCCGATGCCGGGAAGCGGGCGGGCTTCGAGTACGTCGCCGAGGTGGATGCCGATGGTGTCGGCGGCGCTCCGGCTGAGCGCGATCGGGACCGGTCCGTCGTCGCGGCCGCCGTTGGGCCAGCGGCCGGCCACCAGGGCGGCGTGGTCGCTGAGGCCGTGCAGGTAGATCAGGCCTGCCTGCGGCCGTGAGGCGTCGGGCCGGGAGAGCCCGGGGTTGTAGAGCTCGCGCGCCTTGTCTCCGCGTGCGCCATACACCGGACCACCCGGGATGAAGCCGAAGTTCTTCGTCGGGTAGGCGGCGAGCTTCTCCGCCACCTGGTCGAGGCCGTCCGCGTCGAAGCGCTGCTGCCCGGTGGCGAGCACGCTGGTCCAGGCCGGTCCGCGGTCGCGCAGGTACTCGTGCAGGGCGGTGTCCGTGCCCCGGTCGACGGCCCGCGGGAACGCGGCGGCGAGGAAGACGGTGCCGAGGGCCAGCGCGGCGGCGAGCACAGCGGCGACCGGTGCTGTGCGCAGTCTGGTCCGTACCCAGGGGGCGGGGTGGTGTTCGGCGGTCGGTGCGGTGCCGGTGGGGCGGGGTGGTGTGCGGGTGCCGGCCGGGCTGGTCACATCTCCTCCACGTGCCGTAGCCGGGCGGCCACGTCTCGACGGCGGCGGCCGGTCAGGAAGGCCGACGCCAGGGCGACGGCGGTGATCGCGGCCGCGATCAGGGCGGCCGGGCCGAGCGGCATGCCGACCAGGACTTCGGGGACCGGCCGGCGGGCGGCCGGGGTCAGCACCACGAGCGGGACCACCAGATGGACGGTCAGGGCTCCCAGCGCGAGGCCGACCAGGCTGGCGAGACCGACCAGGAC
>NZ_JAGIYX010000079.1:0-2635 GCF_017813315.1 Kitasatospora sp. RG8
GCCGAACCGATCGGAACATCCGTCCCCGCACCCAGACGCGACAACAGCACCGACAACCCCGCCTGCAACACCATGAACAGCGTCACACCCTCCGCACGCGCCAACTCCACCAACCTGGCGTGCAGTTCCACGGGCATGACGAATCCGGACGTGTGGCCGCGGTGGCTCGCCACCGCCGGCCGCGGACGGTCGAAGGGCAGCTCAAGCTCCTCCGGCGACCCCGCCAGAGCCTCACGCCAGTAAGCCACCTGGCGCGACAGCGAGCTGCCGGGGTCGCCCTCCGCACCCAGCAACTCACGCTGCCACAGCGCGTAGTCCGCATACTGCACCGGCAGCGGCGCCCACTCGGGCGCACCACCGCCCGCCAGCCGCGCCGCGTACGCGGTGGAGATGTCCCGCGCCAGCGGACCCATCGACCAACCGTCGCCCGCGATGTGGTGGACCACCAGTGCGAGGACGTGCTCGCCCGGGCCGTTGTCGAACAGCCAGGCTCGGACGGGGATTTCGTTGGCCAGGTCGAACGCGTACCCAGCCGCCCGTGCCACGGCGCCGGGCAGCTGGTCCTCGGGGAGATCCTCCGTCGCGTCGATCACGGGAAGTTCCAGCACGGAGGCGTTCAAGGGCAGTTCGTCGAGGTCCAGGAGACGAGCACCCGTCACCGGCTCGGACGGGTCCGGCTGCGTCAGGCGCACGACCGGGAGTTCCCAGAGCAGTTCGTCGACGTCGATGATCTGCTGGTACGGCTCGCCGTCGGCCTCGGGGAAAATCGTGCGGAGCGCTTCGTGGCGTGCGATGACGTCGCGCAGGGCCTGGGCCAGTGCGGTCCGGTCGAGGTCGCCGGTCAGGCGCAGGACGATGGGGCTGTTGTAGGTGGGGTTGGGGCCCTCCAGCTGGCCGATGAACCAGAGGCGGCGCTGGGCGAAGGAGAGCGGCACCCGCTGCGGGCGCGGGCCCGCGACCAGGGGAACACGGGTGGCCTGCGCGGCCTCGGCCAGGCGGGCGGCCAGACCGGCCACGGTCGGCGCCTCGAACAGCGCACGGATCTCCACCTCGACACCCAGAACGGCCCGCACCCGGCTGATCAGCCGCGTCGCGAGCAGGGAGTGCCCGCCCAGCTCGAAGAAGTCGTCGTCGACACCGACCTGTTCCAGGCCCAGGACCTGCGCGAACGCGGCACACAGGATCTCCTCCTGCACCGACACCGGACCACGGCCGGCACCCGCCACCGCGGCGAAGTCCGGCGCCGGCAGCGCCCTGCGGTCCAGCTTGCCGTTGCCCGTCAGCGGCAGCGCGTCCAGCACCACCACCGCCGACGGCACCATGTGCTCCGGAAGCCTGGAGACGGCAAACTCCCGAACCGACGTGGACAGTTCACCACCATCTTCATCAGCGGGGACAACGTAGGCGACCAGCCGGCGGTCCCCCGGCACGTCCTCGCGGGCGACGACCGCCGCCTGCGCCACGCCCGGATGGGCGGCCAGCACCGCCTCCACCTCACCCGGCTCGATCCGGAAACCCCGCACCTTCACCTGATCGTCCGCACGCCCCAGCACCACCACACTGCCGTCCGCCGTCCAACGCGCCCGGTCACCCGTCCGGTACATCCGCCCACCCGAGGCGGAGAACGGGCAGGCCACGAACCGCTCCGCCGTCAACCCGGCCCGGCCCACATAGCCACGCGCCAACTGCCCACCCGCGACGTACAACTCACCCACCACACCCGGCGCCACCGGCTGCAGGAACCCGTCCAACACGAACAACCGCGTGTTCCCGACCGGACGACCCACCGGCACCACACCGGACGCCACCGACTCCGCCGTCAGCCGCGTCGTCGCAACACCGATCGTCGCCTCCGTCGGCCCATAGTGGTTGAACACCCCACGCTCGCCCGCCGCCTCCAGCAGACCCTCCACCAGGCCCGCCGACGCTGCCTCTCCACCGAGTACCAACGACGCCGCGGGCAGCACACCCCCCGGTCCGGCCACCGCGGCCAGCGCCGCCAGGTGCGAGGGAACCACCTTCACGAACTCGATCCGGTGCTCCGCAAAGTACGCCGCCACCGCCACCGGATCCGTCACCGCCTCCTCCGGGAGGATGTGCAGCTCACCACCGGTCGCCAGACTCGCGAACAACACCGTGTTCCCCAGGTCCGTCGCCTGCGCCTGCAACAACGCATAACGACCCCCCAGCACACCGAACCCCACCCGTGACGGCACCGACCCCACATAGTTCGCCAACGCCCCGTGCGTCACCCCCACACCCTTCGGACGCCCCGTCGACCCCGACGTGTAGATCACATACGCCAGCCCGTCCGCCGACACCCGCACACCCGGCGCAGTCGCCGCCATCCCCGCCAGCTGCATCCGCACCAACGCACCGTCCACCGCCACCAACCGCACCCGACCCGCCGGCAGCTCGTCCAGCAACTCCTCCGTCGTCAACGCCAACACCGCACGACTGTCCCGCAACATGAACGCGATCCGCTCCACCGGCTGCCCCGGATCCACCGGCAGATACGCAGCCCCCGCCTTCCACACCCCCAAAATCCCCACCACCGTCTCCACACCCCGCGGCAGGCACAGACCCACCACCGACTCCGCACCCACCCCCTGACCCACCAAATACCGCGCCAACC